>JAIRNC010000018.1 GCA_031258255.1 Synergistaceae bacterium
GTACCGGTAATGTTGAAGTTCCCGGCTCTTACCCGCAGGCTTCCAGCCAGCGGGATTGTTCCTGAAACGGATAAGGCCATCGGCTTTTCCCTCCGTCCTCCGCTCCGGGGGCGGCCCAAAAATGACGCATGACACAAATGTACCCAAATTCCCGACAAGTCCCTATATGTCTTTATATTATTATTAATCCGTGAAATGTGTATGAAAAAGTATACACTTTGACGGTTTTTCCCGGATTTACAATAGTAGTTTGAAAATATGTGAACTTGTTCTATATGACGTTTTGGCGGCACTATAAAGAAACCCGTAGGGTTTCGTGCCGCCAAAATGTGCCGGAGTGAGCCGTGGGAAGGAGCGTAGCGACTGACCTAGGCGAACGGAGGCTAAGAGCGCTACTGCGCCCGAAGCATATACAGACCTGTTATACGCCGTTTGCCCGTACTTTATTTTTTTACAAACAATGAAACTATTTTTTGCAGGATACTTTCATTTTGCTTGTTCATATAATTTTCCACAAAATACTGTCCAAACTTTTTTGATTCCGCATCCTGTTTTACGGGGATACAAACTTCATCCTCATCCTCATTTATAAATTCAGGTACAACAAATTGTATATATTTTTTTGGAAGCCGTTTGTCCTGAATGGTTATTTCTTTTGATATCCAATTTTGAATAGCTTTTTCTATTTCTGATTTCTTTAGGTAATATGGTGTTCCATAATGTTCCACATCAATATCCACTGGAAGAATTACAATCTCGTGTTCATTGGTATCGTAACCAATGGCATAATTTGAATAGGTATATGTCGTTTTACGAATGACCACAAAATCCATCATTCCAACATCAACCCCACAACCATATACGACGCTATAACGTTGTGAATTGGGAATAACTTTTGTAAATAATTCACAGAGTTTTTTGTAATTTGCCAGACACTCAGAATCGGAAATTTTCCTTGCCATTTGATTTTCCCTCCAAAAATATATATGAATCAGTATATACTAAAGCAGGCTACGCCCGCAACTCGTGTTTGGCCTTTGTCTAGATATTTCTTCAACCGGTTTCTTCAACCTGGAAGAAAAAGAGGTGAAAATGCTGTTGCCCGGATGATAACCCGCATTGGCTGGCGCGAAAATTTGATAAATAGATTATAATAACGGCACCGTGCTGGTGCCCTTTTTTGGGCCTAAAGGCCGGTTCATTACCTTAAGCGGCATTTTGCCGTTTTAAGAAGCAGGCGCCGCAACGGTTTGATGGCCTCTCCTTTGCGCAATTTTGACGTAGGCGCGTTGCGCGGACGGTCGAAAGAGACGGTGAACGTGAAAAAAACCACAAGAGCTTTCAACGATATGATCGAAAGCCTCAAGAGCTGGCTTGGCTGGGGGATGAGGGCCAAGCTCATAGCCATTTTCGTCCTTATAAAGGTCATTCCCATCGTGCTGCTCACTTACATCGCGTGGAGGCAGTTTGACTCGCTGGGCAGCGACCTCAGCACGAAGATGCAGGAGCTCGCGGCATCCATGAACACGGCCCTGTCGAGGACCGGCGAGATCGCAGTGAGCAACTCCGTCGAGGCTTTGGACGACAGGGCCACGGAGGACATCGAGCGGATGACGACAGACACGGCGCGCGCCGTGGCGAATTTCCTGTACGACAGGGACGACGACATACTCTTCTTAGCCTCCATGCCGCCTGACGCGGAGAGCTACAGGCGGTTTGTGGGGAGGAAGCGGGGAAGGCTCATAAAAAAGAGCGAATGGGCGCTGGCGCCGGACGGGAAATCCTGGATCCAGGCCCAGACGCCAGCCCCGGGTAAAATGGCTGAATCCTCTAACAGGGAGAACGACAGGAGTTTCAGGTATCGCGAGCCCGACCCGTTCGAGTACGAATACGCGCCGCTCTACCTGGAGGCGACTTTCGTTGACCTTGACGGGAACGAGGCCGTAAAGGCCGTGACGGGCCAGGGGGCTGACAGCGGGCTGAAAGACGTGTCGGACCGGCGCAACACGTTCGTGAAGGCAGAAACGTATTTCGACGAGCTGAAGGATCTCGCGCCGGGGGAGATATACGTCTCCGAGGTCATAGGCGCTTATGTGCCGTCGCGCTATATTGGCATGTACACGCCGGAGAACCTGGCCGCGCGCGGGCTGGAGTTCCGGCCGGAGGAAGAGGCTTACGCCGGGATGGAGAACCCGAACGGCCGCAGGTTCCGGGGCATAGTCCGCTGGGCTACGCCAGTGGCGCGGGACGGGAAGAAGGTCGGTTACGTCACCCTCGCGCTGAACCACGATCACATCATGGAGTTCACGGATCACCTGATGCCCACCCAGTACAGATACACGGAGCTGCCAAACGCCTACGACGGCAACTACGCGTTCATATGGGATTATAAATGCCGCAGCATCTGTCACCCGCGCCACCACTCGATAACGGGCTACGACCCTGAAACTGGCGAGCCTCAGACCCCCTGGCTGGAGGAGAGCATCTACGAGGCCTGGCAGAGGAGCGGCAAGGGTTACGTCGAGTTCATAAAGGATCAGCCGACCTTCGTCGAGCAGTCTGTGAACAAACGGCCCGCGCCGGCCCTCACGGAGGCGGGTCTGGTGGGCCTTGACGGGCGCTATCTCAACTTCGCGCCGCAGTGCACCGGCTGGTTCGACCTCACGGCGGAGGGCGGCTCCGGCTCGTTTTTGATCCTCTGGAGCGGCCTCACGAAGCTCACCACCGCCGCCGCCATTCCCTACTACACCGGGCGGTACGGCGCGTCGAAGAGAGGGTTCGGCATCGTGACGATAGGCGCGGGGTTCGATTACTTCCAGCGCCCCGCGATGGAGACCAAGGAGGAGCTGGACAGCCTCGTAGCGGACGCCAACGACAATCTGCGCGTGGCGGAGGAGGAGGGCAGGGAGGCCATCCGCAAGAATTTGCAGGATACGGCTACCCAGCTCGTGATATCGGCCGGCACCATGATAGCGCTGGTCGTCCTGATAGCGATCTGGATGGCCTCCGTGTTTACGAACAGCGTCACCCGCCTCATAAATGGCATCGCGCGCTTCCACGCTGGCGAGCGCCAGTTCCGCTTCAACGCCCCCGTTAAGGACGAGCTGGGCACGCTGGCCGACGAGTTCGACGAGATGGCGGACAGCATAGAGGAGAGCGCGAGCGGGCCGCTGTGCATAACAGACACGGACAGGAGCATCATATATGCCAACGACAAGGCGCTCGACGTCCTGGGGATGAAGCCGGAGGACGTGATCGGAACGCCATACAGCGAGAACGGCATTTACCCGGAGGACTCGGAATACTGTCCGATCCGCGCGCTGGAGGAGGGGTGCGAGGCTTCCGTCTACTTCCTGGAGGACTCGGAGAGGTACGTCAAGGGCAGCGCGGCGTACCTCACGGACAGGCACGGGGAAAAGATCGGCTACGTAATCACGACGACGGACGTGACCGAGATGGCCCGTCAGCAGCAGGCTCTGGAAAAGGCCGTCATGGACGCGAACCGGGCAAACGAGCACAAGGGCGACTTTTTGGCGCGGATGAGCCACGAGATCCGCACCCCCATGAACGCCATCATAGGCATGACGAACATAGTGAAGAGGAAACTCGGCCAAGGCTGCGAGCAGGACGAGATACTGTCTAACGTCGATCAGATCGAATCGTCCTCCAGGCACCTCCTCGGCCTGCTGAACGACATACTGGACATATCGAAGATCGAGGCGGGCAAGATCGACCTCACATCCGAGCCCGTGGATCTGAGGCGGCTCGCCGTCACTGTCGTGGGCATAATCAAGCCCAGGTGCGACGAGAAGGGCGTCACGTTCGGCACCCTCTTCGAGTCTCTCCCGGCCGTCACGTTCGTCAGCGACTCGCTCCGGCTCCGCCAGGTATTGATAAACCTCCTGGGCAACGCGGTGAAGTTCACCCCGGAAGGCGGGAGGATCGAGTTCCGCATGGAGTGCGTGGAGAGGCGTGACGGCATGGCGCGCGTATCGTTCATCGTGAGCGACACCGGCATTGGCATATCCGAGGAGGCCCTGCCCAAGCTCTTCCAGCGGTTCGAGCAGGGCGGGCGGGACATATCGAGACAGTACGGCGGCACCGGCCTCGGGCTGGCCATAAGCAAGAGGATCGTGCAGCTCTTGGGCGGCGACATCGCTGTGAAGAGCAAGGAGGGGGAGGGGAGCGAGTTCAGCTTCGAGATCTGGCTGAGTGAATCGGGTGAGATCCCTTACGACGAAACCGCCGCCGGCACGCTCGAAAAATTCACGGGCAAGAGGGCTCTCCTGGTGGACGACGTCCCGATAAACCGCCTCATCGCGCGCGACATGCTGGAGTCGGCCGGCATGTCGGCAGACGAGGCCCCCGACGGGCTGGCCGCCCTGAAGATGTTCGAGGACTCGCCTGAGAACACCTACGACGTCATCTTCATGGACGTCCAGATGCCGGTCATGAACGGATACGAGGCAGCCATGAGGATCCGCGCGCTCGGGAGGCACGATTCCCGCAGCGTGCCGATCATAGCCATAACGGCCAACGCCTTCAAGGAGGATATCGACGAAGCGCTGGCGCACGGCATGAACGCGCACGTGGCGAAGCCGCTGGAGATGGAGAAGCTCCTGGAGGTCATGCTCCGTTTCCTCGGGAAGGGATGAGATTCTTCCGCTTGTTCCTCAACAACGCGGAGCATCCGTCCGAAAATAGTAGAGACGGGGGGGCGAGCCTGGATGGATGAACGTTTCGTGCAGCAGGCTCAGGACACGTACAGGGTCAACCAGATCCAGATGGCGTCCAAGGAGCAACTGCTGATCATAACGTACGACATAGGGATACGGTCGTGCGCCGCCGCGGAAAAGGCGATAGACGTGAACGACGTGGAGCAGATCAACAACCACCTCAAGAGGGCGCAGGCGGTCGTCCGTGAGCTGATGATAACGCTCAACCTTGAGCAGGGGGGGGATGTCGCGGCATCTCTGATGCGCCTGTACGACTACATGTACTATCAGCTGGTGGACGCCAACGTCAAGAAGGACGGCGTCCCGATCAGGATGGTCCGCCAGATGCTCGAGGAGTTAAAAGCGACGTGGGTGGAGGCTATCTCGAAGCTCAAGACGGAGGCTTCAGGAAAAAAAGTTGCGGCGGTGACTCCGCCCGCGGGAGGGACAAATTTTGCCTACTGAGCTTTTTGACAAGGTGAACAGCCTTGTGGAGGAGGAACTTGAGCTATACCGGTCTCTGGAGGGCCTGGTCGACGAGGAGGAGGAGAAGGTCAGGCAATCCGACATGGAGGGGCTCCTCATCGTCCTCCAGCAGAAGCAGTCCATCATATCGCGCCAGGAATCCCTCCTAGAGCGCTGGAACTGCATTTCGATAGGCTTAGGGCTGGCCGAGGGGCGCGAGGGGCCGGTATTCTGGAACGCGATAGCCGGCAGGATCGGCGAGAGCGGATACAACCAGATCGTGCGCCGCATCGACGAGATCCGCGAGATAGGGCAGGCGCTGCTCGACCGCGAGGGCAAAATACGGCAGAGCCTTGAGGAAAACTTAGCCGAGATGAGAAAGACGCTACTCTCCATGGGGCGGAACCGGGTCGCCATGAAGGGCTATTCCCAGGGAGTGGCCACGAACATCTAGCCGGGTGTTTCGCATAAACGATCACCCAGCGCTCATTAGGGGGCAGGTTCGGCGAGGGAGGGTTTTCCCTGAAAAAAATTAACCTCATTAAAAGATATCTGTGTTCTGTGCTTGGCGCACTGTCATTCGTTACGGTTTTTACGGGAGCGGCGATTGCCGTTCCCGTTGCCGTATCGCCCGATGTCAGGTCGTCCGACATAACCTCCCAGGAGGAAAAGCTCGCCAGGGAGGGCGTAAAGGAGATCGAACGGCAGATGCGCGTCCTGGCGGATCCGACCCTCACGGCCAGGGTGCAGACTATAGCGAGCCGCCTGAAACCCTTCATGGATCGCGACCTGCCCTACGTGGCGAAGGTCATAGACCACAAGATGATAAACGCCTTCGCCCTGGCCGGCGGGCCGATCTACGTGAGCCGCAGCATGATCGATTTCGTAAAGTCGGATCTCGAGCTGGCAGGGGTCATAGCCCACGAGATGGCACACGCCGATAAAAAGCACGTCATGATCCAGATGGCGCGCAACGAGCGGATGACACTCATAGCCATAGCCGCCATGATAGCGAGCAAGGGACACGCGGCCGGCATAATCGCAGCCAGCGCGCTGCAGGTCGCTGTCATGGGCGCCTACAGCGTGGATATAGAGACCGAGGCCGACGCACACGGGATCCGTGCGCTCCTGAAGGCGGGTTACAACCCGATAGGCGTCCTGACGCTGCAGGAGCGGCTGCTGGAGGAGGGCCTGAAACGGGCCTATGTGGATCCAGGCATTTACCGGACGCACCCGGAAGAGAAGGAGAGGATATCGGCGGCCGTCAAGTTCATGGAGGACAACGGGATACCCATAAACAGGAAATACGCGCTTGGCACGCTCAGGACCGGTGTCGAGGTCATATCGGGCGACGCGTGCCTCATGATCGGGGACGAGGCCGTCTGGAGGGGGCCGGATGACGAGGCGACGCTGGATCTGTTCAGCCAGGCGGCGCGAGCGCTCTGGGATCACCTCCAGATGGAGACCGCGCCATACGACATCAGGTTTGAGCGCGGGTCAGGCGCCCTTTATATCGAAAGCGAAAAGATAGTGGGCGGGCGCGACCTGACAAGCGGCACCGAGCCGCTGGAGTCGCTCCGTGATGGCATCCTGCGGGCTCTGGACAAGGCGCGGAGGCTTCACCCGATGGCGGACTATTACCTCCGTTAGCGCAAAAATTGTAGTTTTCCACCTTTTCCCGGCAGCCGTTCTGATGTAAATTGACCGTGCTTTTACTATAGGGATGGAGCGTGAGAGAGATGCGTATTTTCTGCGGAGCGAGAGGTTTTTTCAGCCTGCCGGCGCTGTTTTTGCTGGCGGCGGCGGTGATGGCGGCGATCCCTGCCCAGGCAACAGCAGCTAGCGGCAGTTCGGCGGCGCTCGCCGTAAACGCGCTGGCGGCCGGCCTGTACGGCAAGCTGGCGGCGGAATCCGACACCCAGGGGAATTTCTGTTTTTCGCCGTACAGCGTCACGACGGCGCTCGCCATGACCTACGCCGGCGCAGCCGGCGAGACCGCAGCCGAGATGAAAAAAAATCTTCACTTCGCCGACGACATACACGGCTCTGGAGCGGCGTTGCGGGAGGACCTACAGGCAGTGCCCGGCGCGGGGCTGCTTATCGCCAACTCTGTCTGGCCTCAGAGCGGCTATCGGTTTCTCAGGTCGTTCACTGGCCTCTTGAAGGACGCGTATGAGACGGAGCTCGTGCCGGTCGATTTCCGGGGACAGCCCGAGCGCTCACGGGCGACGATAAACGACTGGACCGCCGAGCACACTGGCGGGAAAATCACTGACATCCTGCCGCCGGGCAGCGTAGACGCCGATTCGAGGCTCGTGCTCGTGAACGCCCTCTATTTTAAGGCGGCCTGGGCGGACGAGTTTTCCAAAAGCGCCACGTCGGAGCGGGATTTTTTCACCACGGGCGGATCTAGCGTGACGGTCCCGATGATGCACTCCGTGCGCTATGCCGATTATTTCGAGACGGACGCCTTCCAGGCGGCGCGGCTGCCATACGCTGGCGGCGCGTTCTCTATGATGCTCGTCCTCCCCAAGGAGCGGGACGGCCTATCTGTGCTCGAGGGCGGGCTGGACGCCGGATTGTTCGACGCGCTGCGTTCGAAGCCAGAGAGAAGGCGCGTCGATCTTTGGATACCGACGTTCAAGGCCGAAAGCACGTTCGACCTCGCCAGCGCGCTGCGCGGCCTGGGCGTCAGTAGCGCCTTTGACGACGGGTCGGCTGATTTCTCCCTCATGAACGGCAGATGGGATCTCTACATCAGCGCGGTCGCCCACAAGGCCTTCGTAGAGGCCTACGAGCGCGGCACGGAGGCGGCGGCCGCGACCGCCGTGGGGATGGCCCGCATGAGCGCGCCGTACGCGCCGGAGGAGACGCCGGTCGTCTTCCGCGCCGACCATCCCTTCGTTTTCCTGATAAGGGACGATCGCAGCGGCGCCATCCTCTTTATGGGACGTGTAGCGCGCCCGTAGGCGCAGGGCCGAAAGAGCCGCCCGCCAAGGGAGGCTCTTTTTTAGTGGCATGTGTATCACCTCCCTGATAAGTTTTTTCGCCGCCGTATCTCCCGCGTCTGTCCTGAATAAAAGCGGAGAAAATTTGATGGAAATCTCCTCATCCTTTACGTTGCAAGGCGTTATGTATTTCCCCCCTTGTTTGCCGCAAAGCTAGGGTATCTGATATCTCAATGATTGCGCGAGTTTTTATCAAATATGCGTATTTGACTTTACATGACAGGTAATGGTAAAGTGAATATTACATCGAATTATTCACGTAATAACATTATAACATGCAGAGGGAATACGATTATGCTTAATGTATTAATAGAACATTTGTCTTTTTTTTATAATGATAAAGCCGTTGTCCTGGGCGATATTAACATGCAAGTAGCGGCAGGTGATTTTGTGTGCCTTCTGGGGCAATCCGGCTGCGGGAAAAGTACGTTGCTCCGTCTCTTGGCTGGGCTGGAAAAACCTGACGGAGGCTCAATGCTTGTGGATGGGCGGCCAATCAAAGGCGCGAGCTTGCAGCGGGGGGTTGTGTTTCAGGATTATGGCCTTTTCCCTTGGATGACGGCGGGAGAAAATATTACAATTGCGCTGGAACGCCGTTTTCCCAACATGACTAAGGCACAGCATAAAGAATTGGCCCTGCATTGGATGAATAATGTGGGTATGGACAGATCTTTGTATGAAAAACTGCCCGGTGAACTTTCAGGCGGTCAAAAGCAGCGTTGCGGCATTGCGAGAGCTTTTGCCATTGACCCGCCCATTCTTTTGATGGATGAGCCTTTCGGTTCTCTGGACGCGGTGACAAAAGCGAAATTGCAGGATTTAGTGTTGAAGCTATGGTTGCAGGAGGGTAACAAGAGGAAAACCATTTTCTTTGTCACTCATGAAGTTGACGAGGCGTTGCTTTTGGCGACGGAGATTTTTGTCCTGAGTCAAACGCCAGCGTACATTATGTACAAACATTCATTTTCCGAGACGGAGCGGCCCACGCGGCATAACATGTATACAGATCCAGATATTGTCTGGCTGCGCAATCATTTAATCAAACTCATCCATGAGGACGCGCAGGAGAGAACGGAGTGGGAAGGGGGAGATGAAGCGCTAAAAACGGAAATAAAAGAACGCATTGCCAGTTAAATAAGCGTGTCATATTTTGGCGAAAGAGGGGGGTTTAACAAGCAATGAAAAAATTTCTTTTAACATTGATAATGACAATTCTTTTTACAGGGCTGGCGTTAAGCGGTTGCGGCGCATACGCCGCGACGGACGTATTGAAGGTGCGCGTCGGTGCTCAACCCACATCCGGGCAAGTGTTTCAATTTATAGCCGAGAAGCATGGTTTCAATAAAGAAGAAGGCATTGACGTGGAAATGGTGTGGATGAGCAACCTTTCCGACGCGGCGTCAGCTTTGACGGCAGGGAAGGTAGACGTTCTTTCCACATACGGGACAGGCGGGCCGCTGACTCAAATCGCGAACGGACAAGATTTCAATATGTTTGGGGGATACATGGTTATCGGAGAAACGCCCGTCTACGGTAAACCTGATATGGCGTATAAAGATCTTGACAGCTTTAAGGGTAAAAAGGTCGGTATCACCCGCGGCGGTACGCCGGATATCGTATTGAAGGGCATATTTTATGATGCCGGCTATTCATTCACATATGGCGGAACCACTGTTATCGGCGATAAAAACGACCCTGACATGATCGAATTCATCGAATATAAAAAAAATACAGACGTTTTACAAGCTGTTTCTAAAGGGGAAGTGGATTTTGGCGCTACCGCGACCGGTTACCAGATTCAGGCCAGAGAACTGGGCCTGGAAGTAAAAATGTGGCCTGACGAGGTGTGGCCCAACCACAGTTGCTGCCGTATGCTCGCCACCAATTCATACCTGAAAGGCCACGAGGAAGCCTTATATCGCCTGCTCCGCTCCTACTTGCGGGCGGAGGAATACATGCAAGGCAACATGCCGGAAGTTTCGGATCTTGTGGTGGAAAATTTGGATCTCCAGAAAGAAACAGCGGACAGTTTTATACTCAGCCCCCACTTGAAATACGATTCGGATCCATTTACTAAAAGTATTCAGGCCATGTGGGAAAAGATGAGCAACTTTGGTTATCTTTCAGTCGGCAGTATCAATCTTGCCGACCACATGAACACCTCTATTTATAAACGCTCGTTGGAGTCATTAATTGAACAATATCCAAACAGTAAGTTTTTCAAAGATAAAATGACGCAATTTACAGATAATAATTTGAATAATTTGTGATCGGCGAAGATTCAGTTAACCCTGTAAAAGGGTTTTCTTCGGGGAACCCTTTTACAGATTAAAACCGCGCCGCCTAAATTTTTTAAAAGGAGCGCCCTGATAGATCATGAAACAGTATTTAAAAAATCGGTGCGGAATAATTCTCATTTTTATTGGAATCGTGAGCGGGTATATATTGCTTACGGATATTTTTCACGTGCTCAACCCGTTTTTATTTCACAGCCTCACAAAAATCCCGAGACTTTTTGAACAATATTTTGGCCAATTGATGACCGGGCTGAAAAGTTCCCTTTCTCTTCTGGTAATCGCGTATTTTTTGGCTCTGACAGCCGGAATTTCCATAGGCGCTTTTATCGGCTCCAGAAACCTGGTGCGCAAAAATCTGACGCCCTATATCAATGCTTTCAGCGCCATTCCGGTTACACTGCTCACTCCTTACGCTATCAATATTTTCCCATCCTTTCGGGTGGCGTCGATATTCATAATATTTCTCGGTTGTTTCTGGATCATCCTTGGCAGCACCATTACCGCGGTTATGACCATTGACAGGCGTTATTTGGAAAACGCTTCCACTTTAGAGATTCCCAGGATACAGCGGCTTTTTCGCATCGTCCTTCCGGCCGCGTCTCCGGCTATTTTGACGGGATGCACGATAGCCTTGAAGCTGGCCTTTATGCTCCTGGCGGTGGCGGAGATGTTTGGCGCGACGTCCGGTATGGGGTATTTTATTCAGTATTATTCGGATTTTGGACGTTTTGATCTTGTCGCGGTCGGATTCATTTTTATGGCCGCCGTCCTGGTGATTATTCTCTATGTGTTTGACTTGATCAAAGCCAGAATTCTTCATTGGACCATCAATAATTAAACCATTTTCAAGCAAGATAAGCTGGGGGGATATTTTAGTGCAAGATCGGATGACGCCCGCTGAACGAGGGGCCGCGATCGTTCAGGGAAAGGAAGCGGATCGTCTGCCGTGCAATCCTAATGTAGCCAATGGCGTCGCACGGGTTTACGGGTGCAAGATCTCACAGTTCAATACAGACCCTGAAATATTGGCTAAGGCGCAAATTGCCTCGTACCGCAGATTTGGCTACGACAGTATCAGAATATTTACCGATCTATTCCCGTGGGCTGAGGCTATGGGAGCAAAGATAAAATTCCCGGAGGACGACACGGCGGATTTAGAACAGCCGGCAATTCCCGACGCGAGTCTTATAGACACGCTGGAACCGGCCGACCCTTACAGGGACGGACGGCTGCCAATACAACTTGAGGCTATGGAACGTCTGATCGACGAAGTAGGAGGGGAAATATCCTGTTCAGCCGGCGTCGTCGGCGCTTTTACGAACGCATTTTTCTTGTTGGGGGTCGAAAAAGTTTTGAATCTGCTGCGAAAAGATCCCGAATCGGTGCATAAGCTCTGCAGAGTATCCATGGACACTCTAAAAGCTTACGCTTCGGCAGCCATCGATTTAGGGCTGACGCCGACGATTTCGGAACCCATGTCCTCCTGCACGGTTATAAGCCCAAAACATTTTCGGGAATTCTCGCTCCCTTATTTAAATGAACTGGTAGATTTTATCAAGAGCAGGGGGAAAGGCGCTATCGTCCATGTCTGCGGCGAATCGGACAAAATTTGGCAAGACATTTCCGACCTGGGCGTTGCGGGCATGAGTATAGATAACGTTTCCAGCCTTGCCGGCTGTAAACGCGCAATAGGCGGCAAAACTAAAATACTGGGTAACGTGGATCCCGGCGGAATTATGTACTCCGGTACGCCTTCGGACGTCCGTTTGCGGACGCTTGAGTGCGTCCGGGACGGATATGACTCGCCCTGCGGTTATGTGGTAATGTCCGGTTGCAGTCTGCCGGTCGAAACGCCGCTTGAAAATATTCAAACGATGCTGGATACGGTACGCGAGGTAGGATACCCTGTGGATCCCGAAAAAGTGGGATACATGATCAATCGTTGTGAAGGCGGCTCATAAAGTAAATACAGAAAGAAGAGAAAACGATATGACCGGCAAACAAGAATTGTTAGCGGAACTTTCACGCTGCGTCCTGGAGATGGAGGACGATGAGATAAGCGCTGTGGCGGAACGGTACGCTGCGGAAGGCCATGACCCTTTGGACGGCATACTGCTGGGGCTTGTGGACGGTATGAATAAAGCCGCGAACCTGTACGAAAATGAAGAATATTTCATTCCGGAACTCTTGGCCTGTTCGAGCGCTATGTACCGAGGTCTGGATGTGCTCAAGCCCCTTCTGCCGAAAGAGGACGCTCATAGCAAATACAAGATTATAATAGGCGTGGTGCGTGGCGATACGCATGATATCGGTAAAAACCTCGTGAAGATTATGTTGGAAACCGCCGGATATGAGGTTATCGACCTCGGCCGCGACGTGCCGGGAGAAAGATTCGTATCCGCGGTAAGGGAAACGGGAGCGCAAATTGTAGCGTTGTCAACGTTGATGTCCACATCGATGAATAATATGAAAAAAGTTATTGAACATTTAGCGGAGGAAGGGATGCGCGAAAACGTCAAAGTGATCGTAGGGGGCGGCCCCGTCTCTGCGTCCTTCGCGAAAAAAATCGGTGCCGACGGTTATGCGGAAAACGCTACCGAGGCGGTAAAATTGGCGAACCGTTTATTGGAGAGGCAAAATATGAGCGTGCTTGTCTAAAAAGGGCGCTCGCGTAAAAAGGATAAAAGGGCGGTCATTCTTTATGAAATACGACTTGGCGGCTTTTACGCCGCGTTACGTCTGGCGTTTAAATGGCGCGGAGGCCGTTATCGGTCTCGATCTTGGTTCGCGGGCTTCCAAGGGAGCGCTGATCACTGGAAAGCGTCTTTTCGTTGCGCTCGTCGCAACCGGCCTTTATATGCAGGAAACGGCGGACGAACTGGTGACAAAGCTCTGCGATGAAGCGTCAGTGACGCGCCGGGACGTCCGTCATTTCGGCGGCTATTGCATTTCCCGGAAGTCTTATGAAAAATGTATTTCCGAAAGCAATATCCGGGCTAACAAACGAGTGAAGGATTACGGGGCGAAGATCGTCATTCATACTTGCGGCCCTTATGACGACAGATTTGATCTGGTTCTGAAAGAGTCCGGGGACGCCTGGCATATTTCAGATACACAAACTAAAAAGGTGGCTGACGAATACGGGGATAAAGTGGCATTGATGGGCAATATCCCCTGCTGTTCGGTGTTGATGGACGGCACGCCGGAGGAAGCGTGCCGATACGCTTACAGGGAGTGTATGGACGCCGTCAAGGGGCGGTTTATCCTGAGCGGCGATTGCGACGTGCCGCCGCCGACTACGGATGAAAACATAAAAGCCGTGGTGCGGGCGGCAAAAGACGCGGAGAAAGTTTTGTTCGGCGAGGCGGATACGCGTGGGGCATGAGCGTGATAATGGATTATGAATGCGCCGCGGGCGGTGAGAGCGGACTGAGCGCCGCGGAAATAAGAGAGCTGGGATTGGCTTTCCCCGACGCGCACAGACAAAAGGACGCCATGAAGACCCTCTCTTTAGCCTTGAAGGAAAAAGAAGCGTCGCGATTTTGCGAGCTGCCGTTTTGCCATACTTTGGAAGCGGAGAGCATGGGAGGGAAGATCAATTTCGGCGATGAAACCAACGGCCCGCGCGCGGCGGAATATATCGCCTCGAAAATCGAAGATATATTAGCCTTGCCCGATATCGATTACACGAAAGGCAGAATGCGTGAAGCGCTTTCGGCGGCACTGGAATTGAGTCAGGCGGGGGAGACGGTCTTGCTGAGCGTATCCGGGCCTTTAACCATTCTCAACGCTTTGATCGATTCAAAATATGTTTTCAGGGCCATGCGCAAGGAACCGGACTTGACGCGCCGAGTCTTCCGTAAAATAGAAAGAGAGCTTATTCGATACTTAGCGGAAGCGGAAAAACGCGGGGTGAGGATTGTAAGTTACGCCGATCCTACGGCCGGCGTGCGTATTTTGGGCCCTAAGCTTACGGAGTGGTATGTGGATGAATTTGCCTATCCCTTTTTAAAAAATGTATCGTCAAAGTTCGGCCGGAATTTGCTGATCGCCCTGTGCCCAAAGGTCACTTTCGCCTTGATTGGCGTGGATAAGGCCGAGTTTGCGGAGGTTTATCCGGTCGGAGCCGTTCCCTATGGGGACGCGCTTGCCTGCCTGATCGGCAAAGAAACCTTTGTCGGGCATATCTGCGTCAAGAACAAAAGACAAATATTAACCGACGGCACAATAAAGACGATAAGATTGAACGCGTAACGGACGCGGCGGAAACGGCTCGGAAAACTTCGCGCGTAACGCGGCAAAAGAATAAAGATCGGAGGCGCGTAAATTATGCTGACACCGACAGAGAGGCTGAAAAAAACCGTCGGCGGTAAAAAAGCGGATCGCCCGCCCTGTATTTGTCCCGGCGGCATGATGAATATGATCACCGCGGATCTCATGGATTTAGCCGGCGTTTATATGCCTGACGCCCATGCGGACGCCGGAATGATGGCAAATCTGGCTAAAGCGGTGTATGAGAAGGACTGTTTTGAAAATGTGGGCGTCCCTTTTTGCATGACCGTTGAAGCCGAGGGCATGGGCGCGCAAGTGAATTTAGGGACAAAAATCTATGAGCCACACGTTGTGGCTTACGCGATCGATACGGTCGCCGATTTTCCGAAATTAAATCACCTGAACGTAAATCAGGGCAGGGCAAAAACGACGCTTGACGCCATACGCCTTCTTAAACAGGAGACTGCGGGGATTCCAGTTATCGGCAATCTTACCGGCCCTATCAGCACGGCCGCCTCGCTTATGGAGCCGATGATCTTTTACAAGGAATTGCGAAAGAAAAACGCGGCCGCCCACGCTTATATGGAGTTTGTCACCGATCAGCTGATCGCGTTCGGACAAGCCCAAATCGCGGCGGGAGTTGATGTAATCGCCATATCCGATCCCAGCGGCACAGGGGAAATCTTAGGCCCCAAACATTTTAAAGAATTCGCGGTTAAATATCTCAATAAATTGTTAGCGGCCATCGAGCGGGATCAGGTCAATACCATAGTGCATATTTGCGGTCAGATGCGCTCCGTTTACAAGGAAATAAACGAAGTGAAAAGCGACGTTCTCAGCTTCGACTCCATCGTTCCTCTGAAAGAAGCCAGGCAGGCTCTTGGAGACAGAATCCTTATGGGCAACGTCAGCACATACGCTTTGGAATTCGCCGACGAGGAGAAGGTGAAAGCCATTACACAAAGCTGCCTTAAAAACGGCGCGGACATTATCTCTCCGGCCTGCGGGCTGGGCATGAAGTCGCCTTTAGCCAACGTCCGGGCCATATTGAAATGTGTCAAAGAGACTTAGGGAACCGCTGATTAAATAACCTTTGGCTGCAATGAGCATCTTCGCCCGTTCCCTTCATGTCAGCTGCAAAAATGATCCTGGGCGTAGCTCTGCTACGCCTGTGGTCATTTTCACGGCTGCCATTTCGGGAAGCGAACGAATCTGCTCCATTTCGCTCGGGAGAACATTTAATCAGCGATTCCTTAGCTTATCCTTCGTCATTCCGGTTCCGTCACGAAATTCCCGGCGGACAATGGGTGAAGTCTGGGGAATTAGCCTTGCGTAAATCCTCTGCCTGGGATTTTGTTTTAACGCCCACGTGCCCGAGAAAAAACAACCCAAAGATGCTAGAATATGTCGCGATATGACTGGAGAGGGGACGGATGTGACGAGATGAACGGCTCTTTGGGAAAGCTTTCTGGCGTCCGAAACTTAGCGGCGGACAGACTGACTGCCGAACAGTCGGGCGCGCTGGAGGGCATTGCGGCGTCGTGCCGGCTCGACTCGGTGATGATGACGGCGATCGCGGCAAGCGGGCATACGGGAGGGGCGCTCTCCAGCATCGATATATTCAATATCCTGCTGGCAACGGCTGACCTGACTCCTGAAAAACTCACAGCGCCTGGCCGCGACAGGATCGTGGCGAGCCACGGGCACACGTCCGCCGGGTTTTACAGCGCCTTGGCCGCCTGGGGGTTCATCGACAGGGATGAGCTAGTAGCGAACTTCCGGCGCGCCGGCAGCCCCTATCAGGGACACGTCGAGCGCAGCGTCCCAGGGGTCGACTGGGGTACTGGCAACCTGGGGCAGGGGCTTTCGGCGGGCGTCGGATTCGCGCTCGCCGCGCGGGCGCTAGGGGAAGAGAGAAGGATATTCGTAGTGATGGGCGACGGCGAGCAGCCCAAGGGGCAGGTCGCCGAGGCCAGGAGGATCGCGTCGAAGGAAAAGCTCCGCTCTATTACGGCGCTCATAGATTATAACGGCATACAGATATCAGGGCGGATAGAGGACGTCATGCCCGCCGACATCCCGGCGCTCTGGAGCGCCGACGGGTGGGAGGTCATCGAGTGCGACGGCCACAGCTACCCGTCCCTCTACGACGCGCTCAGGCGCGCCGACGCGTCCGAGTCACCGGCGGTGATACTCTGCCGCACGGTGATGGGCAAGGGCGTCTCCTTCATGGAGGGTACGGAGGAATACCATGGCAAGCCCGCTTCCGGCGAACTGCTAGCGAAGGCGATAGCGGAACTCGGCGGCGACATGGCCGAGCTGGAGAGGCTAAGGGCGCTTCGTATGTCGCCGCTCCCGAAGGTGAGACGGGCCGTAAGCCCTGCCCCGTCCCTCGACCTCGGGGCGCCGGCCGTTTACACGGCTCAGGACAAAAAGGACAACAGAGGGGCTTTCGGCGCGGCCTTGGCCGACGTGGCCGAGAGGAACTACGGCGCGGCGGGGAGGACGCCCGTAATCGCCTTCGATTGCGACCTCGCGGTCTCCGTCAAGCTCGACAGCTTCGCCAAAAAATGCCCGGGGCGCTTCATCCAGGCAGGGATCCAAGAACACGCGACCGCGACAGCGGCCGGCGCGGCGTCCGTCGCGGGGGTCGTGTCGGTATGGGCCGACTTCGGCGTGTTCGGTCTGGACGAGACCTATAACCAGCAGCGGCTGAACGCCATAAACGACGCATCGCTCAAGACCGTCCTGACACACGTCGGGCTGGACGTGGGCGAGGACGGCATGACCCACCAGTGCATAGACTACGTTGCGCTCGCCCGCGCGATCCTTGGGTGCAAGATAATCGTGCCGGCCGACCCGAACCAGACGGACCGCGCGACCAGATGGATGCTGGGACAGCCAGGGAATATCTTCCTCGCGATGGGCCGCGGCGCCCTGCCCGTCATACTGAGCGAGGACGGGGCGCCGTTCTTCGGCAAGGATTACGCTTACAGGTACGGCGGGATAGACAGGCTGCGGGAAGGCAGGGACGCCACCATCCTGGCGATGGGGCATATGGCGGGGTCTGCGATAGCGGCGCGTGACGCGCTGGCGGCGAAGGGGATATCAGCGCGGGTGCTCCACTCCTCCTCCCCATTGGGCATGGACGCCTCGGAGCTGGTCTCGCTCGTAGGTGCCGGCCCGCTCGTGACCTGCGAGGACCACGAGGCCGACACGGGGCTCGGCGCGGCGGCTGCCCTTTGCTTGGCGAGGGCCGGCGTCGCCGTCAGGATGAAAAACCTGGGTGTCACCAGATACGGTGACTCCGGCAGCTCAAAGGATGTCATAGCGCGGATGGGTCTTGCGCCGGGCGATATAGCCCAGGCCGTGGAGTCGCTTCTTTAAATGCCGCGCGCTGGAGAGCTGGTCTTCCTCTGGTCCCCCGCCAAGGGGGACAGCTTCCTGATCCGCGTCAGCCCAGGCGCCACCCAGGGCAGCCACCTGGGGCAGATGAGGCACGACGACATCGCCTCCCTGGAGTACGGCGACGTGATACTGACGAGCAAGGGGGCGCCGTTTTTCATCCTGCGCCCGTCCATAGGGGAGTACTCCAGGAGGATCAAGCGACAGACGCAGGTGATATTCCCAAAGGACAGCGGCTTTATAATCCAGCACCTGAACTTTGGGCCCGGCGCCACGGTCGTGGAGTGCGGCTCCGGCTCGGGCGGCATGACGTCCGTCTTCGCCCACTTCGTGGGAGACGGCGGGAGAGTCGTCTCATACGAGAGGCGCGAGGAGTTCTCGAAGCTGGCGGAGAGCAACGCGGAGCGCTGGGGCGTCCGTCACAGGGTGGAGTTCAAGGTGCGCGACATCGCGGAGGGTTTCGACGAGCGCGACGCCGACGCCGTGTTCCTCGACGTGCAGAACCCATGGGACTACATAGGCGCGGCACGGGAGGCGCTGGCGTGGGGGAACAGGCTCGGGATCCTCGTCCCCACGTTCAACCAGATAGAGAAGGCGCTCGACGCACTCAAGGAAAATGGTTTCGTCGACGTGCAGGTGCTCGAACTGCTTATGAGGTACTTGAAGACCGACCCCAGGAGGATCCGGCCGGACGACATGATGACCGCGCACACCGGGTTTCTGATCTTCGCCGCGAAGGCGAGGGCTGTCCCGGAGCGCGCGCTTGCGGCCGATGCCGAATTCGCTTAGGGGGCCTGCCGACGCCAGCCCCAGGGGCGGGAGACTCCTCCTGCACGTCTGCTGCGCGCCAGACGCGTCCGTCCCCTGGCCTGCGCTCATGGACGAAGGTTTCGACGTGTGCGCTTTTTTCTACGGCGACAACATACACCCGGAGGACGAGTGGCGGCGCAGGCTCGATGCGGTGCGCGCGCTGCGGGAGATCCTGGGGGCATCTGTCGTGGAGGGGGATTACAGGCCCTCCCGCTGGTTCGCCGAAGCGTCCGCGCTCTCGGGCGAGCCGGAGGGCGGGAGGCGTTGCGCGCTCTGCTTTTCGCTCCAGCTGACGGCCACAGCCGGATACGCTGCCAAAAACGGCTTCCGCTATGCCGGCACGACGCTCACGATAAGCCCTCACAAGGATCCGGCGCTCATAAACGAGATAGGCGCCGCGGCCTGCCGCGGGTTCGGGGTCGAATGGGTGCCGAGGGTCTGGCGCAAGGGCGACGGTTTTAAGCTCTCCGTCGGAAGGAGCCGGGAGTGGGGGCTTTACAGGCAAAATTACTGCGGATGCGCTTACAGTTTCAGGGGCGGCGAGGAGAAAGGGTAGAATGGGTGAAAAAAGAGGGATTCCTTCAAACGGCGCGCGGGCGGGCAAGCTCTCGCCGGAAGCGCTGGAGAGGGCGGTGTTCGCGAATACCGGCGCCGCGAGGGGAGAGGTGCTCATAGGCCCTGCCGTCGGCGAGGACGCCGCCGTGATAAGGTGGCCCCAGGACAAGCTGCTTGTCTTCGCGTCAGACCCGATAGTGGGCGCCAAGTCAGGCGCTGGCCGGTTGCTGGTGAGGGTGAACGTGAACGACATAGCGTCCAAGGGCGCGGACCCCTGCTTCATGACGGTGACCATCATACTGCCGCCCTCCATGGGGGAGGGCGCTGTGGCTGCCATAATGAGCGAGATACACGACGAGTGCGCGTCAAGCGGGATAGCCATAGTCGGCGGGCATACCGAGATGAACGACCTCTACTCGCACCCTGTCCTGAGCGCTGCCCTTATCGGGACTGCGGACAGGGCCTTCAGCGCGTCCGACGTGGCCCCTGGCGACGTGCTGTTCGTCTCGAAGCACGTCGGGATCGAGGGGATGGCGATACTGGCGTCTGACAGGCCAGACTTGCTCGCCGGCATCCTCTCCGACGACGAAATAGCGCAGGTGCGGGGATGGATGGATCACACGTCTGTGCTGGAGGAGTCGCGTCTGCTGCGCCGTTACGCCTCGTTCATGCACGACCCCACTGAGGGCGGTTTCCTGGGCGGCCTGGACGAGATATGCAGGCTGACGCGCCTGGACGCTGACGTCTCATGCGGTGCCGTCCCCCTGCACCCCCTTACGCGGAGGGCGGCGGAGGCCCTTGGTTTTGCCCCGCTCCGGCTCGTGGCGTCTGGCAGCATGATAGCCGCAGTCCCTGCGGACCGCGCCGGGCTGGTTGAAAGCGCGTTCCGGGACGCGTCGATAGAAATAGCGCGCGTCGGCGTCATGACGGCGCTCACTGGACACAGCGCGGGCTGCGCCCCCGATGCTGCCCACGCCGAAGAGCTCTGGCCGCTTCTCAAGCGCGGCAGCGGTATCGCGTGAGCCGAAGCGCGAATCAGGCAAGGCTCGCCCGCGTCTGCTCGCTCCTGGGGAAGGACGGGCAGTTCTCGCGTCTAGGGAAGGGGAAGGTTGACGCTTTTTTGTTGACCTGCCAGGACGGCGCCGGGTGGGAGGACATATACTACCTCACCGGCTTCACAGGCACATCCAGCGTCCTCCTTCTGACCAGCGACGGCGGGCGGCTAGTCGTTGACCCCAGGTATCTGGACGCAGCCAAGGCCACGAGCTGCTGCGACGTGATATCCTGCAAGGAGGCGCGCTTCCTGAGCCCGCTCGAGGCGGCCGTGAACATCCTGTGCGCGACGCGGCCGGAGAAGGTCGCCTTCGGGGGCAGGCGCATCCGGCATACGGCGTACAGGGCCTTAGGCGCGTTCCTTGCTGACTGTGGCTGTGACGCGGAGCTGCTGGACTTGTCCGGCCTGATCTCGAACTTTCGGAGACAGAAGTGCCAAGAGGAGATCCAGGAGATATCGATGGCGATCCAGATCGCCGCGTCCGCCTACGAGAGCGCCAAGTCGGAGGCCTGCGCCGGGATGAGCGAGAGGGACTTCGCCGCGAGGCTGGAATATAAGATGAAGGCCCGGGGCGCCGATTTTACAGACCCCATACCGGTGATGGTCGCAAGCGGATGGAGGACGGCGCTCCCTCACGCCCTCCCCACCGACCGGCGTTTTAACGGCGGGGATCTCGTGATGGTCGATTTTTGCGCGAGGAGTTCCGGCTACCTCTGTGATATCACGAGGATGTTCTCGATAGGCGCGCCTTCTGACGACGTAAAATCCGTGTACTCGATACTCAGGTGGGCCCAGGCCGAGGCGTCTGCGCTCCTGCGGCCAGGTGCGCAGACGAAGGACGTGGACGCGGCCGTCACCGGCGTGATGGCTGGCGCTGGGCTAGGCGGTTTCTGCGCCCATAGCGCCGGGCATGGGATCGGGCTCTGCGTCCACGAATCCCCCTCACTGGGCGCCACCTCCGGCGACAGGCTCGCCGAGGGCGACGTCGTGGCGCTGGAGCCAGGCTTTTATAAGAGCGGACGCTTCGGCATGAGGCTCGAGGACAACTACCTGGTCACGAAGGACGGCGCGGTGAAGCTCACCGATATTTTGAGCGACGATCTGTTCGTGGTATCATAGCGAGAGGCTGTTTTACTGTCTCGCTATGTTTAGCCAGCCAGGATATGAGGGGAGTTCTCTTGAAAATTTTTAAAGGTTTTTCCATCCTCGCGCGCGCTGTCCCGCATCTGTTGCTCCTCTCTGCTTTCGCGCTCTGCGGATGGGCGTTTTACGTCGCGAACAATATGGAGGGGATCCCTGAAAAAGCCGGCAGCGAGATAGAGGTGACCGTCCTGCCCGGGCAGAGCGCCGCTGACGTCGCGTCGGAGTTCGCCCGAATCGGGATAGTGACGAGATCCAGGGATCTCGCGAGGCAGATGGCGAGGCTCGGGATCGACCGCAGGATAAAGCCCGGTATCTACAGGGTACGCGCCGGGCGCGCGAAGGACGTGGCGCTCGACTTCGCCGAGATGTCGCCGTCCGTCTTGAACGTCCGCATACTCCCAGGGGCGCTCTTCAGCGAGGTGGCTTCGTCCATTAGCGCGGAGGACGGGGAGCTGTCGTTCGTCTCGGCGCTCGCGTCGGACGACAACTTTCCGGAGGGATTGCGCGAGGTTTTGCCGGGCGAAGCGCGTGAGAGGATGATGCTGCTCGCGCCGGAGACTTACGAGATACCGCCTGGGGACGGCGTGGCCTCTCGTCTCGTAAAGAGGGCGTCCCGCGCGTGGTGGACGAGGCTCAGCGCCGACGTGCCGCCTGGTTTCACCAGCGGCGACATGCGGGAGAGCGGCATACTGGCATCGATCATTCAAAAGGAAGCGTTGGTCGACTCTGACAGGCCGGTCATAGCCGGGGTCTTCAAAAACAGGCTGAGAATCGACATGCCGCTCCAGTCCTGCGCCACGGTCGTCCACGCCTGGAGGCAGCAGGGGGTCAGGATAAAGGACGTGAGCTACGAGGACGTGAAGATCGAGTCCCCGTTCAACACATACGCCCACAAAGGGCTGCCCCCCGAGAACATCGGCATACCGTCCGCTGAGTCCTGGAGGGCGGCGCTCCGCCCCGCAAGCACGGACATGCTCTATTTCGTGGCCAGGGGGGACGGAAGCCATGCGTTCTCCCGCACCTATGAGGAGCACCTTTCGGCTCAGAGGAAGATCCGCCGCGAGGCGGCTGAGGACTGACTTGCCGTGACTGGTTCAAAACAGGGACAGGCCGCCGTGACGCGGGCCCGTGATTTGAGACATGCCGGGTGACGCGACGCTCCTCCGCTATGAGATAGCCGTGCCGAAGGAGAGCGTCTGTTACATGAGCTGGACGGTGGACGCTTACGACGGGTTGGGCATCCTGCGCACGGACGACCCGGAAAAGGGGTTGATTTCCATCCTTTTCCCGTCGTGCCGCCGCAAAGAGACAGAACGCCTATTGAGCGCTTTCGAGTCAGAGGGGATAG
The DNA here is from genome assembly GCA_031258255.1 of Synergistaceae bacterium. Lineage (GTDB taxonomy): Bacteria > Synergistota > Synergistia > Synergistales > Synergistaceae > JAIRNC01. Next base: position 23,073 of record JAIRNC010000018.1, read on the forward strand.
CGCTAAAGCGTCTGGGCGTATATGACGAGGAAATGAAGCCGGGCTCACCGGATGATGGGGGATCGATATATGGAATCTGACGTTTTTATCGATGATATAAGGGGGATCGTCTCGCTGGCCTCACGGAGGGCTGGCTACGCGGACCTGTATCTGCAGGCGGGGGCCAGCCACTCGGTGCTCTTCGAGGAGGGGCGGATGGACACGCTCTCGTCGTCGGAAGCCGACGGGTTAGGCGCCAGGGTCATAAAGGGCGAGAACACCGTCTATTCGCACAGGATGGGGGCCTCCGCCTCCTCTGCGGCGGAGGCGATCAAGGAGGCGCTGGGCAATTCCGGCATAGACGCGGGGAGGCCCCTCGGCGGAGGGGACGAGCCGCTTCTTGACGCGGACGTGAAGGTCGCGTCGCCGGACGTGAGCTTTTTCCACGACTTGGATAGGAAGCTGCGGAGTGAATGCCGCTTCGTGCGTCAGATCTCGCTGCGCCTACGGACGTCCGCTAAATCGGTGCTCATAGTGAAGGGGGACGGATCCCTCGCCGCCGACAGGCGGGATTATACGACGTTCGCGGCGCACATCGTGCTTGAAAAGGACGGGCACCTCGAGACGGGCTACGAGGCGCGCTCGCTCCTGTCCGGGCTGGACGGCTTCTGGCGCGGCGGCGACGCGGAGGAGATAGCCCGCGAAGCCCTGGGGCGCGGCCTTCTGATGCTGGACGCCTCGCCTTGCCCAGCGGGGAACATGATGGTCCTGATGGACGGGACGGCGGGGGGAACCATGATCCACGAGGCGTGCGGCCACGGGTTGGAGGCCGACATCGTCCAGAAGGACTTCTCGTCCTTTCGCGACAGGCTGGGCGAGCTAGTCGCAAGCCCGCTCGTCACGCTCATCGACGACGCGTCTGTCCCCGGGATGTACGGCTCCTTCAAGTGCGACGACGAGGGGACGCCAGCGCAGAGGACGGTGCTGATTTCGGACGGCGTGCTCACGTCATACATGACGGACATCCTCTCTGCGCGCTCCTGCGGCCTCCCGCTCTCCGGCAACGGGCGGAGGGAGTCTTACCAGTGCCAGCCTATGCCAAGGATGAGCAACACCTTCGTGGCGCCCGGCCAGAGCGATTCCCGAGAGCTGATGGACAGGGTGGGCCGGGGGCTTCTTGTGAAGAAGATGGGCGGCGGCGAGGTCAACCCCACGTCCGGCGATTTCGTCTTCTACGTGTCCGAGGGTTATCTGATCGAGAACGGCAAGGCAGGGCGCGCCGTTAAGGGCGCAACGCTCACCGGCAACGGGCCGGAGGCGCTGAAAAACATCGTGGGCGTGGGCAGGGATCTCGTCCTGGACCCGGGGACGTGCGGCAAGTACGCCCAGAGCGTCCCAGTGACGGACGGGCAGCCCACGATACTGATAAGCAATCTCACCGTAGGGGGAAGCGACACCGGCTATGACAGCTAAACGCGCCTCGGGCCCGAAACCCGGCAAAAAAGGCGGGCGGGACACCAAACAGGGCAAGTTCAAGGCGAGCTCCGTGAGCGAGCTCACGGCCCCAAAAGCTGCAAAGCCCAAGCCACGCCTGGATGCGGAAGATCTGAGGGACATGGCTGAGACTGGTCTCACGGTCCTCTCCGGCGTCATGCTGTTCGTAAGCTTTTTCCTGATCGCGAGCGTCCTGACCGGCTGGACCGGCGTCTTGGGGCGCGCTTCCGGCGCGTGGCTGGTGCGCAGGTTCGGGATACCCGTTTTAGTGATTCTGTCTTTTATGGTATACCTCTGCCTATCGCGCCTGTTCCAGCGCCGCCTTCCGCAGCCGCTGCGTCAGGCTGCTGGGACGTTCCTGCTCTACATATCCGCCTCCCTCTTCCTGGGGCTTTTGGACTTCGCATTCACGGGCGGCGGGTTCTACTACCTGACCCCCGGGGCCCTGGGACGGGACTTTTCGCGATGGTCGTACCAAAACCTTGGGCCGCTGGGGACGACGCTGGTCGGACTCTGCATCATCGGGCTGGACATGTACTTTTTCGGCTTCACCATGCCCTTCGACGCGGTCAAGGGAGCTTTTTCGAGGCTCAGAGCGCGTCTTGGCCCTTCCAAGCCTAAGCACGTATATGCAGGCGGCGCGGACGGCCCCGATTACGATGACGGAAAGACGGAGGCCCTCGACGATGAGTACGGCGATGGCGACGAGCAGTGTGAATGCGACTCGCGAGACGGCGTAGATTATGACGACGGCGACGACGAGTCTGGAGACGCCATCTCCGACGCCGCCCTTGACAGCGAAGGGGGCGGCGCGGATCCGTTCTCGGATTATGGCACGAGCGACATGGATAATCTGCCTGATCCTGGCGTGGGGTACAGGGTGTCGGCGCCGCCAGGGCAATTCCCGCCGCCGCCCGAGGTGTTCGGCATGGAGGAGGACGACGACGGCTGGATAACGGAGGAGAAGGCGCGCCCGTGGGGCGACAGGATCATCGATTCCCTGGCGGAGTTCGGCATCGAGGCCGAGCTTGCAGAGATACTGATAGGCCCAACCGTCATACAGTTTCGCATCCAGCCGTCTCCGGGGGTCAAGGTGAGCAGGATCGTGGGCCTCGCGAACGACCTCACGATGGCGCTCGCCGTAGCCAGCCTCCGCGTGGAGGCGCCTATACCGGGCAAGCCCTTCGTCGGGATAGAGATACCGAACCCGATGCGCAGGGGCATAACCCTCCGCTCGATCATAGAGGAGGACGAGTACCAGGAGACGACAAAGAGCCTGCCGCTCCCGATGGGTGTGACGATCAACGGCGACCCGCTCGTCGTCGGCCTGGAGGAGCTGCCCCACCTCCTCGTTGCCGGCACCACAGGATCTGGCAAGAGCGTTTTCGTGAACAGCTGCATAATCGGCCTCTGCTCCGCCCGCCGGCCCGACGAGCTGAAGATGGTGCTGGTGGATCCCAAGAGGGTGGAGATGGCCTCTTACGAGAAGCTGCCGCACATCCTGACCCCGCCGGTGACAGACCCCAAAAAGGCCGTCCACGTCCTGGGATGGGCCGTCCGTGAGATGGAGCGGCGGTACAGCCGTTTTGCCGAGGGCCGCGTCCGGAACCTGGCGTCGTACAACGAGCTGGTGCTGCCCCGCGACAGGCTCCCGCACATCGTCATAGTCGTGGACGAGCTGGCCGACCTGATGATGACAGCCGCTAAGGAGGTGGAGGAGTACATCTGCCGCCTGGCCCAGATGGCGCGCGCCACCGGCATACACCTGATCCTGGCCACGCAGCGCCCCTCCGTGAACGTCATAACGGGGCTGATAAAGGCTAACGTCCCGGCGCGCGTGGCGTTTACCCTGCCGTCCATGATGGACTCGCGGACCATCATCGACTCCGGCGGTGCGGAGAAGCTGCTCGGGCGCGGCGACATGCTCTTCTTGTCCACGCAGAACCCCAAGCCCGTCAGGGTGCAGTCGCCCTGGATCGACGAACACTCATTGGCGCGCTGGATAAAATACCTCATCAGCCTGTTCGGCGAGCCAGTATACACCGACATAGACGACCAGGGAGACTCGCCGGTCGGTTTCGAGGAGCAGGGCGGCTTCGACGACGCGCTCTTGGACGAGGCCGTAAAGATCGTAACGCAGACCGGGATGGCCTCGACCAGCGGCCTGCAAAGGAGGCTCCGAGTGGGCTTCACGAGGGCTGGCCGCCTGATCGACATGATGGAGAAGGCAGGGATAATAGGCCCGGCGGACGGCGCTCGCCCAAGGGAGATCCTGTTGGACGAGGAAGAGGCTGGCGAGGTGCTGGACAGGCTCAGGGGCAGCGCGTGAGCCCCGCCCTCGCCTCCATCGGCGTGGATCTTTACCAGCTTGGGCCTGCGCGGACGGCACAGACGCTGTTCGTCCTGGGTGGCCGCGCGCCGGACAGCTCGTGGCTCTCAGATTTTGTGGCCCGCAACAGACTCACGGCATACGCCGTGGACAGCGGCGTGGCCGTCTGCCGCAAAGCCCGCCTCACCCCCTTTGCCCTCGTCGGGGACAGGGACAGCGCGGCGTCGGATGACTGGGAGTGGGCGATCCGGTCTGGCGCGCGGGAGTTCGTGTACCCAGCGGACAAGGATCTGACTGATTTCCAGCTGGCGCTGGGGCTGATCGAGGAAGAGGGCCGCAGGGGCTTAGTGCTGACGGGCTGCTTCGGCGGACGGTTTGATCACCTGTTCAGCATAGCTGGCTCGTTCGAAGCCCTGCGCCCCCTCTGCGTGATCGACGAGCGTGAGGGCCTCTTTCTGGTCGAGCCGGGCTGTCAGGCGCGCGCCGTCTTTAAAAGAAAGCCCGCTGCCGTATCGTTGCTGCCGCTCTCCCAAAGGTGTTCAGGCGTACATATCTGCGGCGTCCGCTGGCCCTTGGGCGGCGTGACTATCGACAGGGCTGAGGCTTGGACGGTGAGCAACGAAACCCTGCCCGAAAAAGACGGGCATGGCATACAGGACGTCTCCGTCCGGTGCGAAAGCGGCGTCATGGGCTTCTACTGGAGCTTTGGCGCAGATTTGTAATTCTAATTTCTAAATCAACTCGTCTATTACGAGTTGATTTAGAATCGGAATAACTTGCTATAATCAGCGCAAAGGGGGTGGCGTCGTGAAAAGAGGCCATGTCAGAAGGACAATCATAATAGCGTTCGCGGCGCTCCTGCTTTGCGCCGCAGTGCCGGGGAGGGCCCCCGCCGCGAAGAGCAAGACGGCGCCCGCCCTCCCGCCCTATAAAATAACAGGGCCGATTCCGGGCACGGCGCTCTCCTACGAGAAGCTCTTTGTCGCTGAGGACGGCAGCGTGAGCGTGATGATCCGCAATCCCGAAAGGGACGGCGTGCGCTTCCGGGCGACATTCAGCTTTTATTCGGCTAAAGGCGCGCTATTGACCGGCTTCATGATAGAGGGGACGGCGGCCGCCGGGACGCTGGCCGGCTACTCCCTGAAACTGCCGGGCCATAAGAAGATGAAGGACGCCTCATACATGACCGTCCTGGGAAGATCAGGGCGCGCCAGCGGGGATGACTGGGAATAGCGGGGGCGCGCTGCCGGAAGGGAAAATTTTAGCCCTGCTCGGCGTCTTTTTCGGCATCGGCTTCATGACGGGCTTCTTCACGGGCTACGGGTACAGGCCGGCCCCGCTCGCTGGTGGCGCCGCTATTAGCGTGGCAGCCCGGACGAGCGAGCCAGCTCTGCCTGAACTCGGGGTCGTTTCGCGCGACGCGGCGCCGGAGGATCACAGGATTGAATACGGCGCCTTTGAGGCATACGAGGAAACCAACGTCCCTGCCGATTCTGGGCTGGCACTCACGGAGCATGAGCTGGGCGAGGACGAAAACGGGCTCTTCGTGTCTGGGACGATCACAAACATGTCAAGCCACGGCTACGAAGCAGTGAGGGTGACGTTCGACCTCTGCGACGCAACGGGGAAGGCTTACGGCGGCGTGACGGACGTCACATACGACAGGATGGCGCCCGGCGACTCGTGGGGGTTCACCATATACATACCGTATTCCGAAATGGGCCAATTCTCGTCGTACAGGCTTCAAAGCATCATCGGCGCGTCAAGGTGACGCGGCGCTGGCCGCCTCAGTAATCTAGGACAAAGAGCCTGAAGCAGACGAGCGCGGTCACGGCCAGGTTCATGAAGAGCGAGTGGCGCTCCATCGACCAGGAGGCGTGGCGGTCGAAAGGTTCCGTGCCGCCGCGCGCGGCTCTCAGGATGCCGCTCAAATTTGGGACGAGGCTGGGGGTGGTGACCCTGTAGGCCATGTAATCGTCCCTGAACTCACCCATCAAAAAGGCCTCCTCGTATGGGATGATGACGAGGCAGTACAGAAAGAAGAACGCCACAGCGAAGGCGGCCACCCACGGCCAACCTGCCAGGAGCGACCACCCGAAGCCCATGAGCGCGTTGCCGGCGTACAGAGGGTTGCGCACCATCCCATACGGCCCCCACGTGACGAGCCTTGGCGCGCCCACCTTGAGCGTTCGGTATTTCGGGATGACGCCCGCCGCCCAAAAACGGAGGGATTGTCCGCCCAAAAGCAGCGGTGCCGCAAAAAAGGCCCGCTGCGCCGAAGGGGCGACGGGGAAGACCAGTACGCACAGGCCGAATATCCCCCACAAAAGACCCCTCAATTTGAATATGACGCTGGCTGTGCCGTTTGGGCTCATGGGTTTTCCTCGTCCTTCTCAGGCAAGCCGCTCGCCAGGTTCAGGCCGAACTCCTTCACTGCGATCAGCAGGCCTAAGATTATGCCGGTGTACTCCGTCAGGAAGCGCCAGCCCAGGCCAAGCACGCCGGCCACGCTCCAGGGGACGAATACGCTGAATATCATGGCGGCGCCGCCCTCTGCCGCGCCGCTGCCGCCGGGCGTCGGTATGAAATACAGCAAGAAAAGGAACAGCGCCTGCAACAGGACGCACTCTACGTACATGACCTCAAGCCCCATCGCCCATATCACGCAGGGCATTATCGAAAGGTAGACCCACATCTGGGTCACCCCGCACAGCAGGCCTAGCAGGAAGTAGTTCCTCCCTCCCCTGATAAAATCCCTTATGTTCTGGTTGTACGCGTCCACTTCCCTGTCTATCCACCTGAGTATGGCGGAGACGAGCCGCTGCTTGAGAAAGCCGGCCCTCGCCAGGAGCATCACCGCGATGCCCGATACCCGCTTGATGAGCCTGGGCTTCACGAGGCTCAGGATTATGACGAGCCACAGAAGCATGATGAACACCACGACGTAAAACACGAAGCCGCGGATCCACCATCCGGATTTTGGGATATCTATGTCGAACATCAGAGTAAAGGGGATCGTGAGGCCTAAAATCAGCAGGGAGAGGACGGTGCGGACGAGAGTTACAGCCACGGACTTGCCAACGCCGATGCCGCGCCGGTACATCATGTACACCTGGAACGGGCCCCCTCCGCTCTGCATCGGGGTGACGGCCGCGCCAAAGTAGTTTATCAGGGTGAGCTGCACGGAGAACGAGAATGATATCCTCTCCCCAGCCGCCATCACGAGGGATCTGAGCTTCAAGGCGTCAAAAAGCCAGACCAGCACGACCAACAGCGCAGCTACGCTGAGCCTGCACGGGTCAGCCCTCCGGAACAGCTCAAAGGACGAACGATCCACGCTCGCGTAGAGAACTGCCCCGCTCACCAGCAAGCTCAGGGTCACGAAGAACGACAGGCCTTTTTTTACAGTCAACGCGCTACCTTTGAGCGGACCTGGCAACCCGCGCTACTGCAACGGGGTTTCTGCCAGCTCTTTTACCTCGTTCCAGAACATGGAAAAACGGCTTATCAGCGGCAGGAGTTCGTCGCGGACGAGAAAGGCCACCCTCATGTTCATGCCTCCCTCCATGCTCGACAGTATGTCGCCCTGGGTTTTGCTGAACTCATAGACGTACTCGCCGTAGTCCCCGCACTTGAAGCCGCCGGGGGGGACGTCCAGCAGGACCTGGCACTTTTCAAAGACGGACATCAGCCAGTCTATGCCCTCCACGCACTGTGCGAAGCGATACAGCGCCTCCCGGTCGTTCCCCTCTTCGAGCAACGTCGCCACAGACTCCAGCCCGTCTTGGAGGATAGGGATGTATCGCTCCCCCTCCGCGACGGTCTCCGGGATCAGTCGATTGACTGGCTGCGTTTCAAACCTGATGTCCAGGCCGCCGGACAGGGCTAGGAAAGCGCTCTCCTCCGGGATGGATTCACCGTCCACCACTATGTCCACGATCACGCGGTTATCCGCAGTCGCCAGGCGCTTGGCGGCGTCATATATGGCCGCCTTCCCGCCGTTCAGGATGTTCTCGCTGAGCGAGAGTTCAAGATCGTCTAGTCTTATCCTCATACGGTCACCCCATATCCGTTGTCCGCACAACATCACAAACAGGACAGCGCAAATACCGCCCGCGTAAAGATGATACTACAGAGAGGCGAATTTAACCAGATGTAGTATAATCCTCGCTGGATAAATAGTTCCGGCGGGAGGGGCGGTCTGTTGGCAGAGAGAACACAAGGTGATTGCGGCGGCGAGCGCTTCGAGCTGGTTTCGCCCTGGCCCGCGTCCGGCGATCAGCCGGAGGCAATAGACAAGCTGTGTGTCGGGTTCGAGGAGCACGGCGAGGGCGTCATGCAGACGCTCCTGGGCGTCACTGGCAGCGGCAAGACGTTCACTATGGCTGGCATCATCGCGCGCCTCCAGCGCCCCACCCTGGTCATGGCTCACAACAAGACGCTGGCCGCGCAGCTCTACAGCGAGTTCAAGGATTTCTTCCCGAACAACGCCGTGCACTACTTCGTGAGCTACTACGATTACTACCAGCCGGAGGCCTATGTACCGGCCCAGGACATCTACATAGAGAAGGACGCGTCCATAAACGAGAGGATCGAGAAGCTGAGGCTTGCCACCACGAAGGCGCTCATAGAGCGCAGGGACGTGGTGGTCGTGGCGAGCGTATCGTGCATATACGGCCTGGGCAAGAAGAAAAATTACGAGGACGCCGTCTTTCGCTTCGCCGTGGGCGACCTGTGGCAGAGGCGCGATTTTATGATGCGCCTCCTGGACAACTACTACGAGCGCAACGACACGGCCTTCGCACCAGGCGTATTCAGGTCGCGCGGCGACGTGCTGGAGCTATACCCGTCGTACAGCGACACGGCGCTGCGGATCGCCTTCTTCGACGACGAGATCGAGCGGATAGAGGAGATCGACCCCGTTTCCGGGAAGAGCCTGCTCTCGAAGAGGAGCGCGTCGATATTCCCCGCGAAGCACTACGTGACCACTGACGACGCCATAATCACCGCGAAGGCCATGATAGAGGGCGAGCTGGCCGAGTGCGTCCGCAGCTTCAACGAGAGCGGCAGG
>JAIRNC010000019.1 GCA_031258255.1 Synergistaceae bacterium
ATCTGGGCGGTCATTTTCTCTGATATGGCCAAGCCGGACGCGTCGTCTGCGGCTGAGTTTATACGCAAGCCAGTAGCGAGTTTTTCGCTCGCCTTAGCTAGCTGCCTCGTAAACCTCGCAGCAGCGTTATACGCCACTACCGACAACGCGTTATTATTAATTCTCACCGAGTTCACACCTCCGTGTGTGAAACGCACGCGCTTCCTGCGCAATAACCCTAAGGCTATGATCTGAACACCTATCCGTCAGTAATATATTACAAAAATTGTGCTTTGTAAAGTGCTCCACCCCAAAACTCGTTTTTTTGTCTTCCGCAGGGACGCGAGAAACCGCGACAAACGATAAAGAAAGACGGGGCAGTCCGCTTTCGCGGCTGCCCCGGTAATGACAGGATAGGTGAAGGGATACGTGAAGTGAGAACAACAGAAGAAAATGATATCATAATATTTTCCGCTTGTCACTACCCAAAATCATAAATTCATAAAAACCCCTGCAAATCGAGCCAAACCCTCAAAAACCCTCAAAAATTTCCTGAAATCTGAATTTCCCCGCCATGCAGTGCCAAAGGCAGCCGCTCAACGATATTTTCCCCTTACGCCCTCTCTCTCTTCCTGCTGAAGGGCGTATTTTTTCCTGTACTCGGACGGCGTGACGCCTGTGAACCTCTTAAAAATCTTACCGAAGTAATTGTGCTCCTGAAATCCGACGGACGCTGAGATGTCCACTATGGACTGACCCGTCTCCTCCAGCATCCTCTTGGCGATCTCCATGCGTTTGTGCAGGACGTACTGCGACAGGTTGACCCCTACCTCTTTTTTAAAGAGCCTGCTGAGGTAGTAGCTGCTCAGGTTGATCCTGTCAGCGATATTTTTAAGGTAGATATTTTCTTTGTAATGGTCGTCGATGAAGGCAAGGGCGCGTTTGATCTCATGGGACATCATGTGATCCGGGTAAAAGCGCAGCTGTTTTTTCATCTTATTGGATACGCCGGAGGCAGAACCGGCGTTGTCGCGGCACTTCAAGACGACATCCCTTATCTTTTCGGGCCGGGCCGGCTTCAGGAGACATTCCGCTATATCGAGGCGCCTAATCCGCTCCACGCTGCCACTGTCCGTGAAATTGCCCTCGTCTGCGCTCGTGAGGACCAACACCACGTTTTTGTCGGCACGCCGTATGCTGCTGGCTGTCTCGATGCCACCAAGCGCACCCATCCCGCAGTTCAAAAAGGCGAGATCCGGCTTCACTGTGGCGCATATCACGGCGGCAAGCTCGCCGCAGTTGGTCTCGCCGGCGATGATCGCTCCGTCGATCTGCCGGACGACCTGCTTTATGACCTCACGTTCGAGGTATTCGTCATCCGCGACCACTACTTTAAACATCTGGCCTAGGCTGGCCCGGCGCCAGGCGGAGAGGGCGCGTGGGCAGGTCGATCCGCACGATGACGCCGTTTTGCGGCTTTTCAGAGAAGGTCACCTTGAAATCGTCCCCAAAAAAATACTTGAGCCTCCTGCACAGGTTGTATATGCCTGAGCCGGCGCGCGCGTGGGTGGCGCTTACGATGCCCTCCGTATCGTTCAGCCGCGCCATGAGGCCCTTATCGATCCCCGTGCCATTGTCCTCGATTTCAAAGGACATCCTGCCGTCACGCTTTTCGCCGACGATTTTTATGTACCCCATGTCATTTTTTTTCTCAAGCCCGTGCCTCATGGAGTTCTCGGCAAAAATCTGGAGCGACATGGTCGGAACCAAGCAGCCGCATATTTCCGGCTCGGCCTCTATGTCGAAGGACAGCAGATCGCCGAAGCGCGCTTTCTGGATGAAGAAATAGTTCCTGAGATTTTGCAGCTCCTGCTCCACCGTCACCAGAGGCCCCGAGTTTTTCATCGAATACCTGCACATATCCGCCAGGGAGTAAATAAGATCCTCCGTCCTCTGAGCGCCCTCCAGCCGCGCCTGCCGGCCCGCCGTGTTGAGGGCGTTGAATACAAAATGGGGCCTCACGTCAGAATGGAGCAGCCTTATCTCCAGGTCGTCCTTGGCCCTTTCGAGATCCGCCTTTCTGCGACTCTCCTCCTGGAAGAGCGCGTTGCCGCGGCGGAGGTTGGACTGTTCGACGATCGCGTTCACGGTTATCTCCAGCAGACGGGCGGTGGCCCTGATGCGTTCGGCGGACAGCGTCGGTATTTCGTCGTAAAGCTTTATGAGGGCGGGCCGTTTTTTGAAAATCTCACCGTCCGGCTGGATGAGACGCGTTTCTACGTCCCCAAAATCATTCGATCTCACCTGCCCGCACATGAAGGTCGCCAAGTATTCCCCGTCAACCACTATCGGAACCGCGAAGTCTATCAGCCCGCCGTGACAGCGGTGGATACAGAGGCCGCCGCTGCGCACCGCCTCCAGCCCGGCGTGGGCGTCCGACTGGCGGCACCTGTCGTTGTAGGCGCCGTCCTCCCTCAGCTTGGCGCAAAAGTTTGAAAAAGAGCTGTATTTCAGGAGAGGCCTGCCCTGAAAATCCACCGTTATGGCGGCGAAACCAGTCGCGCTGGCGAAGCAGTCCTGGATTTCTTGCAGTTCCTCCGGGGATATCACGTCGCTCAATTTCAAAGTCACCGTCGCCTCCAAAGTGAGCAGAAAATTTGACGATTCGTAACGATAATTACGGCCTCTGAATCAATCTATCAGAATCTTAGAGTTGACGCGAACATAGAGTCAAAACATTATGCGCTGTCTGGTACCGTGCTAGAGCAATATTATACACCAATGATATTTTTTTGTCATTGCGTCCGTTCTATAAATACAAAATCACTCGGATAATTTATCGACGTATATTTTTTTGCGCTTTTTATGCGCCGCCCAACGTCACAATAAGGCAAATGAGTATCATAAAGTGCGACAATATACTACCTAACGCTAACTGGCTTTTTGTGTCATTATTAACAACGTAGAATAAAAGTCAAAAAGACTCTCACAGGCATACTGACTACGAAACGAGCGTCCATGTGTTCAGCCAGGGCAGCCAAGGCAAGTGTCCTATGCGTTCTGTCGTGGTTACGTGGGCGCGAGATTCCTGGAGGCAGACGACGTGTCCGAAAAACTTTCAGAGTTCGAAGAGACCGGGATCATTCAGGGGCGCTCGCCTGAAAAACATGCAGCGGCAGCGCGCGTCGCCGTTACCTGCCGATGTGGCATCTGACGACATGAGTCAGGGCGGCTACCTTTCCGCGAACCGCAAGCTGATGGTGGCCGGCCCCACAAGGGCAGGCAAGTCCACTCTGCTAGGCGCCCTCGGATACATCGACCACGTGAACAAGACGCAGATGGTGGTACACGGCGACTTTTTCATCGACACGCCGGGAGAGCTCCTTAATCACTTATATCTTTACAGATCGCTTCTGCAAAATGCGAACAAGGCCGGACTCGTCCTCTTTCTGGCGGATCCGACGCAGGTGTCGCGTTACCCGCCCAAATTCAATACTGCCATTCACGGAAAAGTTTTGGGCGTGGTGACGAAGATAGACATTTCCACGGAGCCCATGATACAGAGAGCTAAACGGGCTCTAGAGGTGGCTGGCGCGAAGGAGGTGATGTTCTGCTCGTCGATGACTGGGGAAGGCATTGCTGAACTGCGGGAAAAAATTGACGACATCCTAGGAGGTGCGGTTTGAACATGACAGGAGAAGCGCTCGGTTTAATAGAAACGAGAGGGCTCGTCGGCGCCATCGAGGCGGCAGACGCGATGGTGAAATCAGCCAACGTCGCCTTGATGGGGTACGAGAAGATCGGGTCCGCTTATGTCACAGTGATGGTCCGCGGGGACGTTGGCGCTGTCAAGGCAGCGACCGACGCCGGAGCGGCTGCTGCTAAAAAGGTCGGGGAAGTCGTGTCCGTGCACGTCATTCCGAGGCCACACGCAGACACTGAAAAACTTCTCCCAAAAATTGGGTAGATTCCCATCAGTTTCGAGGAGGTGCCATAGATGGAGCAGGATATGACCAAAAAGATTATGGACGAGGTAATGAAGAGGTTTGCGACGGAAATACCGGAGGCGGCGAAGCCGGCCGCTGAGGAGTGCTGCGTCCCGGCAAACGCCACGGAGTACATCGGGACGGCAATGGGCCATACGATAGGGCTCGTCATAGCGAACGTCGAGAGCCGTCTGCACGAGCTGATGGGCATCGACAAAAAATATCGTTCAATTGGCATCATCTCCGACAGGGTCGGCGCCGGCCCGCAGCTCATGGCGAGCGACGAGGCGGTAAAGGCCACCAACACGGAGATCATCTCTGCTGAGATGTGCCGCGACACGGAAGGCGGATGCGGACACGGCGCCCTCATCATCTTCGGCGCCGAGGACGTGTCCGACGCGAAGCGCGCCATCGAGGTCGCCCTCAAAGAGACGCCGAAGTTCTTCGGCGATGTCTGGGCCAACGAGGTGGGCTACCTCGAACTGCAGTACACCGCGCGCGCCAGCTACTGCCTGAACAAAGCCCTCGGCGCTCCCGTCGGGCGCGCGTTCGGGCTCATCCTGGGCGCACCGGCCGGCATAGGCGTGGTGATCAGCGACACGGCCCTCAAAGCCGCGGAGGTGGAGACGTTCGCGTACTGTTCGCCGCAGAAGGGAACTTGCTTCACGAACGAGGCGTTCGTAATGGTGAGCGGGGATTCCGGCGCCGTGCGTCAGGCCATTCTTTCGGCCCGCGACGTTGGCGTGAAGTTGCTCCATTCGCTGGGCGGCAAACCGAAGCCGTCGACGACCCCCTACATTTAACAGAAGGCATCCAAAAGTTAGGAAGGTGGCTTGAGAATGGCTGGCACGAAGCGCAGCAAGAGATTCGAAGTCCTCGAAAATCGTCCGGTGCACCTCGATGGATTCATCGGAGAGTGGATAGAAGTCGGGCTTTACGCGATGGGCAGCCCGCAGGATCCTAAACCGTCGATCCGCATAGAGAGCGGCAAGGTCGTCGAGATGGACGGCAAGGTTCGCGCGGACTTCAGCATGATAGAGCAGTTCGTCGCGGACTACGCGATAAACGTCAAAAACGCGCCGGAAGCGATGGCGAAGAGCGAGGTCGAAATTGCCCGTATGCTCGTCGACATCAACGTCCCTCGTCCGGAGTGCATCCGCATATTCACGGCGCTGACCCCCGCGAAGATAGCCCGCGTCATGGATAGCATGAACATAGTTGAAATGATGATGGCGATGCAGAAGATGCGTTGCCGTCAGACGCCCGCGAACCAGGCTCACGTCACGAGCGCGAAGGACCACCCCGTGATGCTGGCGGCCGACGCGGCAGAGGCGACATATCGCGGCTTCAAGGAGATAGAGACGACGGTCGGCGTCGTCCGCTACGCGCCCTTCAACGCCCTTGCCCTCCTGGTAGGCGGGCAGGTCGGACGGCGCGGCACCCTCTCCCAGGACGCCCTCGAAGAGGCGTTCGAGCTTCAGGTCGGTATGCGCGGCCTCACCCATTACGCCGAGACAGTCTCCGTCTACGGGACTGAAAGCGTGTTCGTGGACGGCGACGACACGCCGTGGTCGAAGTCCTTCCTGGCCTCCGCATACGCGAGCCGCGGGCTCAAGATGCGCTTTACCTCCGGCACCGGCTCCGAAGTCCAGATGGGGGCGGCCGAAGGCAAGTCCATGCTCTACCTCGAAACGCTCTGCGTCATGGTGACGAAGGGCGCGGGCGTTCAGGGGCTGCAAAACGGTTCCATCTCCTGCATAGGCGTTCCGGGCGCTGTCCCGTCGGGGATCAGGGCCGTGGCCGCCGAAAACCTCATAACGATGTGCCTCGACCTTGAAGTGGCCAGCGGCAGCGACCAGACGTTCACGCACTCCGACCAGCGCAGGACAGCGCGCACGATACCGCAGCTCTTCGCCGGCACGGACTGGATATTCTCCGGTTATTCCTCGACGCCGAACTACGACAACATGTTCGCCGGTTCTAACTGGGATATAGAGGACATGGACGACTATCTGGCGCTCCAGCGCGACTTCAAGATAGACGGCGGGATGCGTCCTGTGAAAGAAGAGGACGTAATAGCGGTCCGCAACAAGGCAGCGCGCGCTATACAGGCGGTATTCGCTGAACTGGGCTTCCCGCCGATCACAGATGAAGAGGTGGAAGCCTGCACATACGCCAACGGCTCCAAGGACATCGGCGACCGCAATATCCCAGAAGACCTCAAGGCGGCAGAACGCCTTATGAAGGATGGCATCACGGGCGTGGACATCGCTAAGGCGCTCGCGAAGCGCGGATTCCGCGACGTTGCGGAATCCCTCATTCTCATGATGCGTCAGCGCGTCGCGGGCGACTATCTCCAGACTTCATCCTGGGTCGCGAGCGATGGCACCGTTTACAGCGCCGTCAACGACCCCAACACGTACGCGGGGCCGGGTACCGGCTACAAGATGTCCGACGAGCGCTGGGAAGAGATCAAGTCGATTCCGTGGGCGATCCGCGCCGAGGATATATAGGAGAAGGGTGGAACGAGGTTATGCAGATTAATCCTGAACTGCTCGAAAAGATTGTGGCAGAAGTCCTGGCCGAGCTTGAATCTGCCGATGGCCCAAAATCCGCGGCGGTAGCGACTGCGGCGCCCGAAAAGGTCGCCGGGGTCGTCCTGGTCGAAAAGGGCGCGGCGGCGCGCGGGACGGATCCGAAAGAAATCGTGCTCGCGATCAGCCCTGCCTTCGGAACGACATTCAAGACTACCATCATAGGACTCCCTCTGGCGTCCGTATTGCGCCAGGTGTTTGCCGGCGCGGAGGAAGAGGGGATTCATATCCGCGTCATCCGCGTGTACCACACTGCAGACGTGGCCTTCATGGCCCATTACGCGGCCCGCATATCTGGATCCGGCATAGGCATCGGAATACTGTCGCGCGGCACGTCCGTCATTCACCAGCGTGACTTGGCGCCGCTCTCGAACCTGGAGCTGTTCCCTCAGTCGCCGGTCATTGACCTTCCGACGTTCAGGGCCATAGGCAAGAACGCCGCGAAGTACGCGAAGGGTGAAAGCCCGACACCGGTCCCGACGAATAACGACCCGATGGCGCGTCCGCGCTATCAGGGGCTCGCGGCACTCCTACACAACAAGGAGGCCAGCTTCCAGGATCGTTCGAAAGCTCCTCAGGAGCTGTCGGTATCCTTCGAATAGAGGTGGGTGTATAATGGCACAGTCAAACGAAGAGCTTATCGCGAGTGTTGTCCGCCAGCTAATGAAGGAGCTAAACGGCGGGAGCGCGCCAGCCGCCGCATCGGGCGATGCCGGAGTCTCTGCGGCAGATTACCCTCTCGGCATGAAGCGCAGGGACCTGCTGAAGAGCCCGAGGGGCATCCCGTTCGATGAGCTGACGCTGGAGAACGTGGAGAGCGGCAAAGTCATTTTCGAGGACTTCAGCATATCCGCAGACGTCCTCAATTACCAGGGGAACATCGCCGTAAGCGCGGGCCGTACGCAAATTGCCCTGAACTTCGCCCGCGCCCGCGAGATGACGAAGATCCCCGACGAGCGGATACTGGAGATGTACAACAGCCTCCGCCCGCACCGTTCGACAAAGGACGAGCTGCTGGCGATAGCCGGCGAATTGCAGGATAAGTACGGCGCTTCCGTGTGCGCCGGGTTCGTCAAAGAAGCTGCCGACGTCTACGAGCGCCGCAAGCTGCTTAAGGGCGACCTGCCGTCGACCGACTAGCGTTTAATTGACTCTGATGGCGTGGTTCCTCCGCATTCCGTGACGGAGGCGGAGGAACCACCCATGAGGCGCGTTGAAGGAGAGAACAATGGCGATAGTGGCTGGGATTGATATCGGCAACGCAACTACGGAAACTGCGCTCGCCAGAATAGAGGGGCGTGACGTGACGTTCCTCGCGACCGGTATCAGCGCGACGACAGGCATAAAAGGCACGCTCCAGAACGTCCGGGGGCTTCGTTTGTCCCTGGGTATGGCCTTGGAGCGGGCCGGCTTCAAAGGCGACGATTACAGGGCGATAGACCTGATACGCCTCAACAGGGCCGCCCCGGTCATCGGGGACGTGGCGATGGAAACCGTGACGGAGACCATCGTCACAGAGTCCACCATGATAGGGCATAACCCATCCACGCCGGGCGGCATCGGCGTCGGGGTGGGCGTCACGATCCCGTTCAGCGGGCTCGCGCGGGCGAGCGAGGGCGACTCCGTGGTCCCTGTCATAGATGCGAAACACGATTACGAGACCGCCGCCGCTGAGATATCGGCCGCGATGGCGCGGGGAGTCAACGTGACCGCAGCGATCTGTCAGTCCGACGACGGGGTTCTCATCGCAAACCGGATGTCCCGCGTGATCCCCATAGTCGACGAAGTAAGCGCTATAGAAAGAGTGCCGCTCGGCATGAGGTGCTGCGTGGAGGTGGCGCCCCCAGGGCGCGTGATATCATTGCTTTCCAACCCTTACGATATAGCTTCTCTCTTTGAATTGTCACCAGAGGAAACAAAACAGATAGTCCCGGTCGCGCGGGCGCTCGTCGGCAACCGCTCCGCCGTCGTCATTAGGACGCCGATGGGTGAAGTCAGGGAGCGCCGCATACCGGCGGGCGAGCTTTACATAATCGGCCCGCAGGGCAAACGCACCGTCAACGTGGAGGACGGCGCCGAGGCCATCCAAAAAACGGTCATAGACTGTTATCCGGTAGAAAATATTTTCGGCCAGCCAGGCACTAACGTCGGAGGCATGATGGAGCGCGTGCGCCGCACCATGTCCGACCTGACCGATATACCTATAGGCGATATATATATACAGGACCTTCTCGCCGTGGACACGCTCGTCCCGCAAAAAGTCGTAGGGGGCGTGGCCGGCGAATTTTCACTGGAATCGGGCGTAGCGCTCGCCGTAATGGTGAAAACGGAGGAGCTGCCCATGCAGCGCCTGGCCAAGGCGGTCGCGGAAGAGCTGGGGGTGAAAGTCGAGGTCGGCGGGATAGAGGCCGACATGGCTATCAGGGGGGCGCTGACCACGCCCGGGACAAAGCCGCCGATCGCCATACTGGACCTCGGGGCAGGCAGTTCCGACGCATCGTTCATGAAGACGGACGGGACCGTCACGCTGACTCACCTCGCCGGCGCCGGCAACATGGTGAACACCATAATAGGAAGCGAACTGGGCATCGACAGCATGGAACTCGCGGAAGCCATAAAACGCTACCCGCTCTGCAAGGTCGAAAGCGCCTTTCACATACGGCAGGAGGACGGGACGGTGCGCTTCTTCGACAAACCTCTCGACCCTGCGGTTTTCGGGCGAGTGGCGCTGTTGCATGAAAACGACATGCTCCAGCCGCTGATGATCCCGAACATAAGCGTTGAGCGTGTGCGCATGACCAGACGTAAAGCCAAGCAGGAGGTCTTCGTGAAAAATGCCCTGCGGGCGCTCGAACAGGTCGCGCCTGGCAATAATGTCCGTCTCGTGGATTACGTGGTCCTAGTCGGAGGCTCCGCCAAGGATTTTGAAATCCCGACGATGGTCACCGATATGCTGTCGCGCTACGGGATCGTCGCGGGCAGAGGCAACATCCGGTCTACCGAAGGGCCGAGAAACGCCGTGGCGACCGGCCTTGTGCTGTCATCGACGGGTGTGGCGCAGTGAACGCCTGGTTCGGCAGGGTCGGGAGCGTCGG
This sequence comes from Synergistaceae bacterium, assembly GCA_031258255.1. GTDB lineage: Bacteria > Synergistota > Synergistia > Synergistales > Synergistaceae > JAIRNC01. Next base: position 9,655 of record JAIRNC010000019.1, read on the forward strand.
CGCCTTGCCGGAAAACAAGCCTGCGGTGTGGATGATGACGGATCCGTCTTTTCCGTCTGACGACGCGGCGGTGATAGCGTCCGGCTGCGAGGAAGAGGGCGTCCCGCTCGCCTGGGACATAAAATCCGGGACATCGGCAGAGCTTGCGAGGGCGGCCTGTATGAGATCCCATCTCAGGGTAGGCATAGGCATAGACGGATCCGGGAACGGATCTATCGCTTTAGTCGCCGTGACTGAGGCGCCCTACATAGAAGGCGGCGCAAATTCGCCGGCGCGTTTGCGGTGGCTGGGACAGACAGCGGCCAGAATATCGAAAGGCGAACCCGTAGCACTATATAAAGAAACCATGAGATGAGGGGTGTGGACATGAAACAGGGCAGCGCCCTTGGCTTTATCGAAACGGAAGGTCTCTCGGCCGCGATCGCCGCTGCGGATGCCGCCGTCAAGTCTGCCAACGTCAGGCTCATAGGCAGAGAATTGACCAAAGGGCAAGGTTGCGTCACGGTCAAGATCTCGGGCGACGTAGCGGCTGTCCGCGCCGCCATAGACGCGGCAAAGGCAGCGGCCGAGAAGGTTTCGCGCACCGAGTCCACGGATGTCATCCCGCGCCCGGCTGCCAGGCTTGCGGAGGTGATGGTACAGAACAGCGAGACCACAGGCCAGCCGCAGACGATGTCCCCGTTGCCAGTGGCGGATTTCCCGCTCGCCGTATCAGCCCCGGCGCCTGTAAAGACCCTTCCAGGCCCACAGGGGACGGCGGCGACGCCAGAGCCTGAACCCGTCGCAGAGGCGAAACCGGAGCCAGCGCCCGCAACTGCCCCAGAGGCAAAAACAGAGCCTGAGCAAGCGACGAAGCCTGACGACACGCCGGAGGAAACGCCGATAAAGGAAAGCGAGCAGGAGGACACGGGCGCCGGCCAGACGACCGGGCAGCCAGACAGCGAGAAAAAGGACGGCGCGGGCGGCAAACCTACTCCCCCGCGCGGCAAGCAGCCCAGGGGTAAAAGGAAAAGGTAAGATAAACGGTATTTAGACGGCCTGGAGGTGCAGCTCGTGCAGGAAGCGCTTGGAATGATAGAAACGAGGGGCCTGGTCAGCGCCATCGAAGCTCTTGACGCGATGGTTAAGTCTGCCGCCGTGCGGCTCATAAGCCACAGGTTATCGGGCGGCGGACTGGTCACCGTGATGATCGAGGGCGACGTAGGAGCGGTCAAAGCGGCGGTCGACGCTGGGACAGCGGCGGCGACCATCATCGGCTCGGTCGTCTCCACTCACGTGATACCGCGGCCAGATGACGAGACCGCCAAGATCCTGTCTGAGGCACCGGGGACGAACCAGGCCTGCGAGATCCCGGAAGGGACGCCTCGCGCCACAGATGGCGGCGAGTGAGCGAGACCGCTGGTCGCGCCTGGCATAAAGGCAGATCTTGGAGAGAGAGAAGATGACGATTCCAAACATTAGCGAGATTGCGGATCTGGTCTGCGACATGCTTTCAAAAAAACGGGTCGGCTTCCTCTGGCACGGTTTGCCGGCGCCGGTGCCGCCGGTAGATGGTTTCTCGTGGGTTCATTATTACAGCAACGCCCATCCAGCCACTGGCGTGGCCCGCTCCTATGACCTGGCTGCTTTGCGCAACCCCATGTCAGAGGGCAGGACGCTGGATATGCTCGTGGTGCCTGGAGGGACCCTGGAAATCATATTGGAGGTAGCGTCTAAAGTCACGGCGTCTCCAGCGTCTAAGCTGACGGAGGGCGCGCTGCGCAGCGGGGCGCCGGTAATTTTCGACGCCTCCGGCCTAAAGGATCGGCTCGGGGCAGAGGCGGGCGAATGGGACGCGCTGCTTGAAACCGTACTACCCTTGAAAAAGCGCGGCATGGCATTCATAGGGCTGGAAAGCGAACCGCCCTCGTGTTGCGAACATGCCCGGGAAACGGGCGAGCGCCCAAGGGGCAGCACAGTGACCCTCAGCGGAAGCTGGCTCACGTGGAGCGAAATTTCGCCGTCCGTGGCGGGCGCGGACGCCGTCCGTCTCGCGCCGGGGACGAAACTGACGCCTGAGTCACTCGACAGGCTCTTAAAATTGAAGATACGCGTCGAGGGGGCATCGTAATGGCCTTATTGCACAGGTTTATCAACGCTCCGTCAGCGTCCACGAAAAAGATACTGACCCGCCGCATTCTGGTGGGGAGGGCCTCCGAGGAGGCAGAAGCCCTCAAGGCGGCGAGCTGGGGCGCGGTGCTTCTCTTGCAGGGCGCCATACCGGAGATGTTCAGCGCGGTGGATGTCGGGTCAAAGGCCAGCCCTGTGCTGGTAACAGAGGTCGCCGGGAACTGCCCGCAAAATCTAGTCACCATGGCTTTCATAGGCAACGTGGCTGATGTAAAATTGGTGATGTCAGCACTAAAAAGCGAAGGTGTGATCACATGAAACTGGGCAAGGTAATCGGTTCTGTCGTCGCCACGCGCAAGCATAACGGGCTGGTGGGGCACAAGCTGCTGATAGTCCGCCAGGTGAAGCCGAGCCCCGATGGCGGGTTGGTCCCTGCCCCGGGCGGAAGCCAGTTTATAGTGGCCATTGATCTCGTGGGGGCGGGGCCGGGAGAGCTTGTCCTGTACACGTCGGGGTCGTCCGCGCGCAGCGCATCCACTGACTCGCGCGACTCCCCCATCGACGAGGCTATCGTCGGGATCGTCGACCAGACTGATTTCAACGCTAGCGAGGTCATCTGAGATGGGACGCGTCTACACCAGGACAGGCGACGGAGGCACGACGCGTCTCGGCAACGGAGAATCCGTCCCCAAGGATTCCGCCAGGGTCAACCTGTACGGCGTGATCGACGAGGCGTCATCCGCGCTGGGGATAGCGCGCAGCCTGGCGGCGGCGCCTGTAGCGGTCGCGATCATGGAGTTGCAGCGCGAACTGGTGAAGCTGATGAGCTGGATATCCCTCTATGACGCTGGATGCGATGTCATATCGGCGACGGAGCTGGAGGGGAAGATCGAGGCGATTAGGAGCATAGCCCCGATGCCGGACGTGTTCGTGACGCCAGGCGAAAGCACAGCCGGAGGTGCGCTGCATCTGGCGCGGGCCATATTCAGGCGCGCCGAACGCGAGGCTGTGTCGCTCTCGCGGGACGAACCACTTGAGCCTGAGATCATGAAAACCATCAACAGGATGTCGGATTACGTGTACGCTCTGTCCGTCTGGGCAGACCACGAGGACAGGGTCACCAGGATAACCCGCGCCGTGCTGCGGCGGATCGAAAACTCGGGCGCCGCTAAGGGCGACGTCTCCCTCGACGAGGCGGAGGCAATTCTGGCCGCGATGGAGGCAAAGGCGAGCCAGGGGGGCGTACCCATGGCGATGGCGGTCTGCGACTCAAAGGGAAACCTCGTCGCGTTCGCCAGGCAGGACAACGTTCTCCCCGTGAGCGTCGGCCTCGCGCAGAGGAAGGCGTTCACGGCGACGCAGCTCAAATGCCCTACTTCCGACCTGGCGGCTGTCACCCAACCCGGCGCGATGCTGTGGGGGTTGCAGGCCGATCCAAACTTGGTCGTCTTCGGAGGGGGGATACCTCTCTGCCGTGGGGAAGCAGTCCACGGCGCGGTGGGCGTCAGCGGCGGGACCGTCGACGAGGACGTGGCAGTGGCCCAGGCGGGAGTCAAGGTCTGGGAGTCCCAGGAGGACAAAGAAGGCTGATTTATCGCGAGGCAATGGCGATTAATCGTTAGATGCCAGAGGGGTGGCCATGGATTAAACCCCTTTGCCCGGTTTTATCAATATTATAGAAAACTTGCGAGGTGAGTTCGTTGGCTGATCAGGAGCTTCTGATTAAAGACATCACGCGTAAAGTGCTGGCAATGCTCGGCACCGACGCCAACCCTGGAGCATGTAGCGCGTATGAATCGGTAGACGAGGCGGTCAGGGCGGCGGTGGCGGCTCAGAAGTCGTGGCAGTGGGATTTCCTGCTTGAGGAGCGCATCAGGATAATAAACAACTTGCGCAACGAGCTGCTGGACGACAAAGTAATCGAGGAGCTTTCAGCGCTGACCGCTGAGGAGACCGGGATGGGCAGGATCGATGACAAGATAATCAAAAAGCGCCTCTCCATCGAGAAGACGCCCGGCCCTGAATTCTTCCGCGTGAACGCCATCACGGGCGACCATGGGCTAGCCCTTGAGGAACTGTCGCCATTCGGGGTGATAGCCTCGATAACCCCGTCGACAAACCCTGTCGCCTCCGTGTTCAACAACACGATATGCATGATCGCGGGCGGCAACGGTGTCGTGTTCGCGCCACATCCCGGCGCCGTCCGGTCGACGCGGAGGGCCATAGAGTACGTCACCCGCGCGCTCGAAAAGTTCGGCGCGCCCCGGAACCTCGTGGTCACCATCACGAAGCCGAGCCTGGAGAACCTGAAACAGCTGATGGGGAACCCCGGCATACGCATGATATCCGCGACCGGCGGCCCTGCCGTCGTGAAGGCGGCGTTGAGTTCCGGTAAGCCCGCCATAGGCGCTGGCCCCGGGAATCCCCCTGTGCTGGTCGACGAGACCGCCAATCTCAGAAAGGCCGCCCGCGACGTCATGCTGGGCTGCTCGTTCGACAACAACCTCACCTGCATAGCGGAAAAGGAGCTGTTCGTCGTCAACTGCGTCGCTGACGAGTTTAAAAAGCACATGCTGGAGGACGGGCAGGTATTCGAGCTCAGGCACCAGGAAGACATACAAAAATTGATGTCGGTAACGCTTAAAGAGGGCTTGCCGGACAAGTCGATGGTCGGCAAGAGCCCCCAGCATATTTTGTCGAAGATAGGCATAAAGATACCTGAGAACGTCCGACTTATCCTGGTGGAGACTCATGAGGACCACCCGTTCGTGCAGGAGGAGATGCTGATGCCCGTGCTCCCGATGGTGAGGGTGCCGGATTTCAATGAAGGCCTCGCCGCGTCCCTGAAAGCCGAACACGGATACAAGCACTCCGCTGTCATACACAGCACCAACATAAATCACATGAGCGAGATGGCCCGCGCTATGGAGACGACCATCTTCACGAAAAACGCCCCGTCTTTCGCGTCGATAGGCTACGGTGGCGACTGCCCGACCGCGTTCACCATTGCCACGACGACAGGGCAGGGGCCGACCACTCCCCTCTCCTTCTGCAGGACGAGGCGCTGCGTGCTTTTCGGGTCTTTCCGCATAGTGTAGGCCGCAGACGGCAAGACCTCCAGCTACCAGCTACCAGGGCGACGGCAGACGGTAGACGACAGCATGAAAATATAATATAATGTCGTTGCGCCGTAATTGGACAAAATACAGGACGAGCCGCCTGACCGGGTGTTGGAGTGATCTAGATCGGACGTTTTATAATAATTCTTCCCCTGGCTGCCGCGGCAGTGACGTTGGCAAGTGAGCTGTGACAGGGACGCCGGGTACGGCGACAACGGGATAAAAATCACAGGGCTTTCCGTAGAACTAGGCGGCAGGGCCATATTGAGCGGCGTGTCCTTCGATGCGGCACCGGGTAGTTTCCTGTACGTGATAGGCAGGAACGGTGCTGGGAAGAGCACGCTGCTCAAGTGCGTTGCGGGGGTGACGGGCGGCTACAAGGGCGAGCTGCTGGTCGGCGGGCAGGAGGTCTCGTCGCTCTCCGCAAGGGACAGGGCGCGCCGCGTTGCCTACGTGCCGCAGGGCTCGCCTGGCGACGTGCCGTACACCGTGTCGGATTTTATCGAGATGTCACGCTATCCGTGGAGGGGCATCGCCTCTGAGGCCGACGACAGGCGCGCCGTGTCCGGGGCCATGGAGCTGACAGGGATCACCGCCTTCGCGGGCCGCAGGATTTCTAGCCTCTCCGGCGGCGAGCGGCAGAAGGCGATGATAGCGTCGGCCATCGCCCAGGGGAGCGGGATAATACTGATGGACGAGCCGACGACGTACCTCGACTACGCGCACCAGGTGGAGACGATAAACCTGATGGCCCGCGTGAACAGGGAACACGGCGTCACGATGCTGGTGGTGACCCACGACGTGAACCTGGCCATGGGGTTCTCCTGCAAGATCGTCGCCATGTCAGGGGGCCGCGTGGAGTGGACTGGCCCGCCGTCCGGGCTGCTTGAACCGGGGTGGCTCAACCGGATATTCGGCGTGCAGTTCGACCGTTACAGCTCGGGGCGCGACGGCGAACTGCCGGTGCTCGTGCCTGAGAGGGCAGCGCTGTGAGTTCCGTGGGCAGGTCGTTCGCGGAGACGATGCACAGGCGTTTTAGCGCGCTGGCCGCGCCAGGGTTCAACGTCATCAAGGCCACGCTGCTGTTCTTTCTGCCCCTGGCCGTTATCCTGGCAGCCCCGTGGATCGGCGTGAGGCTGATCTCGCCGGCAGATGTGTTCAGCTGGGGCGTCGGCTTTGCGGACTCAGCGGAAGCCCGCATCTTCTGGCAGCTCCGTGTGCCGAGGGTCGTCCTCGCGTGGTGCGCCGGCGCCGCGTTCGGGCTCTGCGGCATGGTGTTCCAGGCGCTCTTCCGCAACCCTTTGGCGGAGCCGTCGCTGTTGGGCGTCTCCTCTGGCGCGGCACTGGGCGCTGCGGTCTCCATCCGCCTCGGCCTGGCGTCGGGCGGCCTGGGCGTTGTCGCCGCGGCGCAGGGCAGCTTTTTAAGGTCGCTGGCGACGCCGGCCTGCGCGTTCGCTGGCGCCGTCCTAGCCATTGCGATAATATCCGCTTTCGCCCGCATGGCGCGCGGGGCGAGCGATGCCACGCTGCTGCTGGCGGGCGTCGCTGTCAGCTCGCTTTTTTCTAGCCTTATAATGGTCTTTCAGTATACGGGAGGCGCCGTCGAGACCTACAAGCTGCTGTCCTGGACCATGGGAGGCATAAGCGTCGTCGGCATGGGCGAGGGCCTCAAGGCCGTGCCGTCGCTCTTCATAACGCTGACGCTGGCGCTCTGCTACGCCACGGAGCTAGACCTGATCACGTTCGGGGACGAGATAGCCGCTACGAGGGGCGTGGATCTGGAGAGGATGAGGCGGCTGCTCTTCGCCGGGATGTCGCTCTCCGTGGCGATGGTCGTGGCCAATTGCGGCCCCATAGCGTTCCTCGGCCTGATCGCGCCCCACGTATCCCGCCGGATCGCGGGGCCCCGCCACCGCCTCCTGGCACCCTGCACGGCGGCGGTGGGCGGCACGGCGCTCGTCGTCTGTGACACGGCGGCGCGCACGGTATGGGCGCCGGCTGACCTGCCGGTTGGGATAATCATCTCCTTCCTCGGCGCGCCCTTTTTCATGTGGCTGCTTTTCGCGCCGCGCCGCAGATGACACGGGAGGTGGGACATGGTTCAGATTCAGACGCGTGACGCGCTTGTCTTCACGATGGCTGGCAGATCATTAGATCATGAGAAAGGGAGTGTCGCGATAATGAAACGTCTTAAGGTTTTGGTATCAGCGCTGGCAGCTCTGGCGATTTTTACGGGGGGCGCGGCAGCAGATGTCGTTTATACGGCAACTAACGGTAGCAATAGCTCGATAGGAATAATAATATCCAGTGACAAGTATGAAATTTCGAAGCATGCCGCCAATTTTGGCCCTTATGCAAAGGTGTTTTCGTTCAGGGACGACAAAGGTAATGATAAGATCCTGGTCAATGATTATCTATTTCTTAATGATGACAGAGTCTATATATATACGCCAGGCAAGGGGGACAAGGCGGAAAAGGATTCAGCCGTCACAGGGGCGACTAACATCTATGGCGTTGCCACTATCGGGCAGTACCTCTATTTTGTTGGGTACGAAAGCTATGATGATGAGGAAAATCTGGGTTCAGGAAAAGTCGTACGCGTCGACATGGATAATGACTATCAGGTAGTCGGTAACCCTTTCGAACTCGAAGATTCCGTTTTTAAAAACAAAGACGGTTGGACCACCACAGGTGTAAGCATAAAAGAATACGCAGATAAGATTTATGTCGTTACACAGGTTCATGACGCGTCTTGGACGACATGGGCACAAGGAGAGGTCATCGCATTAGAGCCAGATCTGAAAGAGGCCTGGCGGAGGAAAATAGGTGTCAACGCGGGCGGAACATCAGAGGGGATTACGCTCTATGATGACAAACTCTATATCGGCTGTATTGGTGGCAAAATGGGCGACGGAAAGACCGGAGAATACTGGGAAGTTGACCTTAGCGAAGAGACGTCTGAAAAGATCATCGACTTGAGCGACGAGAAGCATAATCTAGGTTATCCATATGGAGGCGCCGGTATCGCGATAGATGAGGACGGCAATGCGATGTTAATGCTGCTTAACTACTATATTCCCGACGAGAACAGTCCTTATGATATAAGGATGAGACCAAGGCTATATTTTGCGAGCGTTGAGGGCATGGTCGCTGACGGTTCCATTGGCGCCGAAGTGTCTCAATTCACTGGCAAAGAAGGCAGTTCGTGGGGCGTGTCTTACGATGAAAGCACGAAGACGTTCTGGTGCATGGCAGGGAAAGAGCTCATAGCATTTAACAAAGATGGCTCGCAAAAGCAGGAATTCTCTAGAGCTGATTTAGGCGACGACATTTACTCGGTTGCCGTGGTCGGCCCCATTCAAGACGCTGGTGGCAGCGGCGAGTCCGACAACGGACCTGGCGGCGGCGGCGGTTGTGACACCGGCCTCCTTGGCGGTTTGGGCCTACTGGCGCTTCTGGCGTTGCGTGTCAGCCAGGCTTCCACGGCTTCCTCAAAATGCCGCAGGGGATAAAAGCAACCGGCGGGGCGGCGGTTCCATGCCGCCCCTTCATGGCACTTGCCATGTCCGCTGCGCTCGCCCTCTGCGCCTTCCCGGCACTGGCTGCCGTCGATCTGCCGGAGGAGCTGGTCAGCGGCACGGCGATCTACGACGAGGCTGAACAGGACAAGTACCGTTCGCCTGGCATGGTGACGGTCATCCGCCCACAGGAGCGCGAGGGCGAGCAGCGCACGCTGCCAGACCTCCTGGAGGAGGTCCCGGGCCTGCGGGTCGTCCGCGTACGCGGCCGTCACGGCTACGCCGTGGCCTCCGTGCGCGGCAGCACGTCGTCGCAGGTTGCGGTGTACGTGGACGGAGTGCTGATGAACCTCGGCAGCGAGGCAGCAGTCGATCTATCAGCCATACCGGTCGACGACGTAGAGCGCATCGAAGTCTACCGCGGCTACGTGCCTGCCCAGTTCGGCGCGCAGTCGATGGGAGGCGTCATAAACGTGGTCACGAAGAACCCACGGAAACCGCAGACGGCCCTCTCCCTGGGCATAGGCTCGTTCGGGCGCTTCAAGGGCACCCTCTCCCACTCTGCCGAGATGGGCGGGGGCAAGTTCTTCGGGTCGTTCGGATACGAGAGCTACGGCGGTGATTTCGGCTACTGGAACGACAACGGCACGCCGTACAACGACACCGACGACTACGACGCGAAGCGCCGGGACAACGGGTTCGATAACATGGACGCGCTGCTCAAGTGGGAGGACGAGCACTGGAAGGCCCGCGCCTCGTGGGCCAGGAGGAACCGAGACCTGGCCCTGACAGCGCCGGGGCTGGACAAGCCGGGCGTCAATCAGAGACCGGGCGCGCTCCTGGACACGGACAGGCTCGACCTCTCTCTCGCGCGCTCACAGACCTCGGGCACCGTCGACTGGCGCTGGGAGATCCAGTACGCGAAGCAGGAGAAGGCATACGACAGCAGACGGGGGAACAGCCTCAGCCCCATCGGCGGCATGACCGTCACGAGGAGCGAGTACGACACGGAGCGCGCGGGGGTCTCGCTCAGTTCCGCGTGGGCGTGGGGCGAGCGACACTACATGGAGTTTCTGGCGGAGTACTCCGATGAGAGCTTGAACGTGGACGGAGATGTCCTCTTCGACTACCTCGGCGGCATCTCGAAGTACAGCCGCTCGGACTGGAACTTCAACCTCCAGGATACGATAACGCTCGACCGCGCGGGGACCTTCCTCGCCACGCCATCCGTCCGCTGGCACAAGCTGGACGACGAGGATCACTTCACGTGGCAGATAGCCCTCACGAAGGAGTTCTCCCCCGCCTGGATGCTCAAGACGACTTACGGCACCTACGCCCGCGCCCCGAACCTGTACGAGCGCTACGGCGACGGCGCGTTCATCCTCCCGGCGGCGAGTGATCTCATGTGGGAGACGGGGACGCAGTATGACCTGGGGTTGATCTGGACGGGAGACGCGCTGGGCGCGCGCGCGACGGTCTCTCTCTCGGGGTTCAAGAGGGATTCAGAGAACCTGATCGAGTTCGGCATCGAAAGCCCCAGGTACGGCAGATACAACAACATCGCGCAGGCAGAGGTGAAGGGCGCCGAGATGGAGGCAAGCCTCGGCTGGGAGAAGTGGGATCTGGCGCTCTCCGGGACGTGGATGAAAGGAAAGAACATGACGCCGGACGACCCGGGCGCGGTCCGCTTTTACGGGAAGACGCTGCCAAACCGCCCGGAACTGAGCGGCACAGCACGGCTGACCCGGAAGTACGGCAAGGGTTCCGCGTTCGTCGAGTACCAGCATGTGGGCAAGAACTACGCGGACTCGTCGGAAAAGGTGCTGTTCGACGCGCACGACGTGTTCAACGTCGGCGTGAAGTACGCCCTGAGCCCGACCACGCAGGTCATCCTGGGCATAGACGATGTGTTCAACGAAGCCGACGGCTGGCGGATGCGCCCGAACGGGCAGAACGGGCCCACGCGGATGCTCTGGTACCCTGTGGAGGGACGGACGTTCTACCTGACCTTGAATACGGTGTTTTAGCGTGACGTTTTTGGAGTATATGGAACTCGGCGGCTGGATAATGTGGGTGATCCTGTTCATATCGGTGGCCGCCTTTGCCGTGGTCATTGAGCGGCTTATTTTTTTCGCCGGCGCCTCTGCCGACCCGAAAGCGCTTGAGGCTGAATTTCGGCGGTGCGTCTCGAACCCGGCGGCATCTAACAGCACGGGCCGCACATCGATGCACAGGATGTTCGCGGCGGCGCGCGAGAACTGGCCCGCGGACGGCGATGTCATGAAGGCGCTGCTGGAGGCGCAGGTGCGGCGCGAAATGTACAGGTGGCAGAAAAACCTCCCCGTCCTGGAGACGGCGGCCAAGGTATCCCCGCTCCTGGGGCTGCTGGGCACGGTGCTGGGCATGGTCGAGATGTTCAGGACGCTGAACCTCGGCGGGTCCGTGAACTCCGCCGCCGTCACCGGGGGCATCTGGAAGGCGCTCTTCACGACCGTCGCCGGCCTCACGGTCGCCATCCCTGTGATCATGGCTCACGGCCTGCTCACAGGGAGGATCGACCGGGAGGAGGAGAAGCTGCGCCGGGGCGCGGACTTCATAATGCTGGAGCGTTTCAATAATAACGGTGGCGCGGATGAACGGAAGACAAAAACGCGGGGTTGACATCGACATCACGTCCCTGATCGACGTCCTTTTCATGCTGATCATATTCTTCGTCCTCACAGCGTCGTTCTTGCAGGGGTCCATAGAGATCGACTTGCCTGTGGGGGAGGCGCAGCGCATAAGCGAGCGCGACCCCCTGGTCGTCACCGTGACTGCTGGGGCGATACTCTGGGCGGGGGAGGCCGTCTCCCGCGACTCGATCCCGGCTCTGGTGGCCAGGGCGCTCGCTGAGAGCGACGACATTCTGATCGCCGGCGACAGAAACGCCCCTTACGGCGACGTGGCGGAGCTGCTGGACGAGATGCGGGGGCTTGGCGTCGAGAGCGTCGGCCTGGCCTTCGAGGGAGATAAAAAATGAGGCGGGCCGGCGCGGCGCTCTTCCTGAGCGCGGCACTGCATACCGCCGTATTGTTCGGGGCGTCATATATCTTAAGAGCGCCCCAGCAACCGCCGCGCCTGGTCATGCGCGTGGCGCTCATGCCCCAGGCGGTGGCCCGCGCCCCAGAGGCGCTTGGCAGGGACTCCTTGCCCCCCGCCGTGCCACAAAAAACACCTGAAAAAAAAGAGCCCGTGCCTAAGCCCATAAAGGCGCCTACGCCCAAACGGGCCACGGAAAAAGCCCCCCCCAAACCGAAACCTGCTGACAGGGCAGACACAGCCCCGCCACAGCAGACGCAACAGGAATACCTGCCTGAAACGCACGGCGCGGCCGACACGGATGAGACCCCAGCCGCAACGCTCGGCGGCGAACCGGGGCCAAGCGGGCCCTCCGGCCTCCCAGGCGCTGTTCCTGGAAGCAGCGCATCGAGCCGCGCCATCCTGGACGCGTCGTCTCTCAGCGTCACCAAGAGGGTCACGCCGGACTACCCTATGATAAGCAGGAAACGGAAGGAGTCCGGCACGGTAGTCCTCCTGATCGAGATCGCCTCCGGCCGGGTCGCGTCCGTCGAGGTGGAGAGCAGCAGCGGACACGCGCCGCTGGACGAGTCCGCCATCCGCGCCGTGAAGGGGTGGGAGTTCGACGCCGGACACGACAGCGCAGTCCTGGCCAGGATCCCGTTCAAATTCGAACTGAAATAGCTACGGCGTTCGCGCGAGATGCCCAGGCTTTAGAGCAAACGCGACGAACCCGTCCCAGGTTCGCTTTTACGTCGTATGCATTTCGATAAAACCGTGCTAGACTGATGGTAAGCATTAGTTAGCCAGGCAAGGCAATGGAGGTTCGCGACATGAGAGAGGCGACAGAGGGAGAAGAGTCTGAAAAGGTCGGCATGAGGCGGCTCGTAGCGTTCCTCCCCGTTTTAAAGGGGGTATTCCTCTGCTTTTTCTTCCTGGCGGCGGGGCTGGCGGCTTTGGCGTCCGTGGCCGGGGTGATCATGTTGCAGGAAATCACCCAGGACCTGCCCCCCATAGAGCAGATGAAGGGGTACGTGCCGAGCCTGACCTCCGTCGTCTACGACAGGAAGGACAGGGTAATAGCCAGGCTCTTCGAGGAGAACAGGACATGGGCCGACATCAGGCAGATGTCGCCCTGGGCGATCAAGGCGATCCTGGCCGCCGAGGACAGCGAGTTTTACGAGCACCGGGGCATCCGGCTGAAGGCGATAGCTAGGGCCATCGTCCGCGACCTGGAATCCGGCGCGGCCCGTCAGGGCGGCAGCACCATAACGCAGCAGCTCGCGCGGATGCTCTTCCTCTCCCAGGAGCGCACCCTACAGCGCAAGGCGAGCGAGGCGGTCATCGCCATACGGATGGAGCGTCTGTACACGAAGGATCAGATCCTGGAGATGTACATCAACATGGCTTACTTCGGGCACGGCGCTTACGGCATAGGCGCCGCCGCGCAGGTGTTCTTCGGCAAGACGCCGTCCCAGCTCACGCTGGCCGAGGCATCCATGCTAGCGGGGATACTGCCAGCGCCGAACGCCTACACGCCAATCCGGCACCCCGACAGGGCCCGCGCGAGACAAAACTACGTCCTGTCACGGATGGTGGAGACGGGGATGATAACGCCGGAGGAGAAGAGCCAGGCGCTGGCCACGGAGCTCTCATACGCCAGGAAGGCGGACACAAAGGCCAGCTTCGTCATGGAGGACGCCCCCTATTTCGTGTCCCACGTGCTGTTCAAGCATCTGCTGCCAAAGTACGGGCGGGAGAAGATCTACCGAGGCGGCCTCCGCGTACACACGACCATCGACCTGGACCTCCAGCGCCAGGCAGAGGAGGTCATCTCCAAGATGAAGTTCGAGGGCGCGCTGGTGGCGCTCGACCCGAACACCGGGGAGATACTGGCGCTCGTGGGCGGCAGGGATTTCGACCAGAGCAAGTTCAACAGGGCGACGCAGGCGTACAGGCAACCCGGATCGGCCTTCAAGCCCATCGTGTACGCCGCGGCCCTCGAAAACGGGTACAGGCCCGTCGATCACGCCTTTGACGCCCCCCTGCACTTCGCGAACGGCTGGTCGCCAAAGAACAGCGACGCCAAATTCAGGGGCGAGGTGACGCTCGTCTCCGCGCTCGCCCAGTCGATAAATACGGTCGCCGTGCGGATAGCGCAGGTGATCGGCGTACCGGCCATCCGTGAGCAGGCCCGCAACATGGGCATCACCACGCCGTATCTGCCGGAGGACCTGTCCATCGCGCTCGGGTCGAGCAGCCTGACGCCGCTTGAGATGGGCGCTGCGTTCTGCGCCTTCGCCAACAACGGCTACAAGGTCGTGCCCTTCAGCGTCAAGGAGATACTGGACAGCGACGGCAACTCCATGGAGCGGAACGGCCCGGAGCTTTCGAACGCCATGTCCCCGGAGACGTCGGTGACGATGCGGTCCCTGCTGATGCAGGCTGTGAGCTGGGGGACCGGCACCAGGGCAAGGGTCGAGGGCTACCAGGTGTTCGGCAAGACCGGTACGACTAACGACTGGACGGACGTGTGGTTCGTCGGCGGCGTCCCCGACCTGGTGGTGGTGGTCTACGTCGGCAACGACAACCACAAGACGCTGGGCCGCGCGTTCGGCGGCACTGTCGCGGCGCCGGTCTGGCAGGAGTTCGTGTCGAAGGCGGTCAAGACGCTCGGCACGCCGGAGCAGTTCAAGATCCCGCCAGGCGTCGGCGTAGAGTCCGTCACGATATGCCGCGCCACAGGCTTTCTCGCCACGAAATCATGCCCGCAGAAGGCCAATATAATGATGGCGGTGGGGCAGGCGCCAGAGTCCTACTGCCCCTGGCACGGCGGCGACGTGCTCAAGGCCCAAAACGACACCAACGCGCCGCAGCTGTTGCTGACCGCCGAGGACACGCTGATACGCGAGAAGTACCAGCTGGCTGCCGTGTGGCCCGAGGACAAGGGGGACGCGGACGAAATATTCCCGCCTATCCCACCGCCGAACGACGATCAGATCGCGCCGCCCCCGCCGCCCGACGACGGATACGAGCCGTACAGGGACGACCCGTCGCCTGCGTCGGACATCGAGCGGCGCTATCAGGAGCTGCTCGACCAGTACAATATCAGGTGAGGCTGGGTTCGGCTATCCCTCCGAACTGTTCGAGCGCGTAGCGGTCCGTCATGCCCGAAATCCAGTCCGCTGCCTCGCGGGGGGTCATCTTGCCTTGATTCAGCGCGTGACTGAACAGCGTCTCTATGACCATCGCCGCCTTGGCCTCCTCTTTTATCACGGACTCGTGGGAGTAGACGGATACGTAAAGGTAACTCCTGAGGCTCTCTATCTGCTCTAAGAACGGCTCGCTGAAATCTATCCTCCCGCCCTCGCTGTGGGACACCACGTCGCGCACCAGGGCGTCGATCCGTGTGCCGTGCGTCTCGCCCAGCACGCGCAGGACATCGCGCGGCACGTCGGACGCGGCGACGAACCCCGCCCCGATGGCGTCGTCCAAGTCGTGGTTCAGGTAGGCTATCGAGTCCGACACCCGCACGACCCACGCCTCCGTCGTGGATGGCGATTCGAGGTTGAAGCCGTCGCGTACGTCCACCTGCCCCTTTGAGTGCTGCATGATGCCCATGCGAACCTCCCAGGTGAGGTTGAGGCCCGCGCCGCCGCGCTCCAGCACGTCCACCACCCGAAGGCTCTGCTCGGCGTGGTGGAAGCCCGGGAGGCCATGTTTCACAGATAGCTTTCGCAGGATGCGCTCGCCGGTGTGACCGAAGGGCGTGTGTCCCAGGTCGTGCCCAAGGGCTATGGCCTCGGTCAGATCCTCGTTCAGCCGGAGCGCCCGCGATATGGCGCGCGCGATCTGCGCGACCTCCAGTGTATGGGTCAGGCGCGTCCTGGTGTGGTCGCTCTCAGGGAGCGATAGGACCTGCGTCTTGTGCTTCAGGCGGCGGAAGGACTTGCTGTGTATTATCCGGTCGCGGTCACGCTGAAAGGCGGTCCTCATAGGGCAAGGCAGCTCTTCCCTGGCCCTGCCCCTGCTTTTGACGGAAGGACACGCCCAAGGCGC
>JAIRNC010000055.1 GCA_031258255.1 Synergistaceae bacterium
GCAAATAAGTTTACCCTTTTGCACACCCCCGTTCGTCATATAACGCCGCGATCCCAGGCTTCCCTGACATCGCCCGGCATAGGCCGGCTTACCGGGACACGACAGATCACACGCCGAAAATTGAAACAAAATGCTCAAAAAAACTTGATTGCCGTGCTTATGATATCACAAAAAAGCGAAACTAGCGGATGATTTTGAGCTGCGGCAGAGCGAACCCCACGCCGCTAATTTGCATAAATCAGTGCCAGTGGCCCCTGTTTTGTGCTAGTTAGTATAATACGTAGCTAATGATTTTGGCCTTTGGCCCGTTAAGGCATCAAAATAACGAAAACGACGGAGGGCGCGATGAGCAGCGAGGATAAAAACGCGGGTAAAAAGACAAAGCAGATGTTCGGGTACATCAGGGTATCGACGCAGGAGCAGAACTTCGACCGCCAGCTTACGGCGCTCGCGCCGTTTGACATCCCCCGCCGCAACCTATACGCGGATATCCAGTCCGGCAAGGATTTCGCGCGCCCCGCCTACCGGCGCCTCCTGTCGAGGCTCGGGCGGGACGATCTTCTGATCATCAAGTCCATCGACCGCCTCGGACGGAATTATCAGGACGTGATCGACCAGTGGCGGACGATCACGCACAGGAAAGGGGCCGACATCAAAGTCCTCGACATGCCGCTGCTCGACACGGCCTACTGCAAGGACCTGCTGGGGACGTTCATCAGCGAGCTAGTCCTGCAGGTCCTCTCGTTCACCGCGCAGTCCGAGCGGGACGCCCTCCGCCAGCGCCAGGCCGAGGGCATCGCCGCGGCAAAGGCGCGGGGGAAGACTTTCGGCAAAGAGCCGCTGTCGCTCCCTCGGAATTTCGGCGACCTCTTCGCCCGCTGGAGGGACGGCGAAATAAGCACGGCGGCTTTGGCCGGCCTCTGCGGGTTCAGCCGCCGGACGCTATACAACAAGACCAAGGATATGCGCGGCGCGGAATGAGGGCCCCAAGGGGGCGCTGGCGCCGAAAAAACCACCGCGCTATGGACAGACGTCAACTCGTGGCCCTTGCTTTAGCAAGCGGAGTATGTCAAACTTCACGATGCTGCGGATTACATCAAACGCGCGATAAGCCCGTGAAAAATCAGGAGGTCAGGCTATGGATTACAGGCTGCCATGCAAGAACATGAGCGAAACGACATACGGCGGCGGGATACGCGAGATACTGTCCCGCGCGGACGAACTCCAGCGTTCGGGGCGCGACATACTTCACCTCGAGATAGGCAGGCCTGACTTCGACTCGCCAGAGGCGGCGAAGCGGGCTGTGGTACGCGCCCTGGAGTCCGGGGACGTCCACTACACCGACATGGCGGGGACGCGGGAGCTGCGCGCGGAGGTGGCCGCGAAGTACAGGCGTGAAGCCGGGATCGACGCGGACCCGGACAGCGAGCTGCTGGTCACGTCCGGCGCCATAGAGGCGTTGAGCACGGCGTTCCTTACCCTCTTGAGCCCGGGAGACGAGGTCATCGTCCCGGCCCCGTACTTCCCTCCCTACGAGGACATCATAAGGATGGCGGGCGGAGTCCCGCGCCTGGTGCCCTGCGCGATGGGAAACGGATTCAGGCCGCTTCGCGCCGACATAGAAAACGCCGTGACGCCGCGCACGAGGGCGATGCTGATAAACTCGCCGAACAACCCGACCGGCGCCACGCTGAAAGCGGACGATCTCTCCGGCATAGCTGAGATAGCCCGGAGGCACGATCTGCTCGTGGTCTCCGACGAGTGCTACGAAAAGTTCACTTACGATGCCGAGACCCCGCACATCTGCATGGCATCCCTGCCCGGCATGAAGGAGCGGACGTTCACGATCTCATCCGCGTCCAAGACGTTTTCCATGACGGGCTGGAGGATAGGCTGGCTCATGTTCCCGGCACAGACCAGGAAGTACATAATGAAGAGCCACCAGTCGATCGCGACCTGCTCCAACTCGTTCGCCCAGGCCGGCGTGGCCGAGGCGCTCCGGAGCTGCCAGGAGGACGTGAGCCGCATGATAGGCGAGTACAGGCGGCGGCGCGACCTGATGGTAAAAATGCTCTCCGGGATCAAAGGCGTGACGGTGCCGGTCCCGAGCGGCGCTTTCTACGTGCTCCCATCTATAGAGGGCCTGGGCGTGCCGTCGTTCGAGTTCTGCTCGCGCCTCCTGGAGGAGGAGGGCGTGTCCACCGTCCCCGGCCAGCCGTTCGGGGCGCCAGACGGCTACTTCAGGGCCACGTACTGCCGCCCTGCGGACGAGATAAAGGAAGCGCTGACAAGGGTGGCCAGGTTCGCGGCAAGGCTCTGACGCCAGCCCGCCGACAGAGGGCTGATCGCGAACCGGCGTAGCGGATCAGCCCTTCCCCAGCGATTCAAGCGCCTTGACAGCCACTTCCTCATCGTAGCAGGCGAAGCAGCCGTCCACCCGCCTTTTGTCCGGGGCGGGGGTGACCAGGCTCACCGCAGGGACGATCACGAGCCCCGCCAGCATCGCGAAGGCGCCGGCGTTGATGGGCGACCGCAGCGCCGCCGGGAACGCGCCCCTGAATAGTATGTTGGCCGTCATCAGGGCGGAGGAGAAAATGAAGTTGCACCAGACGGCTTCCTTCGTGACGCGCTTCCAGTACAGCCCGTACAGGAACGGCGCCAGAAACGCCCCGGCGAGCGCGCCCCAGGACACGCCCATGAGTTGCGCGATGAAGCCGATCCCCCCCTTGTACTGCGCGGTCGCTATGACGGACGATATGGCGATGAAGACGGCTATGAGGAGGCGGATGATCAAAAGCTGCTCCTTGTCCCCCATCCGTTTTATGAGATTGCCCTTCAGGAAGTCCAGCGTGAACGTGGACGCCGACGTCATCACGAGCGCCGACAGGGTGGAGATTGACGCCGAGAACACCAGCAGGACGACGACGCCGATCAGGAGGGGCGGAAAACCGGAGAGCATCGCCGGGACGATGGAGTCGAAGCCTCCCTCGGCCACGGCGGCAGGGTCGGAGAAGAGCCGCCCGAACCCGCCCAGGAAGTAACAGCCGCCCGACACGAACACCGCGAACACGGTGGAGACGACGGTGCCGGTGTTGATGTTTTTCTCAGATCGGATGGAGTAGAACTTCTGCACCATCTGAGGCAGCCCCCACGTGCCCACCGACGTGAGCAGGACGACGCCCAGGAGGTCGAGCGGCGCAGGGCCGAAGAACGACGAGAATATCCCGGGCGCCTGCGACACTGAGGGATCCTCCACCCGGGCCAGCGCCGCAAGCGACGCCATGAAGCCGCCGTTTGCGCCCAGCACCGCCGAAATGACGGCCGCTATCCCGAAAAGCATTATGATGCCCTGAATGAAGTCGTTCACCGCCGTGGCCGTGTACCCGCCTATGATGACGTAGACTGCCGTGAGGACGGCCATCGCCGCTATGCAGACGGTGAAGTCCACGCTGAACGCCATCGCGAAGAGCCGGGAGAGGCCGTTGTAGAGCGATGCCGTGTACGGCACCAGGAACACTGACGTTATGACGGACGCCCCTACCCTGAGAGAGCCAGACCCGTAACGGATGCCGAAAAAGTCAGGCATGGTGGCGCTATGGAGATATCTCGTCATCACCCTCGTCCTGCGGGCAAGGACGACCCAGGCGAGCAGGGAGCCTATGAAGGCGTTGCCCAGGCCTATCCAGACCGAGGATATGCCGAAGCGCCACCCGAACTGGCCGGCGTAGCCCACGAAGACCACCGCCGAGAAGTACGATGTGCCGTAAGCGAACGCCGTGAGCCACGGGCCGACGGAGCGCCCCCCCAGCACGAAGCTGTCCACGGACGTGTTGCGCTTCCTGAAACACATCCCAACGAGGATGGTCACGGCGTAAAAAATGACGAGGAGCGAGACCTTTTCGAACAAACGAACCACGCCTTCCAGTAAAATCTACGGATAAAACTCGTATAGCTTAACAGAAGACGCGCAGTCGTCAACGGCGCAGGAGATTACGTAATTCTGTCCTTTTTTACCCCTTGTTTTCTCGTCCCGCTTGACCCCCTATATCCATATAATTTAAAAGGGCGTTCAAATTAGCCGCGCCCCGGTGTCACGAGGGAGGGAAATGACATGTGGAAAAACATTAGGATCGGCCATAAGCTCCTGCTGGGGTTCGGTCTGTTGCTTGCCGTGTTTCTGGCCGCCGTGGCCGTGACATGGACTGGCATGTCCGAGGTCAGGGACGGCAGCGATTATCTGTCCGCACAGGTTGTCCCCGTGATGGTGATGACCACCGACATGGAGCGCAAGGTGTACGACGTATTCATGGCTGTGCGCCAGATGCTCCTATCCGGCGGCGGCGATGTCAAGGCGGCCGAGGCGGCCGAGAAGAATCTGCTGAAAGTTTTCGACGACATAGGCGCGTTCGGCGAAAGGTTC
The DNA here is from genome assembly GCA_031258255.1 of Synergistaceae bacterium. Classification (GTDB taxonomy): domain Bacteria; phylum Synergistota; class Synergistia; order Synergistales; family Synergistaceae; genus JAIRNC01. The sequence goes on from JAIRNC010000055.1 coordinate 4,421, forward strand.
AAGAGCCTGCAGGTGCCGCCGGAGGTAAAAAAGACCATCGTGCCGCTTTACGCCGAATATTCCGGCATGGTGGACAGGGCAATGGGCCTCCTCGCCAAGCAGAAGGCGCTCCATGACGAGGTGCTGGGCATCGGCGGCAGGATGTCCGCGGCGGCTGACGAGGTGCTGGGCATGATCGACACGACGGGGCAGGAGGCGGCCAGGGCAGGGGATGCCGCCGGGCTCGCCCGGGCGCTGCGGCTCTACCGGAGCGGCATCGATGTCGTGATGACCGCCAGGGATCTCAGGAGCAGCCTCCTGCTTGCCCTGTCCAGCGACGACGCGGACGCGCTGGGGGAGGCGCGCGTCCTGCTGGGGAAGATGGGCAAGGGCTTAGAGTCCTTGTCGACAGACGCGAAAAACGACCGCGTGAGGGAACTCGTCGCGCTCATGTCCGGAGCGGACGGGCAGTATGAGGCCGCTTTCGGGAAGTACGCGACATTGAGGGCCGATTTCGCCAAACTGCAGAAGGAGTCCTCTCTCCTGATGCAAAAGATCAACGAAGCCGCGCTGTCGCTGTCGGCCCTCTCCCAGAGCCGGGTGAAGAGCGTGTCGGAGGATGGCGTGAAGAACCTGGACGACTCCATAGCCGTGCTGGTCGCGTCGACGGCAGTGGCGGCGCTGCTCGGCATGGCTGTCGCGTTCTTCATATCCCGCAGCATCGCGACGCCCCTAAGGGGCATCGTCGGGATGGCGAAACGCGCCGAGGGAGGTGACCTCACGATAGGGAAGGAGGACTTCTCCTACGAGGGGCGCGACGAGCTGGGCATCCTGATCGATGCCATGGCAAACATGGTCGCGGCCCAGGAAATGAGCATGAGGCAAGTGGTGAGCGTGGCCGACATGCTGTCGAGCAACGCCAGCGCCCTGTCCTCCATCTCCGAGCAGACTAACCGCCTCATGGAGGGCGTCCGGGGCTCCGTCGACCAGGTCTCCGGCCTCAGCGAGAACAACGGCAGCAGCCTCCAGGAGTGCAACGCCGGGGTGGAGGAGATGAGCGCAGGGGCGGACACGGTGGCGGAGTCCGCGACGGAGAGCGCTGCGTTCATAGCGCAGACGACGGACATCTCCGGCGAAGCCATAAAGATGGTCAACGACATGATCAAAAGGATGCACGAGGTGGGCGAGAGCGCGAAAAAGAGCGAGGCGAAGACGCGCCAGCTCGTCGCGTCGATCGAGAACATCAGCGACTTCGTCTCCGTCATAACCGGGATAGCCGACCAGACGAACCTCCTCGCGCTGAACGCCGCCATAGAGGCCGCGCGGGCAGGGGAGGTAGGGCGGGGCTTCGCTGTCGTGGCCGAGGAGGTCCGCAAGCTGGCTGAGGAGTCGGCCGGCGCCGCCGACAACGTGAGGGGCATCATCGACAAGCTCCAGGAAAGCGCGCACGAGAGCATAGACGCGACGCTGGAAGCCGGCCAGTCTCTCAGCGAGACCTTGTCAGGCGCCGAGGCTACTCAGGCGAAGCTGGGCGAGACGCTGGAAGGCATGAACAAGGCCAACGACTCCATCCAGAACATCGCTTCCGTCGCGCAGGAGCAGGCCGCCTCAAGCAAGGAGGTGGCGGGTGCCATCGACCACGCCACCAGGTCCACCATGGAAATGGTAGAGGCTGTGGCCGCGATCCGCCGCGCCACGGACGAGACGGCCGATGCCGCGAAGGGAGTGGCCACGCAGTCCCAGTCCATGGACGGACACGCCAGGACGCTGATGGACGCCCTGTCACGCTTCACGCTCCGCCCACAGCGCGGCGGGCTGAAAGGACTTGGCGCCTCCGGAGGGAATTAAACATCTGGCCCCGCCTTCGCTAGCGTGCCGTAAACGCGCATCCAGGCGCTCGTCCGGTAATCCCCCGCATTGCCGGGTAAAACCGCGCCAGACACCAATCGACCGGCTGTCCCTTGAGGCTCTGGAAATGACGCCGCGCCCCGGTTCGTTCCGCCGCGCGGCGTCATTGTGCGCCGTCACTGCAATTCCATTTTTGGGATACCTGTAATGTCAATGATCCATTGCATTCTGGAAAGTTTGTACAGCCGAGGTGGATATCGCGCCATATTTGGGAGTGTCAAAAAACATGACTATCCAACTAACTCATGATATGTGATTTTGCCGCAAAACGCACACGCTAAAGCAACTCAGTTTCAAAAACCTGCTGTTGAAAAAAACGCCCTCACTCGATATACTAGGCTGACGCAAGCTTGGCAGCTTCAAGTGCGTTAGATCTCTCTCCTCGCAGTAAACGATATAGCCCGGCACGAAGTGCTGAGGTTCTCTTTCGGTTCAGCTTGTAAATATTGCGAGCTGAACTGAAATTAGAGTCATCGACGCCCGGTGGGACCGGGCAGGCATGGTGTGCGCGCCCGGAAGGGGGGATGTCTGCGGCGTTTTTCCGCAGGGCCGCCAGCCGTGCAGCTGCAACCCAGGGATGCCGGCAGGCGCTCACGCGCCTCGCGCGGCGACAGGTTTTCATGCGTCCCGTCGAGGGCGGGGCGCCGCGAAAACGAAGGGAGTGACAAGCAGTGAAGAAACCTGATTTGCTCAAGAAATACCAGCTGTTCATCGACGGAAAGTGGAAGGACGCGTCCGACGGCGGCACGTTCGAGA
>JAIRNC010000060.1 GCA_031258255.1 Synergistaceae bacterium
AACCACTTAGCCGGGCTGTTCGCGCGCTTCAAGGACGCCCCGCGCTCGTTGGCGGCTTACAACGCGGGCGGCACTCCGGTGACGCGCTGGAGCGCGCAGCCCATAGCTGACATGACGGAATGGGTGGAGGACATAGCCTACGCGGAGACGCGCGGTTACGTAAAAGCCGTCCTCCGCAATATAGAAGCATACAGGCTGCTGTACCCGCAGCAATGACGAATGGGGGATTCGCGGATGGATTTGGCTCAGATTTCAGATCCTGTGGAGAGGGTGAGGGCCTTTCTCGCCGGCGCCTCATACGATGGAGAGATCCTCCACTCGGATGAGACCATATTTACCGTGGAGGACGCGTCGAGGGTCGTTGGCGCGCCGCCAGAGGAAATTTTAAAGAGCCTCCTATTCCTGGCTGAGACGGACGCCGGGGAGGAGTGGGCGCTCGTCCTGATGTCCGGCGCCAACAGGGTGAATGACAAGAAGGTCAGGCGCATCCTTGGCGCCCGCAAGATCCGCATGGGCACGGCGGAGGCGATCCGCGCGTTCTCGGGGTTCGAGCCCGGAGGCGTCCCTCCCGTCGGTTACCCTAGCCAGCCCATGACGTTGCTCGACCGCGACCTCTTTAAATACAGCACGGTCTGGTCTGCCGCCGGCAGCGACCACGACTTTTTCCCCATCTCCCCCGGGCAGTTGCTGGATGTGACGGGCGGCATCGCCCACGACGTAAAAAAATAGCCCGCGCAGGGCCGGGAGAGTTTCCATAACATTCAGACGGGAGGCATCTCAATGATATGGGCAAGGACGACTGATTCCCCTACGCGCTTCACGCGCATCTGGATCTCCCTGAGCGAGTATATACGAAAAAAATTTCACGTTATTGAAAATAATGCTCGATTTCTTGAAAGAGTGATGATATTTCGTATTTGTACTGCGTTGAAATGTGATACGAGTGATATTATGGAAATGGTGCCTGAAGAAGCAACCGCAGAAACGGCAGATTAAGTTCGGAGGTGTTATTGTGAAAATCGTTTCTCTGTTCAGCGGTGCGGGTGGTTTGGACTTAGGTCTTGTCCAAGCTGGCAACGCTGTGATTTGGGCAAACGACATTGACAAAGACGCAACCGCAACGTATCGGAAAAACATCGGAGAACACATCATTTGTGCTGACATTAGAGATATTAGCGTTGCGGATATTCCGCTTTCGGATGTGATAGTCGGCGGATTTCCTTGTCAAGGCTTTTCGCAAGCCAATCTGCTTCGAACAGTTGAAGATGAACGCAATCAACTGTACAAGTTCTTCTATGAGGCGGTTAGGGTAAGTCAGCCAAAATTTTTCATCGCTGAGAATGTACGCGGCATACTGAGCATTGGGGGAGGCTCGGCTATCACTCAAATAAAATCCGACTTTGAGTGTGCAGGATATGAAGTTACGGTTACGCTTGTGAACATGGCTGATTATGGCGTTCCGCAAACACGTCAGCGCGTGATTATCGTTGGACAGCATAAAGACGTGCATACAGAATATATCTTTAAGTTTCCTCGCAAAACGCACGGCAAAAACGGGATTCCCGCCGAATGGATTTCGATAAAAAATGCGCTCGATGGCTACCCTGACCCAGATAAGCCAAACGATTTGGCGAACCACATTTACTCATCCTACAAGGTTGAGTATCGCAATTTTACAGGGCATAGAGAAACCGACCCGGACAAGCCAAGCCCGACCATTCTCGCGAGAGGAAATGGAAAAGGCGGCGTGTGTGCCATCCCTCACTATAATGGGAAACGAAGGCTTACTATTCGTGAGAGCGCGGCAATACAAACCTTCCCTGATGATTTTGAGCTTGTCGGTCAGATGAATTCATGCTATCGCCAGATTGGGAACGCGGTTCCGGTTAAATTCGCAAAACTGCTCGGACAAGAGCTTCTAAGATTGGAGGAAGTAACGCTATGAAAGTAGTGTCGCTTTTCAGCGGAGCAGGAGGACTTGACCTCGGCTTCAAAATGGCGGGGCATGATATTGTTTGGGCTAACGACCTGTACGGTGATGCGGTTGAGACATATCGCGCCAACCTTGGCGACCACATTATATGTAAAGACATTTTTACAGTTAATGAGGAAGAAGTTCCTGATTGCGATATTATAATCGGCGGATTCCCTTGTCAGGGATTTTCCGTTGCTAATACCAAGCGTAACGTCAATGATGAGCGCAACCAGTTATATAAGCAGTTGATGCGAATCATTAACGTGAAACAGCCCAAATTTTTTCTCGCTGAAAACGTCAAAGGAATTTTCAGCCTTGCCAAGGGGCAAGTATTGAAAATGATACTCGACGATTTCACGAGTATGGGCTATAAAGTGAAAGCGGAGATTCTTAATGCCGCAGATTATGGCGTTCCTCAACTGCGTCAGCGTGTATTCATTGTCGGAGTTAGAAACGATGTCGATTACTCGTTTGATTATCCAAAACCTGAGTTCTGTGCAGATGGTTCTCATGGACTAAAAAAGTGGATTGCCGTAGGCGATGCTTTATCCGATTTGCCTGACCCAGACGAGCCAAACAATGTGCCTAATCACGACTATTCTAAGTATAAGCTGAGGTTTAACGGCTACATAGGTCATCGTACTATTGATCCGTCCAAACCCGCACCAACGGTGACAGCTCGCGGTGATGACAAGGGCGGCGTTGTTGTTTTACATCATCCTAATAATCAGCGAAGAATGTCTTGCCGAGAACTTGCAACCGTTCAAAGTTTCCCGATTGATTATGCGTTTTCGGGGAATCGTTCATCGGTATACCGTCAGATTGGAAATGCCGTCCCTCCGCTGCTTGCTTATGCGGTTGCGAAGCAGTTCAAGAATTATACGGAGGAATAGACTATGCTATCTCAAAATTTCATTCCCAAGCTGCCTTTTCCCGATTTCAAATGGAAGTGGGCGAGTCTCCAATGTACGGAAGGGATGAACGACCCCGTTGTCTTGTTGGGTGTTCTTTTCCGTATGCGCAAATTGGAGGAACGAGGTCTGAAATATAGCTCAGATGAGTTTGCCAATGAGTTGCGCGAACTCTCAAATGACATCAAAGACTCCGTTGGCGTTGACCTTGCACGACGCACAGGTGAGCGCAATCTTATTCGAAATTCCGGGCAATACTGGCGGGCGGTCGGGCTGTTGGCTGACGGAGATCATTCCGGCAAGATACGCCTCACGGATTTTGGTAGACGTGTCGCCGACCATGATATATCTCAAACTGAATTTGCGGCAATCACGGTACAAACTTTCAAGCTGCCGAATCTGCAAATCCAGAACCCGAACGAGTGCCAGCGATGGGTTGATAATGGACTTGTTATTTATCCTCTGCGTTTGTTGCTTTCTGTTTTGAGAGAGTTGCAGAATAAAGGACAGGGTTATATTACTACCGAGGAACTAATCCGTGTCATTATCCCGCTTTCGGCTTGCGGAGCCGAAATTGACGATTATGTCAATTTCGTTTTATGGTTTCGCACGGGGCAAATAACGCTTATAGGTTGGCCAAATTGCGCACCGGGAGCAAATGACTCGCGAATTGCGAGAGAGTATTTGCTTTTCTTGTCGAATTACGGTTACATAATTCGCAAAGAACAAATCACGCGGATGGACGAGCAGTACTCTTACAACTACGATATTGATTCGGAGATAGCTGAGATACTTGCCGAATCGCCGCAAGATGAATCGTTGCAACAGGTGCTTGACCGTATCCGTATAGCTGACATCGCTTCTGATATTGAACGCAAACGAGTTGAAATACAGCGGACAACTCGCCCGAATCAAGCGCGGTTCCGTCGCGATGTTTTACAGGCATATGGTCGTTGCGTTATCACGAATGTGACGATGCCGGAAGTCCTCGAAGCCGCACATATAAAGCCGTACAAGTACAAAGGCGAGGATACAATCGCAAATGGATTTCCAATGCGTATGGACATACACCTGCTTTTTGACTCTGGTCACTTGCGGATTTCTGAAACAGGTGAGGTTCAGCTTTCGACGCGCGCAAGAATGGATTATGGCGCAATAGTTCCGCCGCAAATCTACTTGCCCGAATGTACCAATCGCGAGTTCTTGAGATGGCGTTGGGAGAACTACAATGGGATTTGACTTCTTATCGAAAATTTAACTTTAGTGAGGTACATCATATGAAATTTACCGAAAACCAGTTAGGGCGGTATGCTTCTCCTATCGGTCAATCCGAACAGGAGAAGTGTAAACACGCGTTCGAATCCGCGTTTGGCGCGGATTTGTCGGCAACCGGGCGCCACAGGACGCTATTGTATGTCTTTGTCGTGTCGCCGGTGTTCTTGTACCTAGGCATTGGATCGCCTCCCTTCCAACAAAAACGCCGCCCCGGGGGGCGGCTGTGCTAAAATGTCCGTGACAGGCTTCTGGCCGAAGCAGGGGGCCGGTGAGTGAAAAGGTCTTCCCTCTGAGGGGGGGTGAATCGATGCCAAAAGGCAGAGAGCGCCTTCCGGGTAAAAAAGAGGAGCAAGACCGCCTCACCAAGGTTGCTAGTCTTGCTCCTCTGCCTAACCTGATCATCCGGGTCCTTGAGCTGGTACTCAAGATACTCTGGGTGATCTAAATCTGGAAGGATTGTACCACAGAGCCGCCCCACTGTCACTGGGGCGGCTTTATTCTCTTCGACCACAGGTTCCGAAATGGTTCCGAATCAAGGACCAGAGCCCCAACAGCAAACCTCAAAAAATAGGTCTCCAAAAACGTTATTATTTTGGACTGTGGTTCGAGGGGCAATGCAAGCGATTGTCGAACGAGGCGTTTATTTTGTCATACAACCTCCTCATGAAGAACGCGCAGAGCATCAGCGTCGCTATTTCCGTTATAGGGAACGTCCACCATATGGCGTTTACGTCGCCGGAAAGGGATAAGAGCCAGGCTATCGGCATCAGGAGCAGCCACTGCCGGGAGACGGCGACGATAAGGCTCTCCGTGCCATTCCCCATCGCCTGGAATACGGAAAGCGACACGATGCAGAAGCCGGCGAACAGAAAATGAACGCTGATGATGCGGAGCGCCGGGACGCCTATCGCCAGCATCTCGGGCGTCGCGTTGAACTGCGCCAGCAGCGCGCCGGGGAAGAAATGAAAGGCAACGGCACCCAGGAGCATGATGCTCGTGGCGTACGCGACGCTCAACTTGACCGTCTGCACGATGCGTTCCCTCTTCCTCGCGCCGTAATTGTAGGCGATGATCGGCACCATGCCGTTGTTGAGGCCGAATATCGGCATGAATATGAAGCTCTGGAGCTTGAAGTACACGCCGAAGACGGCGACGGCAGTGGAGGTGAAGGAGATCAGGAGCCTGTTCATCCCGTAGGTCATGAGCGACCCCAAAGACGCCATCAGGATGGACGGCAGCCCCACGGCGTATATCCTTCGGATTATCGCCAGCTTTGGCCTGAAGCAGCGCGGCGCAAGGCGTACCTCGCGATTGTAGCGGATGTTGAAGAAAAGGGCCAGCGCCGCCCCGATGCACTGCCCGATCACGGTAGCAGCGGCCGCGCCGGACACGCCCATCTTAGGGCAGCCCAGGAGGCCGAATATCATGATAGGGTCCAGGATTATATTGGTGACGGCGCCGACGCTCTGGGATATCATGGAGTAAAAGGTCTTTCCCGTGGAGATGAGGAGGCGTTCGAACATTATCTGGCTGAACATGCCGAACGAGAAGGCGCAGATGAACCACAGGTACTCGTGTCCGTACCTGGCGATCCGGACGTCCTCGGTCTGCATGGAGAAGAATACATCGGAGGCAAAAAAACCCACCGCCATGAACGCGGCGCAGCTGACCCACGCCAGGAAGACGCCGTTCAACGCCGTCTCGTTCACGAGGCCGAATTTTTTCTCGCCGAGGCTCCTTGAGAGCAGGGCGTTCACCCCCACCCCCGTCCCCACGCCGACGCCTATCATGAGGCTCTGGATCGGGAAGGCCAAGGACACCGCAGTGAGCGCCTGTTCGTTTATCCTGGCCACGAAAATGCTGTCCACCACGTTATAGAGCGCCTGCACCAACATGGAGACTATCATGGGGATGGACATGTCCAGCAGGAGCCTGTGAACCGGCATGGTCCCCATCTTGTTTTCGCGCGCCGGCTGAGACGCCTTTTCCATCAAGCCGGCGACCCCTCAGCCCCGGAGAATTCCAGGACGTAATTCTTTATGACGCGCACGGACGCCGCCATCCCGATGCTGCTGTCCACGCAGAGGTGGTAGTTCTGCGCCCTGCCCCACTTTTGCTGCGTAAAAAAGTTGTAATAAGACGCCCTCCCCTTGTCCTGTTTGCGTATGTACCCCTCGATGTCGCCTTCCCCCTCGTGATACTCGTCCCTCGCTGTCCTGACTCGCGTCTCGATGGGCGCGTATATGAAGACGCGGATGCAGTTTTTCACGTCTGCCAGCACGTAGTCGGCGCAACGCCCGATGATGACGCAGGGGCCCTTCCCCGCCAAGGCCTTTATCACGTTGGACTGAGTGAGAAAGACCTGCTCCGGGATCGGCAGCTCCCGGTTGTGCATGTAGAGGTTGTAAAAGAAGCCCGACGCGTTTTTCTGCTCCATCGTCTGTATGAAGTCCTCGTGCAGCCCGCACTCCTTTGACGCAAGGGCGATTATCTCCTTGTCGTAGAACGATATGCCAAGATCCCGCGCCAGCTCGCGCCCAATGAGGCGTCCGCCGGAGCCGTATTCGCGCGCTATCGTGACGATCACGTCACACATTTCCGATCCCCCCTCAAAATCCTCTTGACATGTCGGCCCTATGCCTTACCGTCATATTAACATATTTCCCAGTGACACGCCTTAGCCCTTTGTGTTAGAGTTGCATCGACCGGCCCTTTAATCAGCTGTGGAGGAATTGTTATGAGCTTGAACGATACGCCTTCGTCTGAACGAGTACACATAGGCATCTTCGGACGCCGCAACGCGGGGAAATCGAGTCTGATGAACGCCGTCACGGGCCAGCCTCTGGCCGTGGTCTCACCGGTCAAGGGGACGACGACGGACCCTGTGCGCAAGTCCATGGAACTGCTCCCGATAGGGCCGATCCTGCTGATAGACACGCCGGGGTTCGACGACGAGGGCGAGCTGGGCGCGAAGCGGGTGGAGAAGGCCCTTGGCATACTGCGCCAGACGGACGTGGCCCTGCTGGTAGTAGACGCCACGGAGGGGCGATCCAGCGCCGACGACGAGCTGGAGCGGCTTTTCAAGGAAAACGACGTGAAATACGCCGTCGCGCTGAACAAGTGCGACCTCCTCACGTCCCGCGCCAGCGCGCGGACGGACGAGATATACGTGAGCGCGGCGACTGGCGAGAACATCGGCGCGTTGAAGGAAAAACTAGCGTCCCTCGCGGAGCAGGGCGACGAAAAACTCCGCATCGTCGGTGACCTGATCTCCCCCGCCGACCTCGTGGTGCTGGTAGTGCCGATAGACAAGGCCGCCCCGAAGGGACGGCTCATCCTCCCGCAGCAGCAGACGATCAGGGACATACTGGAGGCCGACGCAGCGGCGGTCGTAGTCAAGGAGTTCGAGCTGCGCGATACGCTCGAGAGCCTAAAGAAGCACCCGAGGCTCGTGATCACCGACAGCCAGGCCTTCGCCAAGGTCTCGTCCGATGTCCCGCCAGACGTGCCGCTCACGTCGTTTTCGATCTTGATGGCCCGATACAAGGGCCTGCTCGACGCTTCGGCGCGCGGCGTGAAGGCATTGGAGAGCGTGAGGGACGGGGACAGGATACTCATCTCCGAGGGCTGCACGCACCACCGCCAGTGCGACGACATCGGGACAGTGAAGCTTCCCCGCTGGATAAGGTCGTACACAGGCGCGCGGCCTGAGTTCGACTTCACCTCCGGCGGCGGTTTCCCGGACGACCTGTCCCGCTACAAGCTGATCGTGCACTGCGGCGGATGCATGTTGAACGGCCGCGAGATGAAGCGCCGGTTGCGCGCGGCGCAGACCCGGGGCGTGCCGATCACGAACTTCGGCGTCCTCATAGCGCATATACAGGGCATACTCGTGCGGAGCCTCTCGATATTCCCCCACCTCCGCGCGGAGCTGGAGGATTAGGCTTGCGCGTCGAGCGGGACTCCCTGGGCGAGCTGTGTCTGCCGGACGACGCCCTATACGGCATCTGGAGCGCTAGGGCCGGGGATAATTTCGGCCTGTCGCAGAGGCCGGTCAGCCTACGCCTGATCCACGCCACAGTGAAGGTCAAAAAGGCGGCGGCGCTCACCTATCAGAAGCTCGGCATCGGCGCGCCGGGCGTCTATCGCTCCATAGAAGAGGCCTGCGACATAGTGCTTTCATGGGAGCCGGAGGAGGCCCGCGGGGCGTTCATTACGGATGCCCTCCAGGGCGGGGCCGGGACGTCGACGAACATGAACGTTAACGAGGTCCTGGCGAACGTGGCCCTCCGTGTCATGGGCAAGCGCCCCGGGGAGTACGGCTTCATAAACCCGCTGGACGACGTGAACCGTGGGCAGTCCACGAACGACGTCTACCCTACGGCGCTTCGGATCGCCGCGATAGAGCTGCTGAGGCGCCTCTCCCTCCGCTGCGCGAGCTTGCAGACGGCGCTCCAGCGGCGGGAGAACGAGTTTGACGACATCCCAAAGCTGGGGCGGACCGAGCTGATGGACGCCGTCCCCGTCACGCTGGGCGGTGAGTTCGGCGCGTGGGCCCAGGCCATAGCCCGCGACCGCTGGCGTCTCTACAAGGCAGAGGAGCGGCTCAGGCAGGTGAACATCGGCGGCACGGCGGTCGGCGTCCCGGACAGGGCCGCCCGGAAGTACAGGTTCGGCGTGATAGAGGAGCTTCGCCTGATAACCGGCATAGGCCTCTCGGCGGCGGAGTACCCGATGGACATCACACAGAACAACGACGTGTTCGTGGAGACGTCCGGGCTGCTCAAGGCGCTGGCCGTGAACCTCATGAAAATATCTAACGACCTGCGCCTGATGAACTCCGGGCCGCGCGGCGGGATCGGGGAGATCGTATTGCGGGAACTCCAGGCAGGGAGTACCATAATGCCCGGCAAGGTCAACCCGGTGATACCAGAGGCGGTAATGCAGGCGGCAATGAAGGTCATGGCAGGGGACGCGGCAATATCGGAGGCCGCGTCGCGCGGGGAGTTCGAGCTGAACGCGTTCTTGCCGCTCATCGCCGACTCGCTGCTGGAAAACCTGTCGCTTCTGGAACGCGCGACAGCGCTCTTCGAGGAAAAGTGCGTGAACGGCCTGACCGCCGACAGGGAGCGCTGTCTGCTGCTGCTGGAGTCGTCCTGCGCTTTCGCGGCGTCATACGTGCCGCTTTTGGGCTACGACCGCGTGTCCGGGATCGTCAGGGGCGGCGGCAGCGCCATGGAAATAAAAGATAAGCTCGATCGCGCCGCGGGCGAGGCCAAGGGAATATATTAATTATTGTCATGGCATAATGTTATAATAAAAGTGTGATGAGGGAGCATTGATGTCTTTTTTAAGAGAGCTCTATAAAAAATATATCTTCTCGGAGCATCTGCCGTTCGAGGCGAGGGTGCTCAACATGGTCTGCGTCTTCGGGCTCCTGGCTGTCACCGCCGCCACGGCCGCGCGGATCATAGAGGGATCCCCTCCCATAGCGATGTCGGCCATGTACTCCATGACCGTGTCTGTGGTGTTGCTCCTCTACGTGAGCAACCGCTTCAATCTGTACAGGCAGGCTACCTGGGTCGCGCTGATCTTTATATGTGACGTTTTCTTCCCCGTGGTATTCGTGACGAACGGCGGCATCGACAGCGGCATGGCGGCCTATTTCGTCCTCTGCACGGTCATCATCTTTCTCCTGTCGAACGGGTGGGCCTGCTTCCTGCTGGTCTTGGCCAATACGACCATTTCCGTGTCCTGCTACATGGTCAACCTTTATTACCCGAGCGTCATCCTGCCCCTCAACACGTTCCAGCGGTACGTGGACAGCATACAGTCGTTCGTCATCAGCGGCCTCTTTATAGGGTTCGTCACCAAGACGCTGAGCGGGATGTACCACGCGGAGAAGAAAAAGACCGACGCGGCCAGCAGGGCGAAGGGCGATTTTTTAGCGCAGATGAGCCACGAGATGCGGACGCCCATGAACGCCATCATCGGTATGACGGCCATGGGGAAAGCAGCGTCGGATTCAGCCAGGAAGGATTACTGCCTTGGCAAGATCGGCGACGCCTCAGCGCATCTGCTGGGCGTGATTAACGATATACTGGACATGTCAAAGATAGAGGCGAACAAGCTCGACCTCTCGCCCGTGAGTTTTGATTTCGAGAGGATGCTGCAAAAGGTCGTAGGCGTGATCACATTCCGCGTGGACGAAAAGCGCCAGGATTTCAAGGTGCGCATCGACAGGGGCATACCGCGCACCCTGGTGGGCGACGACCAGCGGATCGCCCAGGTCATAACGAACCTCCTCTCCAACGCCGTCAAGTTCACCCCGGACGGCGGCAGCATACGCCTCGATGCGAGCCTGACGGAGGACGACAAGGACTCCTGCGTCGTACAGATAGAGGTGGCCGACAACGGGATAGGCATAAGCCCAGAACAGCAGACCCGGCTGTTCCGATCCTTCGAGCAGGCAGACAACACCACGACGCGCAGGTTCGGCGGGACTGGGCTGGGGCTCGCCATATCCAAGCGCATCGTGGAGCTGATGGGCGGGAGGATATGGATAGAGACGGAGCTGGGCAAGGGCTCGACGTTCGCGTTCACGGTGCGGCTCCGCCGTTCCGAGGAGGGGGGGCACGAGGAATTCCTGAGCCCCGGCCTCAACCGCGCCACCATGAAGGTGCTGGCCGTGGACGACGACCCGGACGTGATCGAGTACTTCGGCGAGATCATGGATCGGTTCGGCGTGAACTGCGCCCATGCCAAAAACGGGGAGGATGCCTTGGCCCATCTCCGGGACGACGGCCCTTACGACCTCTATTTCGTCGACTGGAAGATGCCCGACATCGACGGTATAGAGCTCACGCGCAGGATAAAGGCGCAAAGCGACGCTAAGTGCGTGGTCATAATGATCTCAGCGGCGGAGTGGAGCGCCATAGAGGACGACGCGAAGGCCGCCGGCGTGGACAAGTTCCTCTCCAAGCCGCTATTCCCCTCCGCTATCGCGGACTGCATCAACGAGTGCCTCGGCCCGGCGGTGCAGGAGGGCTGGAGCGAACCGGCCGAGGAGGTGGCCGATTGCTTCAAGGGGTATCGCATCCTGCTGGCGGAGGACATCGAGATCAACAGGGAGATCGCGCTGGCGCTGTTCGAGCCGACTGGCGCCGCCTTCGACTGCGCGGAGAACGGGAAAGAGGCCGTCCGGATGTTCAGCGATTCGCCCGGCAAATACGACCTGATCCTGATGGACGTCCAGATGCCTGAGATGGACGGCTATGAGGCGACGAGGCTCATTCGCGCGCTGGACATACCAGAAGCCATGGAGATTCCGATAGTGGCGATGACCGCCAACGTGTTCCGCGCCGATGTCGACAGATGCATCGAGTGCGGAATGAACGACCACCTCGGAAAGCCGATCAACTTCGACGAAGCCGTCAGGAAGATGAGGAAGTATCTGCCTGCAAAAGCCCGGGAACCGCTGATTATGCCACGGTTGGCTTTAGATGGCGAAAGGAGCGGGAAGCATGGGTTACGCGCTTGACGGATTTGTCCGTGTGGCGGCTGTGACTCCGACGATCCGCGTGGCGGATTGCGGGCGCAACGCGGAGCGGATCCTGGGGGTCATAGAGAGGGCGAGCGAGGAAGGCGTCAGTGTCCTCTGTCTGCCGGAGCTGTGCCTGACCGGTTACACCTGCGGCGACCTGTTCTTGCAGGAGGCGCTTCTGGCGAGCGCGCTGGAGGCTCTGTCAAGCCTGATCGAGCGCAGCGCGCGCTTTCCTGTGTTCACGCTCGTGGGCCTGCCGCTGGCGCACGACGGGAAGCTCTTCAACGCAGCCGCCGCTTTTTGCTGTGGGCGGCTTTTGGGAATCGTCCCAAAGACATATCTCCCCAATTACAGCGAATTTTACGAGATGCGGCACTTTTCGCCGGCGCTCCTGGAGACCGTGCATGTACGGGTTTGCGGCCAGGAAGTCCCCATGGGGGTTAAGGTTCTCTTTCAGAATGAGCAAACGCCCGGCCTGCGGATCGGCGTCGAGCTGTGCGAGGATCTGTGGGTCCCCGTCCCGCCGAGCTCCTTTCACGCGATGGCGGGCGCTTCGGTGATAGCGAACCTCTCCGCGAGCGACGAGGTGATCGGCAAGGCAAGCTACAGGAGGAGCCTCGTCGTCGCGCAGTCCGGGCGGCTCGTGTGCGGCTATCTCTACGCGAACGCCGGGCATGGTGAGAGCAGCACGGACATGGTGTTCAGCGCGAACAACCTGATCTGCGAGAACGGGCGGACGCTCGATGAGTCCCCGCCCTTCGGGAGCGGGTGGGCCGCCTCCGAGATCGACCTGGGCGCGCTCAGGCACGACCGCAGGAGATTAAACACGTGGAAAGCCGACAGCGCCGGGTACGAGATCGTCCCATTCTCGCTGGGCACGAGGCCGGAAACCCTGCGCAGACGCTTTGAGCGGCACCCCTTCGTCCCGGGCGACGAGGGGGTGCGGAGGACGCGGTGCGAGGCGATACTCGATATGCAGGTGGCCGGCCTTGAACAGCGGCTGGCGCGCGTCGGCGCAAAGACTGCCGTCGTCGGCGTCTCCGGGGGGCTGGACAGCGCGCTCGCGCTGCTCGTCTCGGAGAGGGCCATGCTGAAAGCGGGCAAGGCTGCGTCAGACGTGACAGCGGTGACCATGCCCTGCTTCGGCACGACGCTTCGGACGAAGTCGAACGCCGCGAGCCTCTGCCGCGCGCTGGGCATACCTTGCCGCGAGATAGACATCACGGATTCGGTGAGGGCTCATCTGCGCGACATTGGGCACTGCGAGGACGCCCGCGACGTGGTGTACGAAAACGCCCAGGCCAGGGTGCGGACGCTGGTCCTCATGGACCTGGCGAACCAGTCTGGCGGCATCGTCGTGGGGACCGGGGACCTGTCGGAGCTGGCCCTCGGGTGGTCAACCTATAACGGCGACCACATGAGCATGTATGGGGTGAACGCCGGCGTGCCGAAGACGCTTGTGCGCCACATCGTGAAGTACGTCGCGGACACGTCCCCGTCGGAGCTGATGGCCGTGCTTATGGACATACTGGAGACGCCGGTGAGCCCGGAACTGCTCCCGCCGTCGGGAGGCGACATCGGCCAGCGCACGGAAAGCATCGTTGGCCCTTACGAGCTGCACGACTTTTTCCTCTATCACGCCATCCGCTGGGGGCGGACACCCTCCGAGGTGCTGGGGCTTTGCCGTCTCGCCTTCGATGGGCTTTACGGGCCGGATGAGATCAAAAAATGGCTGAGGCTCTTTTACGAGCGTTTCTTCGCGTCCCAGTTCAAGCGCAGCTGTCTGCCGGACGGGCCGAAGATAGGCTCTGTCAGCCTATCGCCGCGAGGAGACTGGCGGATGCCCAGCGACGCCGTGTGCGGCGCGTGGCTCAAAGATCTGGAGGGGCTGTGACGACAAGGGCCTTATGCATGATTATCCGTACCGCAAAAACACATTTCGCGGAAGGCCGTTTCGCGAATAAAATATAGGCGTGGTTGTTATTTTTTCATCACCGCAAGCGATGGGAGGGTTCGAGATGGGCTACACTCTATTGGTACTGCGCATCAACGACAGAGAGGGGCAGGCGCTTGAGATCCAGAAGACCCTTACTCGTCATGGCTGCAAGATCATGACGCGCCTGGGGCTTCACGACCACGGCGACGGCGTGTGCGCCTCTCGCGGCACCATGGTGCTGCAACTGTGCTGTTCGCCGGATGAGTGCGAGGCGGTCGCGGCCGACCTGGCGAAGATCGACGGCGTCAAGGCCAAGGTCGTGGACCTGGACTGAAGCCATCTCAAAACGCCCAAGCCACTGGCTTGGGCGTTCTTAACCGGCATAATGAATTGCTGATTATTGCCGGAGGCCGCTGACTTCCTCAACCGAAAGGCCAGTCCCCTGCGCTATCTGGTCAAGCGGCAATCCCATTTTCAGAAAATTCCGGGCGACCTCAAAAGCCTTTTTCTCTTCGCCTTCTGCTTTGCCTTCCGCTTTGCCCTCCGCTTTGCCTTCCATCCTGGCTTCCGCTTTGTCGATTTCAGCAACGTACTGTTCAAGCGATATAGTCTGCATTTTGTACGCCTCCTTAACTCCCTCGCTTATCCC
>JAIRNC010000070.1 GCA_031258255.1 Synergistaceae bacterium
ATAAAAAGAGAAGCGGGTTCACCCTTGTCGAGATCATGGTCGTCGTCGTGATCATCGGCCTTTTGGCCACCGTCGTGGCAGTCAACGTCAGTAGGCAGAGCGACGAGGCGAGGATAACGACCACCAGGGTTTCCATCGCGAGCATCGAAAACGCGCTGGAGCTGTACCACCTAAACAACGGCTTTTACCCGACGACGGACCAGGGATTGAAGGCGCTCGTTGAAAAGCCCTCCTCGGCACCGGTGCCGAACAACTACCCCAAGGGCGGGTACGTCAAAAAGCCCCCAAAGGACGCATGGAAGAGGGACTTCTTGTATTATTGCCCCGGCACGAAGGGCGAGTACGACATAATATCCCTCGGCGCCGACGGCGTCGAGGGCGGCGAGGATGCGGGCGCGGACATAAGCAACTGGGACCCGCAGTAAATCCAGCCTTTAGAAGACGAGGTGCGGTTCAGTGAACGACGCGGAAAAAGTAAAGGCGCTCCTGGAGGTAATAAGGGATGAGATACTGCCCTTGGCCGAGTCGGAGGCGGCGAGGGGCAACGCGCCCTGCGGGAGCGCCATCCTGCGCGCGGACACGCTCACGTCCGTGATGGTCGGCGCTGACAACCGTCTCACAAACCCTCTCTTTCACGGCGACATCGACGCGATAAACAGGTTCTACAAGCTGCCCGTGCATCCCCCGGCGGAAGAGCTGATATTCCTGGCGACGCATGACCCATGCCCCATGTGCGCCGCAGCCATCGCGCTGGCCGGCTTCAAGGAGCTGTGGGTGCTCATGAGCGACGATGAGGTCGAGCCAGATCCCACGCTCAAGGCGTCGCGGGCCATGTACAGGGACATCTTTGGCGTGGAGGGGATACGCCACGAGAACAGCTTTTTCACGAGGCACAGCATAAGGAAGTTCGTGGCGACAAGCCCGGACAGGGAAGAGCTGCAGGCCCTGCTCGACCACGTCGATCACAGATACGCGGCTTTAAAATAACACGCGCCCGTCGGCGTACAATATTCGAAAGGATTTGATTGAGTTATGATAAACCTCGAAGTTAACGAACTGATCCTCGAAAAAAACGCGCGGAAGGCCAGGGAAAACGGTGTCCTGATCCCGACCTTCAAGCAGATGAGGGAACCGGATAAATACGTCCCCCAGACGATAAAGGAGCGGCTTCGCGGCGTCGGCCTCTGGGACGTGAACCCGCTGAACCTCTTCAGGATAACATGGAAGAACGAACGCAAGGAGCGCGGCGGGCTCTACTCGTCCGTGAACTTCATCGAGCTGCCGAAAGAGCTGACGGGCGTCCGCGCCAGGATCATCTGCCTGATCGGCAAGTTCTTCCCAACAGGCTGCCACAAGGTCGGGGCATCCTTCGGCTGTCTCGTGCCACGCCTCGTGACCGGGCAGTTCGACGCCACGAGCCAGAAGGCGGTCTGGCCATCCACAGGCAATTACTGCCGGGGCGGCGCGTTCAACTCCAAGCTGCTGGCCTGCGACTCCATCGCGATTCTGCCGGAGGGGATGAGCCGCGAGCGCTTCGAATGGCTGTCCGGCATCGCGGGCGAGGTCATAGCCACGCCGGGGACTGAGAGCAACGTGAAGGAGATATTCGACAAGACGAACGAGCTGCGAGCCACGCGCAACGACGTGGCCATTTTCAACCAGTTCGACGAGATGGGCAACTACCTGTGGCACTACAGCGTCACGGGGAGCGCCATAGCGGAGACGTTCGAGAGCGCGAAACGCCAGGGCGACGCGTTCGCGGGCGTGTGCCTCACGTCCGGCTCCGCCGGCTCCCTGGGCTGCGGCGACTACCTCAAGCAGAAATACCCCACTAGCCGCATAGCCGTCGGAGAAGCGCTGCAATGCCCGACTATCCTGAACAACGGGTTCGGCGCCCACCGCATCGAGGGCATAGGCGACAAGCACATCCCGTGGGTGCACAACGTCAGGAACACGGACATGGCCATTGCCATAGACGACAACGACGCGATGGCTCTGCTGCGCCTCTTTAACGAGCCGGCCGGCAAGGAGCGCCTCGCCTCGGCGGGCGTCCCCCGCGAGTGCATAGACAGCCTGCCGCTCATGGGCATATCCGGCATATCGAACGCGCTGTGCGCTATCAAGTTCGCGAAGTATTACGAGCTGTCGGAGCGCGACGTGGTGGCCACGGTCCTCACGGACTCGTCTGAAATGTACCAGTCCCGGCTAGCGGAGCTGCGCGGCGAGGAAGGCCCTTACGACGCGTCCCGGGCGGCGGGCGATTTCGCATCGAGCCTGCGCGGGATACGCACGGACAACATGCTGGAGCTGACCTACCCGGAGCGCAAGAGGGTGCATAACCTGAAGTACTACACCTGGGTCGAGCAGCAGGGCAAGGCGGCAGAGGAGCTGGACGCCCAGTGGTACGACCAGGAAAATACCTTCGCTGGCGTCCAGAAGCAGTCAGAAGAGATCGACGCGCTGATCGAGCGCTTCAATGACATGGCGGGGCTCGCCAGATAATATTACGGCTTCCAAGTTATCTTAAGAAGATGCCAGGCTTTTCGGCTCGCTGCGTTCGCTCGAAAAACCTGGCATCTTGCGCGGACTTATCGTCCCGACGCTATGTCCAGCATGTCCGACAGAAGGCCCTGGGCCGTCTCCTTGGCACCGGCGCCGGGGCCTATGATCGTCACGTCGCCCAGGTTGTCGGTCGAGAGACAGACCGCGTTCGTGGGGCCGGACACGGAGGCGAGCGGGTGCGCCAGATCCATCGCCACGGGCTTGACGTAGCCGCGTACCGACTCCCCGTCCCTTTCTATGCCTGCGATCAGCTTAATGCGTTTACCGTCCGAGCGGGCCTTCTCCACGTCACCGGCCGATAAGGCGGTTATGCCTCGCCTGTCGATATCGGCCATGGACAGCTTGCAGCCGAAAAACTCCTGCGCCATGATGCAGACCTTCACCGCCGCGTCAAAGCCCTCGACGTCGCCAGTCGGGTCGGTCTCGGCGTAGCCCAGGCGCTGTGCCTCCTTGAGCGATTCTGCGTAGTCGGCGCCGCCCTCCATCATCGTGAGTATGTAGTTCGTGGTGCCGTTCACAATGCCCTGAACCTTCTCGATGACGCAACCCGCGAGTGGGCCTCTGACCAGGTTCAAAAGCGGCGTGCCGCTCAAGACGCTGCTCTCGTAGCGTATCTGGACGCCCCTCTCCGACGCGAGCTTTTTGAGGCCCGCCAAGTCCAACCCGACACCGCCCTTGCTGCAAGTTACGGCGGAGGCGCCGCTCGCTATGGCCGTTTGCAGTATGCCCAGGCTGGGCTGTCCCGTCTCGTAATTGGTCGGTGTGGCGTCGCAGAGGATGTCAACAGGCGTCTCGGAGAGCAGCTCCGCGAGCGGCGCGTTATCCCGCGACCCCTTCATGTCGCCCAGGCTGCCCTTTTCGCTGAGGGCGCGGACTATCTCGCCCGGGTCCAGCCCGTCCGCTGACGCGACGGTGCCCTTGATAAAATCCGTGACAAAATTAAGGCTGAAAGCAAAACCATATTTTTTTTCCAGGTATTCCCTCTTCTCCCCGAGGAGCGCAACTAGCCCCTTGCCCACTGTCCCACATCCCACCAAGCCTATCCTGTAAACCATAACTCAGCCTCCCTTGATATTTACCTGCCAGTGCTCCCTATCGGGAATACGATTTTGGCTGCCCTGTCGATATAAAGGCTCGACTTTGGCCTGTCCTTTATCTCCTGGCCGGCCAGCAAGCTCGTGACGACAGCCTTGCCTATCACTTCCCTGCCGGTCTTGCCGCCAGGGGCGTTTACCCTGACGCCCCACACGTTGTGCATCACGACGGGTTCCCCGTCGTAAACCCCCAAATAGAGCATTATATGCCCTGGCATGTGTATCAGCGTCGCGAATGGCGTGCCGTCCCTCACGATCATCTCCGTCTTGCTGCCGGCTTCGGCCCCTTTCAGGTCTATTCCAGGACCGGCGTTCGCCTGGTCGCCGGAGTTCCTCGGCAGCCACACGCCGAAGAGCGCGAAGTAATCCCGCGTCGTGGACGAGCAGTCCCTAAGCCCCCGCTCGCCGCCCCAGCCGTAAGGCTCGCCCAAAAGCTGATCCATCGCCCGCGCGGCGTTCCGAGGCGTGAAGGCGACAGGGAACGGTTCGGCGTCCCCATCTCGCGGCCTATAGGGCATTACCGCCGCGAGGCCGTCCTTCCCCCTTATGGGGACGAGCAGGCTCTGCCCCTCAGAGGGCAGCAGCGTGCCCATCTTGGCCGTCGCCAGGACAGCGCCGCCCTTGTCCTTTATGACGACATTGTCCCTGACGAACACAGAATATGAAGCGTACATGAACCTCTCCATGAGTTCGTCGCCCACGAGAGCGGCCCTCTCTGACCTGATCCATCCCGCGACGCTACCGGAGGCCGCCAAGATCCACTTGCCGTCCTTCGACGCGCCGCAGATGGCTATCGGCTCACCCGGCTTGAAGGTGGAGTTTTGAATCATGTCCGCCTTTAGCAACCCCCTTGCCCCAAGCGCGCTCTCGGCAGAGCTGAAGAGCGGCGTGGACGTCGGCAGCACGCGGACGTCTGCCTCGCTCAGGCAGATGCCGGGGCGCGGCGTACCGGCCTCTATCGCCTCTGGGCCGTTTGCCGCGATCTGAGTCATGGAAACAGCTGAAAAGACGCGCCCGCCCTCCACGAAAAATTTCTTCTTCGCCGTGTTCCTCTGAAACTCGATTATTCTGTCCAGCGAGACGTCCAGATAGGACAGATCCGTGGCGCGCCAGGGCGCGAAGAACCGCGCCATGTACTCGTCGGCGTAAGCGCTCTGCTCGGCATAATCCGTAATCGCAAGATCCGGGTCCGGCGGGAGGTAGTGAGAGCCGCCCTGCGGAAACCTGTCGAGATCAGCGACGCGCCCCGCTGAAACCGCGCCGCTTGCGACGCTGACGGCCATCGCTGCCGCCACCGCCAAGGCTGTAAAGATTTTTTTCCCAGACCACACAGACAACACCTCGCCATAAAACGAAATACCCTAGCATACTCTACCACACATTGCCCAAATGGACGAATTTAAGTTTCTTGCGCGCGACGGACTCGAATCTTTTCATCAGGCCAATGTCCGTGGCCGGCGCCATGTACCTATAGGCGGGAAAGTATCTGGATATGTGGAGCGGTATCTCGTGGGATATCCCGGCTATCCAGGCCACCATGCCGGCAAAATCGGCTTCGGATTCGCTGACGCCCGGCACGACCAGGTTCGTCAGCTCCACGTGCACGCCGGCGAGGCACAGCGACTCGACGTTTTCCATTACGACAGAGAGCGCGTCCGGCCCGCCCTCGCTTGAGCTGCCCGCGAGACGGCTGTAAGAGTTTCCGTCGAACGTCTTTACGTCTACGTTCATGGCCGCGACATGTGCCGCGAGCTCCGCGCAGACCTCCATCGAGAATAAGCCATTAGTGACCATCACGGACGCGATGCCCGCGTCGCGCAGGACAGGGGCCGCGCTGATAATGTATTCGGCCTGGAGCGTCGGTTCGTTGTACGTGTAGGCGACGGAGCTGAGGCCGAGGCTCAACGCCGTTTCGGCAAGTTCCTCAGGGGATAGCCCCTTCGCGCCCACGCCGCCTGACGGGTGCGCTATGGCGTGGTTCTGGCAGAACGGGCAGGACATGTTGCAATGGAACCCGCCCAGCGACAGTATCTTCGTCCCGGGACGCCAGTGATAGATAGGCTTCTTCTCTATCGGATCCACCGCGAGGGACACGAACTTCCCCAAAAGCGGCGACTCGAACACGCCTCCCGAAAAACGCCTCGCCCCGCAGTACCCCGAGCCGCCAGACGGGATGAGACAGGCGTGGAAGCACAGCCCGCATCGCGCGGCGATATCGCCCGCGCCGCAGGGAACCGCGCTCCACCAGCGCGGACGGATCCCGTCCATTCAGTCTTCCTTGTACCGATCCACGGAAAAGCGCTCTATCGACGCGTCCCGGTAGTTCGTTATGCCAGCCTTCTGGGCGGCTATCCCAAGCTGATAGTCCACCGTGTCGACACCTTCGAGGTCGGGAAGCAGGACGCCTCTGCGGAAGCCCATGGAGACGATGACGCCCCATCTCCTGGGGTCGAGCTCGGATGTGTCCTTCACGGCCTCTGGCACACTCAGCACGTCAACGGAGAACACCACCCCGTCCAACTCGCCCAAGGAGAGCGGGTCGAACCGCGGATCGCGCATCGACGCGGAGATGGCGTTCGCGATGATCTCCTTGTCCAGCGACGGCTGGATGGGGCTGATCGTCCCTATACAGCCGCGCAATTGGCCGCTCTTGGTCTTTATGGACACGAAGCAAGCCCTCTTGGGCGTCCAGAGGCTGCTGTCCGGGTCGATCTCCGCGCCGGAATATATCTCGCGTCCCCCGTCGAGGTTGCGTCGCACCGTCTCCCTTGCGAGGAGGACATAGGGGTGTGCCCTGTTTTTTTCGGACATTTCACGGACCTCCCTTCACTGCCGCCCGACGAAAATTGCGTTGCAGTATCCGACGCCGAATGGCCCCTCGTAAGAGAGCACGTCGATAGCGCCGCCCAGCTCAGAGCAGAGCCCAAGCATGATCATGACGGAGCGCAGGCCGCACTCCCCTGCGCCCTCAAGCGTCTTTCGCGATAAATTGCTCAGTATCGATGCGTCTAGCTTCTTGATGGCCTCCACCACCGCGTCGTCGAACTTTTGCCCCTCGGGGCTGAATCCTGCCGGAGCGCCCGGTTTCAGTCGGTGCGACAGGTCGCCGCTCGCCAGGAGCGCCCATTTGCGGCCATCGTCCAGAGCGGCCAGGGCGCAGCCCATCTGGAAGGCAGTCTCGATATCCAGCCCAATGGGGCTGGACAGGATCGTTGGCGGGAGTCGGTCGAATATGCCCGCGAGGAAGTAGAGCGGCACCAGCGAACCCTGGTCATGAGTCAAGTCGCCGGACTCGCAAAAACGCACGGGTATGCCGGACGCGGACAGGAAATCGCCCAGCGCGTCCGCCTCGGCTATGGGCGTCCGCAGGTCGAATGCCGGATATGGCGCCCCGAAAGGCGCCAGGCTCCCGCGTATGACATCTGCCCTGTTGACGCAGAGCGCGCCAGGCGAATAAGGCTGATGGGGGGAGACCAGCAGGACGCGATCGGGTGGCTCCAACTCCGAAAGCCTCTTCATCAGGGCTTTCACCCCGCCTATCGTTATCGCCGCCTCCTTCTCCCGCCCCCTGCCGACATCCGGCACTATTATCGGCGGGTGCGGCATCAACGCCGACCAGACCCATGACATTGCAATCACCCCCGTATGTTGTGAAGCATCGTTCCTTCAGCCTTTCTTCATCAAGCTGAACGCCATCCACGACAGGAGCGCCGCGCTGTCCGGCGTTATGTCGCCCCTGCCCTCTATCTCCAGTATCAGATAGCTGATGCCCTCGAGACCCCCGCCTATCCCTATGACGCCCAGGCTTACGCTCGCTTCCCCCTGTTTCAGGGACACCAGAGGTTCGTCCTGGGCCAGGGTCCTCCACGATGACCGGCTCTCCCAGCGGGGGCTGCGCGTCGTCATCCGCTGCCGTCAGGGATACGTCGGCCAATTCAGCCTGCGGCAAAACTACCTCCTCCGGCGTGAAAGAGACGCGCTCCGCCTGGTAGGCCGTCTCGGCAACTGGCGGCAGCGGAGACGCAGTCGGCGCGGAAAATTCGGGGGACACAGGAGACGCGGTCGGTGTGGGGGACTCAGGAAAAGCACTCGCCGGAGCCTCCTCCGTTTCGTCCTGAGACATTTGCTGTGGGGCCGTACCTTCGGTTTGCACCGGCATTGCGCTCCGCAGTTCGTAAACCAGTCTCCTCATGTCCGTAACGCGGTAGTCAATATCATCCACCTTAGATTTTATGGAGAACAGCACTACGACGCTGACGATGGGGAGTATCGCGAAAATTATAGCTGCCAAGAATAATACTTCCATTTGACACCCCCCTCTCCCGGCACACACAGCCAAAAAGGCAGTCAGCTACGGTATATATTGATATTCTAGCACTTGATTTGTAATTTGTGCTATGATACCCTCGCCGTAAAAGCCAGTGGCATCGTAGTCTATTGCACTGGGGGTAAAAAGGGGTTGTCATGGAAACGGTTAAAAGGCATAAAGCTCTCTTTGTTTTTTCGGTCAGGCTCGTCATCGCGCTGTTCATCTCGCTTCTCGTTCAAAACGCGTCCTGCGCCGCAAGCAGGGCAGAATTTTTGGGCGCTCTCTTCTCGGAGCTCAAATACGCGGCAGCGGACGGGCAGTCGCTCCCGGCTGACGTGCCGCCCTCCCATAAGTTCGCGCGGGAGATCGGCTCTTCCGTCAAGTACGGTCTGATCCCTAAGGAACCCTTTTCGCCGGATGCCCAGATCGACAGGCACGGCGCGGTTAAAATGGCGCTCATGATGATGGGGTGGGGCTTTGAGGCCTCGCTTTACGAGTCATTCGAGAACCTGCCCGACCTAGGCGGCTCGGGCGACCCCGTGTTTTTCCTGGCGGCGGAGATGAAGCCGGCTGCCCCCGGCGCGCTATTGGTGGACGGATCGACGCCCCTCTCCGACTCTGGCAGGGATTCCCTTTTGTCCTGGGTCCGGGACTGCGCGAAGGGCGTGCGGTGGAACAGGGTGCTGAGTTACGGCGGGGTTGATCTGGTCATATACAGGCAGGGGGTGGCCATGCCGGGCGTCACGGGCGACAAGCCCAAGGGGGGAAACCCCATCGCCTCGCCCCTCTGCGAGCCGCTCTTTGTCGCCGCCGTCGCGACGAACCTGAATTCAATCGACACGCGGATCGCGTTCGCCGGCCCTCTGGGGATCGGAGCGGGCAGGGCGCCGATCACGGACATATCGAACGCCTATGACGCCATAGCGGCGGTGAACGGCGGGTTCTTCGCTGAGGGGCGTCCCCTCGGCACGATGCTCCTGGACGGCCTCCACGCCGGCAAGCCCCTGCCGGGGCGGTCCGCCGTCGGGTGGGACAACGATGAAAACCTGCTCGTCTTCGGCCGAGGCAATGCCCGCATAGGCATCCAGACACCGCGCGGCTTTGTCGAGTTCTCCAAGTTCAACGTGACGCCGCCGCCGGACGAGGCGGCGCTCTACACGCCTGGCGTCATGATCTCTGCCGCCGGCGCCCCTCTCGACGCCATCGAGGTAGCCGTGCAGGGCGGCGTCGTCACGCTGTGCAGTGAGGCGCGAACCAGCAACCACATGATCCCCAGGGATGGCTTCCTCATACTGGCGCGGGGGAGGTCTCGCTCTCTGCTGGGCTACCTGGAACCAGGCGCTGCGGTGGATATCGCCACGGACTGGGAGACGCCCGCCTTTTCGGCCTGCACGAACCTGATACAGGCGGGGCCGCTGCTCATGCAAAACGGCCTGTTCGTCAACAGCCCCGAGACGTTCAAGTCCGATATACTGGACAAGCGGCACCCGAGGACGATAATGGGCAGCGACGGCAGCAGGACGCTCTGGGCCGTGATAGACGGCCGTAATCCCATACACAGCAGGGGCGCCACGATGGAGGAGACGCGCTGGGTCGCAAAGTCCCTCGGCCTGCGGGACGCCATCAACATGGACGGCGGCGGCTCATCGCAGCTCATCTGGCGCGGCATTATGATGAACTGGCCCTCCGACGGCAAACAACGCCCTCTCCCCTACGCGCTCCTCATGATGCCGAAGGGCGCTCCGATGACGGCCAAAACCGTCACGGCCCATGACGGCGTATACGAAAACCTCGACCGTGGCGAGTACGGCGAGTGGGGACCAGCCTCAGACGCCGTGGAATCGATCATCATGGACACGTACAACCCGATGAACGACGTGGACTGATTCGTCGGTATAATCGGCGGAAGCGTAGATCTGGATTCCATAATCCTGTATAATGCATAGCGTTATCAATATCAAGACAAGGAGAGTTGCGCGTTGCCCACGGTAGTAAAATTCGACAGGTCGGTCATGGAGTGGATCGAGAGGCATTTGAAGACGAGGCGCATGGACAGGCTGATGCTCTGGGCGACACGCATGGGGGACGGAGGCATCTTGTGGCTTCTGCTCTCCGCGCTCCTCGTCTGCCGTGAGAAGACCAGGCACGCGGGCCTGGCGCTTCTGCTCTGCGTGACGGTCTGCGCCGCGATTGGCAACCTGGCATTAAAGCCGTTCTTCAAGAGGACGCGGCCGTGCAACCTGAACTTCTCGCTGCCCCTTTTGCTGAAGCGCCCCTGTGACTCGTCCTTCCCGTCGTGCCACACGCTCACGTCGTTCGCCGCCGCCGTCACGCTCTGCCAGACGGGCAGTTTCCTGGGCACGGCGTCCTTCTTTTTAGCGTCCCTCATCTCGTTTTCGCGGATGTACCTTTACGTCCATTACCCCAGCGACGTTTTGATCGGCGCTGTTTTGGGGGTGGCGGCGGGAGGTTTTTTCATCTCCTGAGCGTTTGGCGCGTAAACGCCGGCACTGCTTCACGCTTGCCGCGTTCGCTGTCCTCAGCGTACCAAAAGTACGCTTCCGGGCGCTCACTCGGCAATCCTTCGCATTGCCGACGTTTACGCGCCAAACGCGGGTTTAATGTTTGTTTGGCGCGTGAATGTGGACACTGCTTCACGCTTGCCGCGCTCGCTGTCGCGGGCGTACCAAAAGTACGTCTCCGGGCGCTCACTCGGCAATCCTTCGCATTGCCCGCATTCACGCGCCAAACGCGGGTTTAATGTTTGTTTGGCGCGTCTTCGCGGACACTGCTTCACGCTTGCCGCGCTCGCTGTCGCGGGCGTACCAAAAGTACGTCTCCGGGCGCTCGCTCGGCAATCCTTCGACATTGCCGGCGTTTACGCTTTTACGCTAATTCAGCCTCGCCTTCCCGCCAAGGGCGAAGGCGAGGGCCGGAAACGAGAAAAGATTCCGGCCCAGCTGCCTTGGCTCGTTTACCTCGCCTTTTTCCTGGCCGCGCTTGCCGCGATCATGGCCATCGCCAGCAACGCGAAGCCTGCCATGCCGGCGTCGCACCCGCCGCCCGGGTTTTCACCGCCCTTGGCTTCATCGCGGGGCGGCGTTATCTCGCCCGTGAGCGGGTCGATCGTCGTGCCGGGCGCGACTGTCTTTGTCGTGCCGTCGGACAGCGTTATCTCCCCGCCCTCCATTATCGTGACCGATCCGGTGTATGGATCGACCGTCGTGCCTGGTGTGACATAGTGTCTACTGAATAACTCGCAAAGGCAGTTTAAATCAATATTTGTACCAGTTTTGTGATAAAATAAGTGCAGACAAAAAAGCCAAAAGCGCTCAAAAACTTTGCACTTGGAGGGCC
>JAIRNC010000104.1 GCA_031258255.1 Synergistaceae bacterium
TGACTCCCGACGAGAGGGCGCAGCTGCCGCCGGCGATCCAGAGCGGGGCCGATACGGCGGGGACCTATCTCATACGCGCGGTGTTCGTGGACAGTGATACCGGTGTCGAGAAATCCATAGAGACCGCGATAGTGCAGAGTATGATATGCGTGTGCGGATGCAAAGGCGAATGCGGATGCGGGGACGGCGGCGCATGCGGCAGCGTGGGCGGAAGCGTATGCGGCAGCAGCGGCAGCAGCTGCAAGATCAAATGCTGGAGCGGCGGCGGCGGCGGCGGCGGCAACAACGCCGAAGTAGAAGGTCTGCCCTAGCAGGGAAACTTGAACAGGGTACGGGGGGTGATGTACATGGGCGCGGCACAAGCGCCACTTTACCGCAGGAAGCTCTTTTTTACGCTGCTGCTCGCGCTGCTGGCGGGGTTCTTTTTCATGGCGGCGGTCAGGGCGGCGAGCGCATGTGACGACTGCGACGAGCCGGGCAAGGTGGACGCGGGCGACGCTTACGACCGCTCGCTCCGAGATGGCAGGGATCCCGTGGAGGGGTTTTGGGGCATATATC
This sequence comes from Synergistaceae bacterium, assembly GCA_031258255.1. Taxonomy (GTDB): domain Bacteria; phylum Synergistota; class Synergistia; order Synergistales; family Synergistaceae; genus JAIRNC01. Next base: position 559 of record JAIRNC010000104.1, read on the forward strand.
TCGACTGGAGCCCCGACCCCGGGTCGGCCAGGTCGTTTCGGATGGCGGTCGTGACGAACACATACGGCCTGTACCCAGAGGCCGACTACGTAGGGGTCGCCACGTGCAGCCTTCCCGGGTGCGACAGGGGCGAGATAAAGCTGCTGCTCAAGAAGACGGGCAGGAAAAACGAGTTCGAGGGGACGCTGCTCACCAAAAACGGCGGCGCCTCTGGGAAGGCATTTCTGGTCGACGCTGACGACGGACGGCCCCTCTCGGCGCTGGATCTGAGGGATCTCAAGTACGAGGGGCGCCAGATGGCCTATTGGATGCTCCGCATAATCGGGGGCTGACGCGTCGGCGTATCCCGACACAGAACATGCCATTCTCCTGCGTATCCGCCCAAGCGGCTTTTTTATTCGCCCTTGGGCGGTTATAATATGCCCGTGTATTACAGGGAGGGGTTGTTTAAGATGGTAAATTTGCCTGTCAGCACCGTCATGTCCAACCTGCGCTCGTCGTCCGGCGAGCTGCGTGACGGTCTTTGACCTGCCTGGCCTTTTGTCCGTTGCGGAAAAACTGACGGAGCGCTCGCTCGAGCCGGGTTTCTGGGAGAGCGGCGACGCCAAGGAGGTCACGAAGGAGCTAGCCTTGGCCCGCTCGCGGCTCGACAAGTGGGACGAGACTGCCTCGGAACTCGCCGAGCTGGAGACGTTCGCGGAGATGCTGGCGGAGGCTGACGACCAGGATCTGTCCCGTGAGTTCTACGAGAGGGTTGACGCGCTCGCCAAAAAAATAGAGGACGACAAGATCTTAGTCCTGCTGGACGAGGAGTACGACCAGTCCCAGGCGATAGTCACCGTCCACGCCGGGGCGGGCGGGCTCGACTCCCAGGACTGGTGCGAGATGCTGTACAGGATGTACCTGCGCTGGGCGGAGGCCAGGGGTTTTGCCGTGAAGGTACTGGACGGGCTCTCCGACCAGGAGGCTGGCATCAAGAGCGTGACGTTCGAGGTAAACGGCGAGTTCGCGTATGGATACCTGAAGGGCGAGGCCGGCGTTCACCGCCTCGTCCGCATATCTCCATTCGACTCGGCGAAGCGCCGCCACACGAGCTTCGCCTCGGTCGAGGTGATCCCGGTGCTGCCGGACAGCGTCCAGGTCGAGATACGCCCCGAGGATCTGAAGATGGACACGTTCCGCTCAAGCGGGGCGGGCGGCCAGCACGTCAACATGACGGACTCGGCGGTGAGGATAACGCACATCCCCAGCGGGATAATAGTGAGCTGCCAGGTCGAGCGCTCGCAGCACATGAACAGGGCGACCGCCATGCAGGTGCTGCGCTCCAAGCTATTCGAGCGCACCATGAGGGAGCGCCGTGAACAGATCGAGTCCATTCAGGGTGAGAAGCGGGCTATCGCCTGGGGCAGCCAGATCCGCTCTTACACGCTCCAGCCGTTCCAGCTCATCAAGGATCACAGGTCTGGCTGCGAGGTGGGCAACGTCGACGCCGTGCTGGACGGCGACCTCGACGGGCTCATAATGGCTTACCTTCGCTTCGCGAAGACCGGGCAGACCTGCGGAAGCGCATCGGGCGGCGAGGAGGACTGACATTGAGTAAAACAGGGTATTGGCGTGGCATGGCGTCCGCCTGGGCTGCATCGACGCTCTTTCTGCGCGCGTTCTGCTTATGCGCGGCCCTGCTCTTTCACGGCGGCGCCGTCTGTGCCGCCCAGGGGGGGGGAGGGGCGTTCAAGCCCTTCGTCCCGGCGGACCCGATAATGCCCATCTCACAGGTGAAGCCCGGGATGAAGGGTATCTGCCGCACGGTGGTCCAAGGCAGCGAGATCGTCTCCTTCCCAGTGGAGGTGCTTGACGTGATCCCCCGCTCCGGAGTGCCCGCGAACTTCATCCTGATCCGGGCGAGCGGCAAGGTCATCGAGGACGCCGGCGGCATAGCGGCGGGGATGAGCGGGTCGCCGCTATACATCGACGGCAAGCTGGCCGGCGCCATCGGGTACGCGTGGCGCTTCAGCAGACACGACATGGGCCTGGTGACGCCGATAGAGGACATGATGGAGGTCTGGAACTACCCGGAGCGCATCCCGTCGTTCGCCCCCGCCCCACTCATCCCGGAGAAGCCCCCTGGGCAGTCCGGCGACGCGGCGTCCGGCGATATGGCGGAGCGCTGGCGGCGTCTCGTCTCGCGGGACGTGGCCAGCCGCGACGAGGGGGTGGCTGATTCAGCGTCGTTCGCCCCCGTTGGCTCGGGCGACCTGTCGGACGAGCAGGATCTGAGCGGGTACGTGTTCGTGGGCGGCCTCTCGGAGCGCATGTCGGAGCGCGTCGGCGAGCTCATGGGCAAGACGGCCCTCCCCTTCGGCGGCGGGTCTGGCGCGAATGGGCAGAAAAGGGCGAAGCCCGGCGCGAAGCTCGTGCCAGGCATGGCGATAGGTGCGTCGGTCGCGTGGGGGGACGTTGAGGTGAGCGCGATAGGCACGCTGTCCGCCGTCGCGGAGGACGGCAGGTTCGTGGCGTTCGCGCACCCGTTCACAAGCCTCGGCCCCACGTCGGCTGTCCTGACGGAGGCGACCATATCCAGGGTGATCCCGGGGATGGAGACGCCCTTCAAGTTCGGCTACACGGGCGACATCATAGGGACGATCACGCAGGACAGGCCGCAGGGGATAGGCGGGCGCGTCGGCATCTTCGCCCCGGCGGCGAGCTGTACGCTGAATCTGCGGGACGTTGACGCTGGCCGAACGTTCAAGAGGAGCTTCCAGATGGTGCAGGATAAATTCCAGTTCTCTGAGATAACCGCATACGCGATCGTGGGCCTGGTCGAGAACCTATGGGGCAGAGGCGGCGCCGGCTCCGCGAAGGTGACGGCCACGTTCTCCGGCGGGGCGCTCCCGGACGGCTGGAAGAGGACGAACGTGTTCTTCTCTGAGAAGGACGTGGCAAGGGACATGTTGCAGGAGTTCAACCTCCTCACGCAGATTTTCGCTGTGAACCAGTTTCAGGAGCTGCGGCCCTTCGGCATTGACGTGAACGTGGAGGTCACGGAGGCGCCGAGGGTGATCTTCGTCGAGGACGTCACGGTGCCGGACGGCCCTTTCCGCCCCGGCGAGCGGGTGTCCTTCGACATCACGCTCCGTCCCTGGCGCAAGACGCCGTTCGTCCGCAGTTACTCCCTCGTGATCCCGAAGAACGTCTCTGGCATCTGCGAGCTTTTGGTGCGCGGCGGAGGCATCGCCGAGGAGGGCGCGGAGTACATGGAGGCTGGGTGGCGCAGCATAAGCAGCCTGCCGATACTCCTGGGCGAAATCGACGCGAAGGAGACGAACGACCAGATAGTGCTGGAGCTCAGGGGACAGGAGACGCTGGAGAACCAGATCAAGAAGGCCCGCGACGCCGAGCCGAAGGATCTGATGAACGACAAGCTGAAAAGCGAGATAAGGTCGGAAAAGATGGAAGAGGGTTCTATGAGGGTAATCAGGACCAACTACTACGTTGACGG
>JAIRNC010000045.1 GCA_031258255.1 Synergistaceae bacterium
GAGGGCACCACCGTCAACCCGGCAACCGGGGTCATAACCATCCCGGGCGGCGGTGCCGTGACGCTCTCTGACGGAGAGACGGTGATCGTTGTCCCGCCAGCTACCACGATAGACTCGGCGAGCGCCACTATGACCGTGACGGCATCGGAGGGCGGGACAGTGGTGCTGCCCGTTGACTTTGGCAACGGATCAGAGGGCGTCGAGGTCAAGGTCCCGAGCGGTTCGAAGATAGACGCTAAGACGGGCGTCATCACGCTGCCTGACGGCGGCACCGTGACTTTCTCTTACACGGGCGGAGCGGTCTACGAGTCTGGGGGGAGGAGAGCCGGCGAAGGCGTCAAGTCGTATGCCGTCCCGCCCGCCACGACGATATCTCCTGAGACGGGGGTCATGACGATGACAAACGGCGGGAAGATAACGCTCCCTGGCGGCAATACGGTAACGGTGGCGCCCGGCACGACGATCAATCCGTTCACTGGCGAGATAACGCCGCCCCGCGATGAAACAAATAATGTCGCTGAAAACCCAGGCAGCGGCTGCGACGCCGGCACAGGCATCTTCGGCCTCTTGGCCGCGTCTGGCGCGGCGGTGTTCACCCGCAGGAAGTTTAGGCAAGAAGCATAGCAGGGCGCGCATCGTCCCCCGGACCATAAGCACCATTGTCACGAAGCGAGAGGGGCCGCGAGGCCCCTCCCACATATTCCGATGACGGAGGACGACGAGCGAGGCAAGCGTGAAGCAGTGCCGGCGTTTACGCGCCAAACGCGTCGATAAACAGCAATTCCAAGTCCTTTCTCGGTGAGAATAAATGCAGCGCGTCGTCTTCCAGGGAATCAAATCCGAATTTTCGGTAGAAAGCCGCAGCCCTGTCGTCCTTCGCGTCAACGACCATCAGCGCCCATGCCGACGCATTGGACACGCTTCTGATTACGGCGTTCGCGAGCAAACGGACACCGATGCCCTGCCTCTGCGCCCTCTGATCGACGGCAAGCCTCCCTAACCGTATCGCCGGGACGTCTCCGTATTTGGACAGTCTCTTTTGCAAAGCAGCTGGGATAATTCGAGTGTCTATGCCGGTATTCGACAGCGTGTAGTAGCCGTATATCCGATTGTCGCCTTCGTCCACAGCGACAAATAACGCGGCAAGGCCCCGCCGCATGTCTTGTCCCGCATACTTCATGAGGTATTCGTCAAGTTCAGGCTTGCCGCAATTGAAGCCTTCCTTGACATGGGCTTTCTCAAAAGGAACGATTTTAAGCGCCATTCAGTTCTTCCGTGTTTCCGTGAGTTCCTCCCGGACTGCCGCGCGCAGACGTTTGTTTAGCTTCGGCGGCCGCGACAGCATCTCTGCGAGTCTCTGCTGGTCTTTTGCGGAAAGGGTGATCCGCTCTTCAGCCGCGAACACGTTTTCAGCCGCGCTGTTCGCGGCCACTATCAGAAAATCCGTCAACGACTGCCCTCGCATCTCAGCAGCCATTTGTCAGCGCCGTTTGACTTCCACAGGGACGCGCCCTTGAAAAAAAGTCTTCGGCTGCGGGGTGTCAGTCTGTCCCCTTAAAACCGCGTCAGACACGTAAATCACCTCCCCCACAATTGTAGTGACAACAGCATTGCAAGTCAATCTGCCGCGTTTGGCGCGTAAACGCCGGCACTGCTTCACGCTTGCCTCGCTCGCTGTCCTCAGCGTACCGTAAGTACGCTTCCGGGCGCTCGTTCGGCAATCCCTTGCATTGCCGACGAATACGCGCCAAACGCGAGCGCGGGATCACAGGCTGTCTCCTATGGAAACAGAATCACTCCCAATTCTCGCAGCTCAGGCGCCGCTGGAGCTCTTTTAGACGCGCCATTCGAAGGCGGTAGTCTGGAAAGACGCCCTCGACTATGCCCCAGAACCTGGGCGAATGGTTCATCTCGGTCAGGTGTGCCAGTTCGTGGACGACCACGTAGTCGATCACGTCTTCATCGGCCATGATCAGCCTCCAAGAGAAGTTTATGTTTCTCCTGGAGGAGCAGCTGCCCCAGCGGCAGACGGCGCCGTTTATCTTGACTGACGCTGGAAGGACGTTCATCCGTCTTGCGAATTCAAGCGCCTTTTGGGTCAGGTCGCGCTTGGCGATCATCCGGTAAATCTGGACGCACACGGATTTTATCTGCTCCGGCGAAAGCCCCGGCGGCATATAAAAGCGTTCGTCGTCAAAGCCAGCGCGGTTGCCGTCCGCTGCGACGATGGGATACTCCTTCTGACGATACGTCACGGTGTGGCCGTAGCCAAGCGTGAACTCCCTCCGCTTGGCCGCGCGTTCGGCTGACTCCGCCAGCGTGTCGGCAATCCAATTTTGCTTAGACGCTACCAATCTGTCGATCTCGCGTTTGGGCGTTGCGAGCGGCGCCCGCACCTCAAGGGCGCCATCACGTACATACAGGGCGACTGTCTTCCGCCTGGAGCGAACGAGCGTGTAGTCAGTCATCGCCGCCCTCTGTCAGGACAAGCACACCAGTCTGCGGCAAGGCGCGTCTTGGCGATGCCGCGCCACAGATGCCGCTCATGGGCCTGACGCCCCCCAAACCGCCGTGCTCCCGCCAGCGAACTTCTCCGGGGATCCGCTCATCTCCGCACTCGAATCGCTCATCGTCAGGGTATCGAACTTGACGCTGAACGGGATGTCGCCAAACTCCAGAAGCGGGTTCACCCTGGATACGATCTGTTTTGTCAGCGAATCCGGCTGTTTGATCTTTTCTACGTATACAGACACGTTCCCAAGATAAACGCCGTCGCGCTTGAGTTCCAAGATTCCTCTGGCTTCCAGCCGTATCCGGAGGGTGAAGATGAATTCCGCGCTGAATACGCCGTTCGCCTTGAACCCTGACGGGGAGAAATCGAAGTGGAGTTTTGAGAAACCTCTTTGCTCGTTTTGATCGAAATACGCGTTCACATCGTCCTCCAGCAGGATCAGCTCTCCCTTGGAATAGCCAATCAGGGAGGCCAGCGAGTCGACGTCATCCGACAGGGCGGCGTCTCTGTTTGCCAGGAGCGCGCTCAGGCGCATGGAGTCTATCCTTATCCCGCTCAGGACCACGCCGCGCATCTCTGCGTAGGCGCTGCTGTCCTTGACGGTCACGGAGAGCGACTCAGGGGAAAATTTCTCGCCCAGAAGATTTGCCATGTGGCTGGCCATTTCGGAGTCCGTGAAGCCGGCGTAGGCGGGTGGCGCGGCCTGGCTCAGTGTTACGGAGAAGAGCAGCGCTATCGCGATTCTGAAGAACAATAAATATCTGTGTTCCACGTGAAACATAACATTAAATGCCATTTGTCTCACCTCTCAAAAATTTTCGAGTTAATTCTATTTTTAAATTATAACCCTATTAAGCCTACTTTGACATATTTTGCGTATTCGTATAGATTAAATATACGACAGTGCGAAATGAGGGTTGACATGAATACAGGAAAATCATCTATACGCTGGCTGAAGGAGAGCGAGCCTCCATCGGGCAGGGTTGAGTCAGAGGTGAGGCAAGCTGTGGCTGGGATCGCTCAGGATGTGGAACGCCGCGGCATGGACGCCGTTCGTGAACATTCGCTGAAGCTGGATGGATTCGGAGGGCCCTTTGAGACAGCATACGAGACAGCCCTGTCCCAGCTCGCGTCGCTCGACCCGGCAGTCCGGTCGGCCATAGAGGAGTCCATCCGTAACGTCAGGCGATTTCACTCCCTCGAAAGGGAGACGTTGCGTGACCACGAGTGGGAACTCTCCCCGGGCGTCCGCGCCGGCTTCCGCTACGTGCCGGTCGACAGCGCCGCAGTCTATATCCCGGGGGGCAGATACCCCCTGGTCAGCTCTGCTGTCATGTGCGTCATCCCCGCCCAGGAGGCCGGGGTCAAGAGGATCGCGGCCTTCTCGCCGCCAGGCCCTGACGGCAAAATCGACGCCACCGTCCTGGCTGCGCTGGCCCTTTTGGGCGTCCGCGAGATATGGGCCGTCGGCGGCGCGCAGGCGATAGCCGCTGCAGCGCTGGGGGCTGGCGATATCGGCAAGGTCGATTTCATAGCCGGCCCAGGAAACGCCTACGTCGCGGAGGCCAAGAGGGCCTTCTTCGGGACGGTGGGGATAGACGGCGTGGCTGGACCAAGCGAAGTGCTGATCATAGCCGACGAGGGCGCGAACCATAGGTACGCCGCGCGAGACCTGCTGGCTCAGTCGGAGCACGATCCCATGGCAAGGGCCTGTCTCGTGACCACCAGCGAGGCGTTCGCCCAGGACGCGATGGACGAGTTGAGCTCTCTGCTCCCGTGCCTTGCCACGAGGAAAACAGCAGAGGAGTCGTGGAAGCGCAACGGCGCTGTGGGGGTCGCGTCCTCGCTGGATCATGCAATAGATTACGCAAACTCCATAGCCCCAGAACATCTGCAGCTCGCGCTCGCGAACCCCAGGGAGGCGCTGAGGCAGTGCCGCTCTTACGGCGCCGCCTTCCTCGGATACAGCAGCAGCGAGGTGTTCGGCGACTATATAGCCGGGACGAATCACACTCTGCCAACAGCCGGGCGCTCGAGATTTTCGAGCGGACTCTGGACGGGGTCTTTCATGAAGGTCGTGACCCACCTCGACCTCTCCCCTGACGGGGCGCGCCGTCTCTGCGGCCCAGGCGAGACGCTTGCGCGCACGGAAGGACTCGACGCCCACGCAGGCGCCCTGCGAGCGAGAGGAGGAATCTCATCGTGAACAATTCTTCGAAGACCCGTGATTTCGTGGTCACGTCCATGTTCGCAGCCATAATATTCGTCATGACATTTACTCCCTTTGGTTTCATACCGCTTGGCGTGATGAACGCAACCGTGATACACGTGCCTGTGATAATAGGGGCCGTCCTCATGGGGCCAAGGATCGGGGCCTTCCTCGGTTTTCTCTTCGGCCTCGCTAGCCTTCTACGGGCCTCTACGTCGCCTTCGGTGACGTCTTTTGTGTTTTCGCCGCTCATCCCCCTGCCGGGCACGGACAGCGGGAGTTTATGGGCCCTTCTGGTCTGCTTTGGCCCTCGCATACTGGTGGGCGTCACACCATATTACACCGATAAATTTTTCCGAAAGTTTTCCGGCGCATGGGCAAAGTTGCGTTTCGTTTCGACATTTTTAGCAGGCGTGGCTGGGTCTCTGACGAACACGCTACTTGTCATGGGGCTGATCTTCCTGATATTCCGCAACGCCTACGCGAGCGCCATCGGTTCAGCGGCCGATCTGGTGTTAGGCGTGATACTGTCGGTTGTATTCGTACACGGCATCCCAGAGGCCCTGGTCGCAGGCGTGTTCACCTCCGCCGTTTGCAGGGCGCTAGAATCGTTCATGAGCAAGCGTTAAACTACGTTTAGCCGACGTGACGAGGCGCCCCTTGTTGGCGGTTTTGCGCGGCGCGGACATGCCACCAGCGCCCCGGCTCGCGAGTGGATCTGAAAAGCCTGGGCATCTCCTCGAAAGGGCTTGACAGTTATAATCCAAAATAAAAGATGCATTAACAATACTACAAAAAAACCATTCTTGCTTTGTTCTTCCCTAGCGGCGCTTCCGAGTTATACACAAATGTTATACACATTCGTGTATAACCGCTACGTGTTTTCCACAGCCTTTTTATCAGTAGTTTTTGGTAGGCTCGTCCATTTTTACATGTTGCGCTCATGACGAAACCGCAATGAAAGGGAATCCAGCATTATCCACATAATAAAGGGCCATTTATGTGTATAAGTGGATAAGTATGGTGGATAAATACATCTCAAGACTCATTTTTCCACATACCCCTTGCGGAACCTTTTCACGGCAAACGTGATAGAATACTTCCCTAGTCTCGCAACGTCGACAGCGCGCGGGAAATTAATGGTGAGGTGCACTGAATTGGAAAAGGACATTAAATCTATCTGGCAGGAAGTATTAAGCTCCTCCGGCTCTTTTTTGCCGTCTGGTACCACTGACATGTGGCTGAATACCTGCCTCCCTGTAGCTATAAAAAACGGCGTTTTCGAGATAGATGTCCCAAACGCGTTTGCCAAGGAGAATATGGAAAAGAAAATAATAAAACCCTTAGAGGCGTTTCTCGCAGAGCGCGGCTATGCCACGTCGGTGTCCATACGCATGGACAACGAACAGCAGCTCCCGCCGCGCCAACCCGCCCAAAGCGCGCCTCCCGTGAACGAAAACGGCATACTCAACCCTACGTACGTATTTGAAAATTTCGTAATCGGAAAGTCAAACCGTCTCGCTCACGCGGCCAGCCTGGCGGTCAGCGAATCTCCGGGGCAGGCTTACAACCCTCTCTTCATCTGGGGAGGGGTCGGCCTCGGAAAGACACACCTCATGCACGCCATCGCCCACCACGTCAGAAACAAGCAGCATGGCGCGCGCACCCTTTACGTCAGTTCGGAAAAATTTACGAACGACATGATCACCTCCATAAAGACGAACAGCACTAACGAGTTCAGGGCTCAGTACAGAAACTTGGACGTCCTGTTGATCGACGACATACAGTTCATAGGCGATAAGGAGGGTACCCAGGAGGAGTTCTTCCACACCTTCAACAGCCTCCACGAAGCCAAAAAACAGGTCGTCATAAGCTCAGACAGGCCGCCGAAGGAGATCAAGGGCGTGGAGGAGCGTCTCGTCTCGCGCTTTGAATGGGGCTTGGTCACGGACATAAACCAGCCGGATTTCGAAACGCGCGTCGCTATCCTCCAAAAAAAAGCTGAGGCCAAGGGGTGCCTGATACCGGAGGACGTCATTCTCTTCCTGGCGCAGAACATACCGAGCAACATCAGGGAGCTGGAAGGGGCACTTAACAGGGTTGTCGCCCACTCGAACGTTAACGGCGAACCTATAAACATAGAGAACCTCGGCACATGGCTGAAGGACATCCTGCGCCATAACGCGAAGGGTCAGATAAGCGTGGACTATATTCAGCAGCTCACGGCCGAGAGCTTCGGCATAACGGTGGAGGATCTAATCTCGACCAAGAGGACGTCCGACTTGGCCCTGGCAAGGCAGATAGCGATGTACCTGGCAAGGGATCGTCTCAACGATAGCCTCCAGCAGATCGGCTACGCGTTCAACAAGAAGGATCACACTACGGTGCTTCACGCGTGCAAAAAAATAGAGGAACTCGTAAAGAGCAATATCCGCGTTAAGACAATTGTGGATAACATAAGGAACAAGCTGTAAAAGCTGTGTTATTATCTGTGGATTGACGGCGTTTTATCCTCAGGGGGAGATTATTTCCACAATTATTTTGTGGATAATGTGGATAACAATACGTTATCCAAAACGATTTTTACACAGGGCTAATTTGCTCAGGACCTGCCTTCAGGCATGTTTTCCACGAATCCACAGGCCCTACTGCTACGACTTCTATTTTTTTATATATAAAGACCATAGAAGACCGTAGGGCAGGACAGCATATCCACCGACAATACCATCTGGGGGTGAAATGTCAGCGATGAAGTTAAGGGTAGAGAAAGTGTCTTTCATAAAAAGCTGGAGCTTGGCAGAACGGAGCGCCGGGACGGCGTCTTCGATGAATATCTTTTCGACTGTCCGCATGAGGGCCGACGCCAGCGGCGTGGAACTACAGTCCACGGACATAAAGACCTCTATAAAGTGTGTCGCTAATGGCGTAGAGGTTTTAGAGCCGGGGGAGGCCATCATGCCGATCAAGGGCGTGACGGATCTGTTTAAAAAGGCCGGAGCCGCTCTATTTGTGATTCAGGTAGATGACGGGAAAGCCGTCATGACTTCCGGGCGGAGCAGGTACAGCTTTTCGACTTATTCAGCGAGCGAGTTTCCAGATCTCCCGTCGTCTTCGGATGGAAGCCTGTTCTGTTCGATAAAGGCGTCCGCGCTGTCCTCGTCGTTAGACCGGGGCACGCTCTGCGCCTCGGAAAAGGAGGAGTTTCCTCAGTACATCTCCTCCGCGTATTTCGAGGTCGAGGGCAGCCAGCTCAACATCGTGACCACTGACAAGCGGCGGCTTGCGCTCTCTAAGGCCGACGTGACGGAGGCCGGTGAGGGGAAACCGATGTTGCTCCCCGTGAGGAGCGTCAAGGAGTTCCAGCGGATCCTCGGCATGATGGACGGAGACCCTGACATAAAAATACTGTTCGACGATGCCCAGGCTTACTTTACCGCACCTGGCATGGAGTTCGCCGTCAGGAAGGTGGAGGCTAATTTCCCGGCCTACGCAAGGATATTGCCTACCGCGAGCTCGACCACGATGTACGTCGACAAACAGGAGATAACTGCGGCGATAGAACGGGTTGACGTCGTCGTGAGGGATTATAACAGGACCGTAATCATGAACCTGTCCAGCGGCGGTGAGTGCGTTTTGTCCGGAAGGGCGCCTGAATTTGGCGAAGCCGTCGAGAACATCACTTGCGAGGTCAACGGCGAGACGCTGAAATCAGGCTTCAACACGAAATACTTCCTGGACGCGGTTAAGGCCATAGATGAACCTATGGCCAGCTTGACGTTCAACGGCGCGGGCAGCCATATGGTCGTGAAGTCTAAGGATTCCGACGCGTTTTTGTGCATGGTGGCGCCGCTGGAGCTTTCGAGGGAAGAGATGGAGTCCGAGGAGACGGCCCAGGCGGGAGATGTATTTTAGCGACACCTACTTCCATAATTTCAGGAATCTGCGCCAGGGCAGGGTATCGTGGTCACCTGGCTTCAACCTCATAACAGGCCCAAACGGGGCTGGAAAGACCAACTTCATTGAGGGCCTCAACCTGATTTCCGGGTGGGGCCCTCTCGAAAGGACGACAAAGATATCGTCGGTGCCGTCGTGGGAGGGCACCGAGGACGTCAAGGCGTCCTTATGGGCTAAGGCTTCAGGCGAGGAGGATATTGATCTTTTCGCGTCCATATCCATGAAATGTTCGTTAAAGTGTGGCGACAAAATCACTGCCGCGTCAGCCATGAGGGCTAAGGTCCCTGTCATGACCTTTTTGTCTGACGGCATGTCGCTGGTGCGCGGGGGCGCTTCCTCCAGAAGGGTTCTTTTAGACAGGATAGGCGCGATCATCAGCCCATCCTACGCTATGAGGCTCCACGATTACAGGAAAATACTGAGGCAGAAGACGATTTTGCTGAGGAAAGGGCGCGATGTTTCGCCGGCAGACCGCGTCTTGGCGCCGCTGGGAATATGGTTGTGGACGGCGAGGGAGGAGATACTGAGGCTCATGGCGTCGTCAATCATTGAGTGCGGTGACCTGCTGGCTTGCCCGATGGAGCTCGTGTTCGCGCGAGGGGGCGGCGGGTTGGCGGCTGCGCCTTCTGACGATTTTAGGAGTTCCCTTGCCGCGAAGGGACGTCGCGAGAGGGAACTCAGAATGCCACTCATCGGCCCTCAGAGGGACGACGTGAAGCTCCTTTGCAATGGCATGGACGCGTCTTTGTTCCTGTCGCGAGGTCAGAGCAGAAGGGCCGCAGCCGCGCTGATCTTGGCCGCAGCCGCAGTGGTGAAGCGCAAGGTTGGCAGAAAACCGGTGCTCATATTCGACGAGATAACGTCGGAACTCGACGATTGCGGGAGAAGCGCACTCCTAGAAGCCCTCCTGAAAACGGGCTGTCAGGTGTTCGGCGCCACGACGGACAGACTGGACTATGACGATGTGTCCATACAGATGATGAGGGACGGAAGGTTCCTTAACACTGGTTTATAATCAGGAACTTATTAACTTCACTTTATTCTTGACAGCGTGCATACATAAATATATCATGAATAAGTATTCTATGCAAATCGGTAATGGTCAATCATGGTAAATCCTTTATCTGCTTTGTCCCTGTACCTTTTGATTGTAATAAAGATAAACGAACTGACAGCCGTTTTTCTTATGTTAAATTGTTATAAAACAGGGAGTGAAAAAGGTGAAAAGGGTAGCAAAGGATCGATTTTTTCTGTGTTTCATAGTACTGGCTCTCCTTGCAGCCGGGTTGTTCTTGCCCAGTTTCACGCCGTTTCAAAGGAATGTAGCCCGAGGCATCCGCAGTGGGCCGACGTTGCTTGTAGCGGCCGAAGCGGCGGAAGAAGACGGCGAAGCGTCGTTTCATGGGGACGTTGTGACGGCTGGAGGAATAGGGAAGATATCGTCCAAGAGCGCTGTGTCGCGCGAATTGGCGCGGAGGGCCGCGCTCTTGGACGCGCGGCGTAATCTGTTGATAGAGGCCAGGAGAATAAGGGAAGGGGTCACAGGGAGGAAGAGCGTCTCAGGGCATGTCGGATATCATTGGATGGTCTCGGAGAGAAGGGACGGGTACCTTTACAAGGTCACGCTGGCTGCCAGGCTCGCTGACATTCGCGTTGATTAGCTTCGTAACGCGTAAGCCGAGCGCTTGAAAGCCATAGACATTCATATCATTAAATTTTTGGAGGTAATAGACAAGTGAGATCACGCTGTAGGTATTGTTTGAAAATTTTCGCGTTGTCAGTTGCTTTGTTCTCAGTGTGTTGGCACATAGCACCCGTAAACGCGGCAAAGAGTGTGCCTGATGCGGTAGTGGTAGAGAAAGACAGGGGCCTCCTCGACCTGACGAATGATTACATAGAGGCTGAAGGGGTTGGGGTCAGCCCTGCCGGCGTCAAGGACGCCCAAGGTAAAGCGCTGGCCCGCCGCGCGGCCATAGTCGACCTGCAGCGCAATCTGCTGGAGTTCATGAACGGCGTCCAGGTCGACGCGCGGACCACGGTGGAGAACTTCATGGCTGACGATCGCGTGCGCACAGAGCTGCACGGGATCATCAAGAACGTAGAGCTGCTCGACGGCGAGTGGGACGGAGAATCGTACACGATAAGCGGGCGCATCAGGATGGGGCATGTCCGCGTAGTGGTCGCGCCGTCGATTCCCAAGCCGCAGCCTTACCCTGTATACGGGGCGACGCCGGATGTAACGATCACGCTGGAGCCGGAACCCCCGGCGCCAAAGCCGGCAGCCGCCCCAAAACAGGCGGCGCAGCGTTACACGGGCCTCGTAATAGACGTACGTCACCTGCCCTACGCGCCATCCATGACGTTTCAGGTGTTCGACGCGAGCGGACGCCCTGTATACGATATAAACAATGTCTCGATGGAGCGCTTCAATACATCCGGGCTTTGCGCCTATTTCAACAATATCGAGATTGCCAAGGGAGATCTGCGCGTGACGGCAAATCCGATCATGGCAAAGGCGGCCAAACTCGCGGACGGCAACGTCAACATCATCATATCGAACAGTGACGCCGCGAAGGTACGCGCCAGCGCGCCCGACTTCCGCAAGGACTGCAAAGTGATCGTCGTGAGCAAGTAGGGAGCGATACCGCCATTATGAAAAAAATCACCGGAATTTTATATTGTCTGGCACTTATCCTCAGCGCCGCTGCGTCGAGCTTTGCCATTCCCGCGCGGGCAAGCGCCGCGCAGACAGCGGTCATCACTGTGGAAGTGGATGGCGTGGCGCCCGTCAAGGATGGCAACAAGAACGCCGCGCGCGAGGAGGCTAAGCTCGACGCGTACCGCAACGCGCTCGAACAGGCGATGGGGGCGCGCGTCGAGGGCATCACTGAGATGGAGAACTACGCCATAGTAAAGGACAAGGTATTCTCCCAGACCAAGGGAATCGTCAAGAATTTCGATATATTGAGCGAGAAGGTAGACGCGGACGGCATGCTCGTCATCACGGCCAGATGCGGGGTGGCGGAGACAGCCCTCGATGGCGTCCTTGGCCCTGCTGTGCTGCACGCGATAGGCAACCCCAGGATCCTTTGCATCATCGACGAGGTCGTGAAGGACGCGAGGCCGCATATCTCCGCCACAGAGAGCGAGGCGCTCAGGGTCTTTGAGAAGGCCGGATACCTTATCATAGACCCTGACCAGGCCCGCGCGCTGATCACCGTCGATCCGGCAGCGGCGTTCAACGACCCGTCCAGGGTGATGGACGTGGCGCGCACGACGCGAGCCGACGTGGTAGTGCTGGGCAAGTCTTACGCCGACTCGTTTTATAACGACAAAAAGCTGGGGATTCCGAGATTCAGCGTCGAGACCACTGTTCAGCTAAAAGCCGTGCTGACTAAAACGGCTTATCAGATAACATCGCAGACAGTCGAGGCCAGGACGCAGAACGAGGCCACGATGGCCCGTTCCATCGGGGAGGGCGCGGCAAAATTTTTCGCTCAGGCGACAAACGCCGCGGCCAACCAGATCGTACACAAAATAGCATACGCTCTGGTCTCCGGCCAGGAGGGCGGCATAACCGGAGCTGTCGTCAACATCAAGATATCCAACATATCGTTCCAGCAGGCACAGGCCATACAGGAGGCATTGGGCGAGCTCGCTGGTAAATCCGGCAGCGTCTTCGAGCGCGGCTACAAGGACAAGACGCTCGAAATCGACGTCAATTCCGAAAAGACCGCGAGGGATATTGCGTCATTTCTAGCGGGACAGGGCGTCGAGATAGAGGGCTACGACTCGCAGACCGTCACTGGAAGCATGGCGGCCTCGTCTCCGAAAGAAACGCCCGCAGATGGAAAGAGCAAGACGGGCGGCGTGCTGTAGGTGCTGGAAAGGGGAACCGATATGAAAAAATCTCTTCAGGCTGGAATCAAAACGCTACAGCGTCGCGCGCTCGTCGCGGCGTTGGCGTTCGTCGTGGCCGCTGTATTGCCCTTGCTGTCCGAAGCCGCTATCAAGAGCAAGCTCAACACGCCTGCCGGTTCGGGAGGGAGTCCGTCCCCGGCAGCGGGCGCGTCCGCACAGAAACCCGCCCTCCCGAAGAAGGGCGATATCGTGGTCGTAGTCGACGGGAGCGACGATCAGCACCGGAGCATCGTGGAATCGGTCATCGTACAGGAGTTGGTAAACCACGGCTATCGCGTGGTCGACGAGAAGAAAATGAAACAGATTCGCCAGAGCGCGGCCGCGCGGAAGGCCGTGCAACTGGCCTTAGCAGGGGATATGGCGGGTTTGGCCAAACTCAGCGGGAGTTATAACGCCAGCGCCGCAATTGCCCTGCGGGTGGAGGCAGGATCCCCGCGCGAAAACGAGTTCGGCCTGCTCACGGGGACGGCGTCCGTGACATACGTGGTCAAGATATCGGGCGGTTCCCAGTCGACAGGCGCCAACTCGGCGTCGGCCAAAAAGGTGGGATACACTGAGGAAGAGGCGGCCCGGCTCGCGGTAGAGGAAGCGGCGAGATTGGTATCGGAGAAGCTGCTATGACGGCTGTGACAAAACGCTTGGCGATATTCCTGGCACTGGCCGTTTTCTCATCTGCGGCGGATATTGCTTGCGCCGCGCCGACGCTCTCCGTACGCACCTTCGACAATAAAGCGGGAGGGGACGCGGAGGCGCCGGCGGCAGCCATCACGGACATGATGACCACGGAGCTGTCGAAGGCCGGGATATTCAACCTATTGGAGCGCGAGAAACTCGATTATATCGCCCAGGAACAGAAGCTCGCCATGTCCGGGCTGATGGACGAATCGACGGCCCCGCAGATTGGTCAGTTGAAGGGCGCGCGCTACAGCATGACGGGCGCCATAACGGTGTACAGCTATAACGCGGGCGCTGGCGCCATCTATATCCCTGGGATCGTCGGGGGGGCTGCTGCGGCCAAAACGGCCTATGTGACGCTTGATATACGCATTATCGATAACGAGACCGGGGAGGTAGTCTACGCGGCAGCGGAGGAAGGCCAGTCCAAGCGCGAAGCGTCTGGCATCCTGTCTCAGTTCGGCGGGTTCGGAAAGGCCTCGTATGGCGGCATCTTAGCCACTGCGGCGCGCGACTCCGTGAAAAAGCACGTGGCGGCGCTGGCTGAGAGGGAACTGGGAAATTAAGCTAGGGCGGATTTATCGTTTTTTAAAAAATATAAAGGGGAGAAGTGGGAATGAGACTTAAATTGTGTGGGATTATAGCGTTATTTTTTGTTCTGACAGCTTTTGGGGCACCTGCTCTGGCGGCTGACGTAATAAGGGTCGGCGTGATGGAGTTCGTAAGCAAGGCCGTCGGAGTCTCGCCACAGGAGGCCGATGCCATCCGGGATATCTTTACCCGCTACCTCGCAAACTCTAAGACTATCGCCGTGATAGAGCGGGAGCGGTTATTGTCGTCAGTAGGCGCTGAAATTAAAATCGGCGCCTCCGGACTCATCGACCCTAGTATTATGGCTGTTGAGATTGGCCGGCTTGCCGGCTGCCAGTACATGCTCTTCGGTTCCGTCACGGAACTCTCGGAGAAGGCGTCAGGTGGGGTAATCCCGCTCGGCGGCATTGGCATCGGCACCGGCAACCATCAAGCGACGGCAGTGATCGACGTGCGTGTCGTGGACGTCGCCACTGGTGAGACGGTCTTGTCCCTTTCCGAGAGCGGCACGTCATCCGAGTCCTCTGCGGCGATAGCCACGCAGTGGGGAGGGTATGCAGAGACCCAGTTTGGAGGGCTCAAGGGCCGCGCCATCGAGGCCGCCGTCGCCAGGCTGGGGAACAAGCTGCTGGAGGAGCTGGGCGGCGAGTACGACCATGTCCTGTCCGTCAGCGGAAATACCGTGCGCGTATCCGGCGGACAGAAGGCCGGCGTCAAAAACGGCGATTTGTTCATGGTATACGTCGAGGGGCCGGAAATCACCGATATAGACGGCACGTCACTGGGGAGGGACAGGATTCCGCTTGCCGTGATAAAGGTCACTAGCGCCCAGGGCGAGTTCAGCAACTGCGAGGTCGCTGCTTCCGGCGGCAAGGCTGCCAATATCCAGCGAGGCGACAGGATCGAGCCTATCTCATCTAAAATGTCCAAGGATCTCGTGGATCGCAAAGTGTTTCCAAGCGAACGCCCCAGACAAAGGGCGTATGACGAGACCGCGAGCCAGTTTTTGAGCGGATCTTCGCAGCAACCGGCCGGCGCCGTTCAGGCGGAAGCAAGCGTACCCTCCCTGCGGCCCAGTGCCCCTCAAAGCACTGCGACAACCGGCGGCACTTACAATTGGAAGCCTGTGGACGGCGTGGACATGAACACCACGACCGACGCGAAGCTCATTGAAACCTACCCGCTCACGTCAAACGAGAAAAACGCCATCGGAATTCAACACAGGGGCGCATACAGGCTCTACACGGAGAAGAAGTACAAGGACGCATTCGAGGTGTTCTCCAAGCTCGCCACCGACGTTGGCTGCAATTATCTTTCGGCTTACTGGGCCGGCGTGTGCGCGGCGAATATAGGCAGCAACAAAGAGGCTGAAAAGTGGTTCGATCACGCCCTGTCGATCAACGGGGATTACCAGCCGGCGATCGACGGTAAGGCCAAGCTGGGCGACAACCCAGAGAATAAGGCAAAGGCAAAAAAGAGGAAGTAGTTTAATTTGGCCTACCGCCTGGTCTTCTACCTGGGCAACGAGATAGTTGAGCTGGAACTGCCGAGGGGCAAAGAAGCCACAGCCGGCTCAGGTGAGGGCGACACGCTGCGGATAGCGCGCCGTGGCGTGGCACCCTCCCACTTGAGGTTGTCCTCCGCGGAGACCGGCGTTCGCGTGTCTTCCGCGACTCCATTGCGCGTCGACGGTGAGGACTCGTTCAACCGCGTGTTGTCCGCAGGAGAGATGGCGGTCATAGCCGAGGGGTTATACATGTTCGTCTACGAGGGGAGATGCGACTTCGCCGGAGCGGTCTGCCTTCGCCCTTGCGCGGGGGAGAGCGTCACGCTGGGCCGCTCCAGGGGGAGCGATATTCGGCTGAACGCGCCGCAGGTGTCGTCGAATCACGCGGTGCTTCGTTTCGACGGCAGGGATTGGAGCGTCGTCGATTGCGGCAGCAGGAACGGGACGTTCGTGAACGGGCGTCTCGTGCGCTCCCAGACGCTGACGGAGGACTCTCGCGTATTCATCGGCGGCTGGGAATTCTCCTTGGCTGGAAACACGCTGCGGTTTCTCCGCACGGCTGGCGCTACGGTCGTATCGGCCAGGCTGCGCGTCGCAACGGAAGAGCGCGCGGCATCCGGCGGCGCGAGGGACGCCCCCTACCCGTTTTTTCAGCGTTCGCCACGGCTCAGGCCCGTAGCCGGGACGTCGGAGATAGAGGTGCTGTCGCCGCCATCGACCGGCTCGAAACCCTCCGTGTCATGGCTGTCCGTCCTCCTGCCCCCCATACTCATGATGAGCGCCATGGGAATCGTGGCGATCCTGAGAGGTCCCGGCATGTTGGCCTTCACGATCCCCATGTCGGTCGCAAGCATTATCATAGCTGTCGTCAACTATCGGTCCCAGATGAAAAAGTGGGCGCAGACGCAGGTTCTGGCCTCCGAGAAATACGCGGCTTATCTCAAGGACCGAGATGCCGCCATAACGGAAGAGGAGACGAAATTCCTTCTCGCCGGCTCGACCGTGCATCCGGCCCCGAGCGAGTGCGCGAGCATCGCGGAGAGCCGCGAACGCCGTCTGTGGGAGCGAACGCCCTTAGACGACGACTTCCTCGAAATCCGCATTGGATCCGGGAGCGCCCCGTCCAACGTGACGATCAAAATCCCTCATGCCCAGCTCACCCTGGAAGAAGACCCCCTTTTGAAGAGCGCTGAGGAACTCAAGGAAAAACACGCGCTCCTTTCGGGCGTCCCCGTGACGCACAATTTCATGAAGTCGACAGTCACAGGACTGGCGGGGACCCGTTCCGCTATCAGGACGGCCGTATGGGCTATCTTGACCGGAGTCGCCACGCATCACTCCTACGAGGACGTCAAGATCGTCTGCGTTTACCCAGAGAGCGAGCGGAGGGCGTGGGAATGGATCCGTTGGCTGCCCCACGTATGGGACGCGGACAGGTCCCGCCGCTATCTCGCGTACGGCGGGGAGGAGACGCGTCGCTTGGTGCGAGAGATGTCCGAGACGCTCAAAGGCCGCCGCAGGGAGCTGGGAGAGGACAAATCCCGCTCCGGCGCGCAAACGCCCGTCTATTTCATGTTATTCGCCGACAAAGCGTTGATGGAGGACGCGGGTGGCCAGTTCAACAATATCTTGCCGGAGTCGCCCTCCTTGGGGATGACGGCCGTTTACGCTTACGGAGGTATAGAGACGCTGCCCGGAGAGTGTCAGGCGATCATCGAATGCGGCGAGTCCTCGGGCGTCCTCCGCCTGAGAGAGGACGGACGCCACGTCCCGTACCTCGCCGGCCGCGTCTCGCTCGACCTGATGGATCATTTCGCGCGGAGCTTGGCGCCCGTGCGGATGCGCGCCACGTCGTCAGCCGCCGTCATGCCCTCTTCCGTGACGTTCCTCGAGGGTTTCGGCGTGAACCGGGTGGAGGAGTTGGGCATATCGGATCGGTGGTCGCGCGCGTGTCCTTTCAAGGGCATCGCCGCCCCGATTGGCATACGGGAGAACGGGGAGGTCTTCGAGTTCGACATTCACGAGAAGAAGCACGGGCCGCACGGGATCGTGGCGGGCACGTCCGGATCCGGCAAGAGCGAGGCGCTCACGACGTGGATCCTCTCCATCGCCCTGAACTTCCACCCCCATGACGTGAGTTTCGCTCTGATCGACTTCAAGGGCGACGGGCTGGCCGGCATCCTCAAAAGCCTGCCGCACGTGGCTGGGGTCATCAGCAACGTGAACGACGCCGGCGTCATCGAGCGGAACATCCGGTCCCTTTACGGTGAGATCAAGCGGCGCGAGCTCGTCTTCGAGGCGGCCGGGATCAACAACATACACAAGTATCAGGAAGCCCGCCG
>JAIRNC010000063.1 GCA_031258255.1 Synergistaceae bacterium
AGTGTCAACACGACCTAGTTCAGCCGACTATTTTTGTGCCGGCGCCTCCGGTCATTCCCCGCCGCGCGGCGCTATGCCCCTCTCCTCCGGCGTGCCTGGGATGACGGAATCGCAGAGGATGGCGCAGATGGCGGCAACGGCCATCCTTGTGTTGAGGATCGCCCATACCGTCTTGCCGACCACCTCTCCCAGATACGACGTGAATACGGCCTGGTTCGGCTCCACCCACGCCGGCAGCCCCTGGGACATGAGAAAGGCAAATCCCACGATGAGTATGTTCCTCTGGCTGCCGATGTCCGCCCGCATCAGGTTCTGTATGCCAAGCGCGCCTATCGTCCCGAAGAGCGTTATGTATGCCCCGCCGATCACCGGGTTCGGCATGGTCGCAATCAGCGCGCCGAGCTTCCCGATGAAGGACATGACGATGAGTATCACGGCGCCAATCATGACGACGTAGCGGCTCGCCACGCCCGTGAGGCCGATGAGGCCTATGTTCTCAGTGTAGGACGTGGTGCCGACGGAGCCCAGCAGCCCCGATATGGCGCAGTTTATCCCCTCCGCGCCGATGCCCTTGCTCACCTGCCGCTCTGTTGGGTCGTCGATGCCAGCGGCGAACGCGCAGGAGTGATAGTCGCCTATCGACTCGATCATCACGCAGAGGAAGCCTGCCGCTATCGCGCCGGTTGCCTCCACCGAAAAGCGCGGCGGCCCCCAGGGCATGAATATGTCGGTCCTGAGCCACTGGGCTGACGCGACCTGGGCCAAGTTGACGTAGGCGGCGTGCCCTTCGGGGAAGAGGCTGGCGAGGGATCCCGCGAGGCAGACGAGATACGAGATCGATATGGCGGCCAATATCGCGAATATGTTGAAATACCTGTTTTTGCTGACCAGGCTGAAATAGAACACGAGCACGACGACCAGAAGCGACACTGGCCAGAACGTCGAGGCCGACCCGATAGCCGTCCCCGCGAGCGAAAACCCTATGGCCATTATCGTAGGCCCGATCACGACGGGCGTTATCGCGCGCTTGATCTTCCCTGCCAGGCCGGTGTATCCGATTATGCCGAGCACAATGCCGCCTACGATGAGCGCCCCGCCCACGTGCTGCATTATGACATCCGGCCCCTGGGACTGATATATGCCCACGATGGTGATGATGGGAGGGATGAAGCTGAAGCTGGACCCCTGCACGATCGGCAGCCCAGAGCCCGTCTTGGGCCACACCTGGATCAGCGTGGCCACCCCCATGCCGAAGTAGACGCACCCGATAAACGCGGCTATCTGAACCGGCGACATGTTCATGGACGGGCCCACTATCAGCGGCACGAGCGTGGTGGCGCCGAAGAGCGTGAGTACATGCTGCGCCCCCGCCAGTATTGCGATCCCCAGCTTAGGGCGATCCTCGATGCCATAGATGACCTTCTTCTTCCCCATTGGCGACACCTCCGAGTTTTGTGCCGCTCACGGGATCGTGAGCGGTTGCTTATTCTAATTTCAGATCAATATGCCGTTTTCCCGCAGATAGGTGAAGATACGCTCCATAGCCTCGTCAAGGCTATCGCCATTAAAACCATGCCCCGCGCCGGGCAGGACGAATAACCGCGCGTCCCTGTAGACGGAAACCGCCCGCTCGGTATAGGGCAGGCTCACCACGTGATCGCTGTCCCCTTGCAGGATCAGAACCGGTTTTGTGAAATTGCCGATTTCGCTGTAGACATCGTAATCCCAAAAATCTGTCATGTAATTTCTGCCGACCATGATCAACCCGAGAAGGTTTGTCTGTTCCGGGACATCCTCTGGCGATGAAAAAAGCGCGTGCATCTCATCCGATATGGCGAAGACAGGATAAAGCAACACAAGCCCCGCCACTTCATCTCTGTGGCGGGCTGCGGTAATTGCGGACACGGTGCCGCCCTGACTGCCGCCCATCAATACAATTCGCGCCTGATCGGCAAAACTCCACGTTTTGGAGGTTTCGAGCACTGCCTCTAAATCGGAGACTTCGGTCATCACGGACATTTCCGTCGTTTTGCCATCGCTCCTGCTGTCAGGGCTCCCGCCGCAAAAGTCGAAGGCGTAGACGGCAATTCCCTCCGAAGCCAGCCTTTCTGCGTATTTTTTCCCCGAATTATTGGTATTTCCCAACTCATGGGCGAAAATAACCAGAGGGAACGGCCCGTCTGCCCCAGGGACATAGGCAACCCCGTAAATACGCTTGCCGTCGTTGTCGCACCACAGTTCGGCAGAATCATAACCTGTCCTCACGTTCGTAGCATCCATCT
Source organism: Synergistaceae bacterium (assembly GCA_031258255.1). Classification (GTDB taxonomy): domain Bacteria; phylum Synergistota; class Synergistia; order Synergistales; family Synergistaceae; genus JAIRNC01. The sequence continues at coordinate 2,283 of JAIRNC010000063.1, forward strand.
CAAATCTTTTCCCCTTGACGTTTGTCCGCGCTGAGATCGCGCGACAATTAATAATCGCCGCCCGATCCTGGCTTCGGCCTATGCGGCCAATTGGGCCGGGCGGCGTCTGCGGTCGTTATCAGGCGCGGAGTTCGCCGCCCAGCTGTTTTGACAGGCGCTTCGTTATCATGCCGACGGATTTCTCTATATCCTCCGACGTGAGAGTCCGCGCGTCAGAGCCCAAGACCAGCCTCGCTGTGACGGACTTTTTCCCGCTTGGGATCTGGCTGCCGCGGTACTCGTCGATGAAGCGCGCCTCCCTCACGATGTCGGCCGGGCCTTTTTTGCCCACGGCCGCCGCCTCTATGTCGGCCCACTTCACGGACTCGTCGAAGACCATGGAGATGTCGTACTCCGACAGCGGGTACTCTGGCAGATGCGCGAACCTGTTCGCGCGCGATGGCAGCGGTTCCAACGCGTCTACGTCGATGTCGAAGATCATGACGGCCGCCTGCTTTATCCCGTAGCCCAGCGCGGCCCGTTTCGACAGGAGCGCCAAATGTCCAATGGTCTCGCCAGAGCGCGTGACACAAAGCCATACGGTGTCGTCAGCCCACGCTGGCCCCTCTTCGGGCCGCGAGAAGGAGAATGGCTCCATGTGGGTCAGCCTCGGCATGTTCTCCACTATGCCCTTGCCCCTCCTGAACAGCCCGCGCACGTCCCCGGCGCCGCCCACGAGCGCCCCGGCGAGCCGCCGCCGCTGAACGGGGAGCTTTTCGCGCTCGTCCTGCCGCGTCTCGTAGCCGTGGTCGATGTAGACCTGAGCGAGTTCGTATATCGCGAACCCGTCAGCGAATTCCGCGAACCTTACGTTCTTCGAGACGGCGTCGATCAGGTTGGGCAAAAGCGACGAGCGGATGTGGCTCTCGTCTGGCGCTGGAGGGGCAGCCAGCTGGAACATCCCGTCCGTCGGTAGCGAGAGGGCCTCTATGTGCTCGTCCTTCACCCAGGGGTACGTGAACACTTCCTGCATCCCGCAACGGAACGATAGGTACTCGCGCAAACGACGCTCAAGTTCGTGCCCCCTCTGGTTTATGGGGCGTTCGAACGTCGACGTGATCGGCGTCGGCGTGAAGTTCTCGTATCCGTGCAGTCGCGCTATCTCCTCCATGATGTCGTCGGGGAGCGAGATGTCCCCCGTGGAGCGCCACGTCGGCGCCGATACGGTCATCACATCGCCGTCGATTTCCGCTGTGAAGCCGAGGCGTCCCAGGGTCGAGAGCATGGCCTCCTGTGGGATGCCCTGGCCCATCCTCTTAGCGAGCCAGCCCAGCGATACCTCGACCAGGGCCCGTCCCAGCGGCCTCGGGTAGTTGTCCGTGAAAGCCGTTATCCGCATCCCTGGGAATTCGTCAGCGAAGAGCGAGGCCGCCATGGACGCCGCCAGGTCGGCGCGCTGTGGGTCGATGCCCTTCTCGAAGCGGACGGAGGCCTCCGTGCGGGTTTCGAACCGCGTAGCCGTCTTGCGTATGCCGATAGGGGAGAAGTTCGCGATTTCGAGTATCACGTCCGTCGTATCGTCCAGGATGGAATCCTTGCTGCCGCCCTTTATGCCTGCCAGGGCCACAGCCTCGTCGTCGTCCGCTATCACCAGGTCTTCGGCTGTGAGGGAGAGTTCACGCCCGCCCAGCAGCGTCAGCTTCTCCCCGTCTCGCGCCATGCGCACTGTGATGCCGCCCTTTATGTTGCCGTGGTCAAAGGCGTGGGTAGGCTGGCCCACGGCCAGCATCACGTAGTTCGTGATGTCCACCAGCGCGTTTATCGGGCGCTGGCCGACACGCCAGATGCGGCTTTGGATCTTGAAGGAGGCCGCCTTCGTGGACACGTTCTCAATCCTGAACCCCATGTACCTGGCGCACCGCTCCGGGACGTCTATGCCCACACGGAGGCCCGGGCCAGGGGCAAGGCCCTTCAATGCCTCGGCCGCCGGGATTTCCTTTAGCGGGACGTCGTACAGCGCCGACAGCTCGCGGGCGATGCCGTAGTGTCCCCAGAGGTCGGGGCGGTTCGTGAGGGATCTGTTGTCTATCTCCAGTATCACGTCGTCGATCCCAAGCGCCGCCTCGAGCCGTGTCCCCGGACGGGCGTCGAAATCGGAGAGGTCGATGATCACGGCCTCGCCGTCGGCAGGGAAGAGCTCAAAGAGGCCTATCTCCGAGGAGGCGCAGATCATGCCGTAGCTCTCAACCCCGCGCAGTTTCGCGTTCTTTATCTCAACGAGGCCGCCCTCGCCGTGCCAGCGAACCATGGCGCCTGGCTTCGCCACCGCGACCTTCATGCCGCCTTTTAGGTTAGTGCCGCCGCAGACGATCTCCCTTGTCTCGCCGCAGCCTATGTCCGTCCGGCAGATCTTGAGCTTGTCGGCGTTGGGGTGGGGCAGCACCTCGATGATTTCGCCCACGACGATGTTCTGGAACTTTTCGGACATGGCCTCGCACCCCTCGACCTCCACGGTGGACATGGTGAGGTCGTAGGCTATTTTCTGGAGGCTGGTGCCGTCGGGCAGGTCTATGTAGTCTTTTAGCCAGTCTAACGAAATTTTCATTTGAGCGTTCTCCCTATCTGAATTGACTCAAAAAGCGCAGGTCGGCGCTGTGGAAGAGCCTCACGTCGTCCACGCCGTAGCGCATCATCACGAGCCGGTCGAGCCCTATGTTCACGTAAAAGCCCGTGTACAGGGCGGGATCCAGACCCGCCGACCTGAGCACGTTCGGGTGTGGCGTCCCGCCGGGCATGATCTCGATCCAGCCGACGTACTTGCAGACGCTGCACCCCTTGCCGCCGCACACGAGACAGCCCATGTCTATCTCGAAGCCAGGCTCGACGAACGGGAAGAAGCCGACCCTCATCCGTACAGGCACATCGCGCCCGAACACCCTGTCGAGGATACCCTTCACCATGACCCTGCCCGAGGAGAACGGGACGTCCCTGTCCACTATGAGCGCCTCGTACTGGAAGAACGCCCGCTCGTGGCGCGCGTCCGTCGTCTCGTTCCTGTAGACACGCCCGGGATATACGAAGCGGTACGGCGGCTCGTGGCTTTTCATGTAGCGGACGCTGGCGCCGGTCAGGTGCGGCCGGAGACAGAGACGCTCGCCGCCGCGCCCGTGGTCGTGCCCTCTGAGCCAGTAGGTGTCCATGCTCTCGCGGGCCGGGTGATCCGGAGGGAAGTTGAGGTTGTCGAAGGCAAACAGCTCGCTCGTTATGTCATCCTCCTGGAAGATCTCGAAGCCCAGCGAGCGGAACGTGTCGTCGAGGTCGTATCTCATCTGCGTTATCGGGTGCAGGCCGCCCGAAAGCGGCGGTATCCCGGGGACGGTGAGGTCGAAGTCTGGCGATATTTCCGCGCTCTTGAGCCGCAACGCCTCCTCCCGCTCCTCGATCAGCCCTGCGAGGTAGTTCTTGAGCTCGTTCGTCGCGCTCCCCATCTCGGGGCGGCGCGCGGGGTCGAGCTTCGGTATCTCCTTGAGCAGTTCCGTGAGCGCGCTTTTTTTGCCCACGAGCGCCCCCTTTGCGGCTTGCAGTTCCGCCAAGGTCGAGGCCGCCTCAATGCGCTTCTCCCCGTCAAGGCGCAATTCCGCCAGTTTTTCCTTCATCTGGACTCCTCCATGTCATCTTCGTCTGTTTCGTCCGCCTCCAGCTCGTCGAGCAATGGGGCCAGGCGGTTCCTCTCCCCGAAAAGCCATATTTCGTCGTCATCCTCGATGGATAGGTCGGCGGTGGGCAGGAGCTTCGCGCCGCCGCGCTCCACCAGGACGACTGTTGACCCGTACTTTGCCGGCATGGCCAGATCCTTGAGCGTCTTGCCCGTCATGTCGGCCTGGGCCTTTATCTTGCCCATGAGCAGGTTTTCATCGTCGAACTCGATGAATTTGTCCATCCACGGGTTCTCCAGGAGGTCCGCCAGCCTACGGCCCATCTCAGCCTCAGGGGAAATGACCCTGTGAGCGCCCACCTTCCGCAGCACACGGGCGTGAAGGTCCTCCGCCGCGCGGGCCACTATGTTCGGCACGCCCAGCTCCTTTAAGATCGCGGTCGCCATGATAGAGTCCTCGATCCGTTCGCCCAGGCACACGACGGCCACGTCCACCATCTTGGCGCCGATCTTGACCAGAGCCGCCTCGTCTGTGGCGTCCAGCTGCCCGACGTACTCCACCTTGCCCGACAGCTCCTCCACCCTCGCGCGGACGCGATCCACAGCTATGACCTGCGCCCCGGACTCGACCAGCCGGGTTGAGAGCGCGCTTCCGAAACGCCCCAGCCCGACGACGAGGTACGTGTGCTTGTTCTTCCCGCCACTTGCCAATGCGCCCGCCTCCTAACGCGTGCCCTATCCTATGGGGATGTTCGTGTCCGGGAAACTCACGTTTCGAGAGTGTTCGCGCCTTACGAGCGAGTACGAGAACGTCAGTATGCCGACCCTTCCCCAGAACATCAACAATACTATCACCATTTTGCCGGCGTTTGAAAGATTTTCCGAGACGCCGCTCGTAAGGCCCGACGTGCCCAATGCCGACACGGCCTCGAACACCAGCCGCGAGAACGGGAACGGCTCCAGCTTTGAGAGCGCCCCAACGGCGACAAAGAGCGTGATGATATAAATGAAGGCGATCGCCAGTGCGCGCCGGACGGTCGAGTACGGTATCCTCCTGTGATAGACTACGATGTCCTCCTCCTGCCTGAGCTCGCTCGCCGCAGCCAGCAATAGGATGGCGAACGTGGTGACCTTGAGGCCGCCAGCGGTCGAGAACGGCGCGCCGCCTATGAACATGAGGAAGAGCGTCACCATCAGGCCCTCAGCCGACCAGTGCGAGTAGTCCACCGTGTAGAAGCCGCCGCCTCGCGCGGAGACGCTCGCGAAGAGGGCGTTCCAGAGCCGAGACCATCCTGGTAGGCCGCTGAACGCGGAGTTCCACTCGACGGCGGCGTACAGCGCAGCGCCGCCTACGGTGAAAGCGGCGGTGGATATCAGCACGATCTTGGCGTAGGGGGAGAGGAAATTCACTCGCCCGAGGAATCTGTCCCGCAGCTCGGATATCAGCGGGAAGCCGATGCCGCCGATCATCATGAGGGTCATGAACACGCCAGGCACCATGACCGACGATCCGAACCTGGCGAGGCTGTCCGGGTAGGGCGCGAAGCCACCGCTGCAAAACGCGTTCACGGAGAGGAATACGGCGTCGCAGACGGCCTTGCCGGTAGGCGCGCCGTCCGCTACGAACTTCGTGGCAAGGACGCACGCCCCTGCCAGCTCGGACGCCGCGGTGAATATGACGACGAACCTGAGCAGGCCCAGCACCATGGTGGGGGAGTCTGATCCCATCTCCGTCGCTATGAACAGCCGTTGCCTAAGTTGCAGCCTGTTGCCGGTCATGAAGGCCAAAAGCGTGGTCGCGCCCATGATGCCCACGCCTCCTAGCTGCACGAGGATCAGCAGTATGATCTGGGCCGCCGTCGGGAGGGCCGTTATGGGGCCGATGGGCGAAAAGCCCGTCACGCACACGGCCGACGCTGACAAAAAAAGCGCGTCAGCCGGGGCTAGCGGCGCGTCGCCCGCGAAGCTCGCTGCCAATAATAAGAGGGTTCCCGCCAGGATAAGCGACAGGAACCCCAAAGTGATGTACTTTTCTACCCCTGCGGAACTGTATGTCCTCATGCCGGGCTGTGTATTTCGCGCCCTTACGCCGGGAGAGCCTCCCGCGCCTTGGAGACGATCTGCGAGAAGGCCGCGGCGTCATGCACGGCGAGATCGGCCAGCATCTTGCGGTTGACGGCGACGCCGGCTTTCTTGAGACCGTTCATGAGAGTGCTGTACTGCATCCCGTTCATCCTGGCGGCCGCGTTTATCCTCATGATCCACAGCCTGCGGAAGTCCCTCTTCTTGCGCTTGCGGTCGTGGTACATCCTCGTGAGGGATTTGAGGAACGCTTCCCTCGCCCTGCGGTATACGTTCTTTTTCCGTCCCCAGTAGCCCTTGGTTATGGAAAATAATTTTTTTAATTTCCTTCTGCTCGCGCTGGAGCCTTTTACTCGCATGTTGCGTCACTCCTCTGATTCGTTCGATTCGGTCGTGCTGGGGCTAGGTCAGGCGTAGGGGAGCAGCTTTTTGAACATCTTCTCGAACTGCGGCGGCACGACGCCCTTCTCGCGCAGCCTGCGCAGACGCTTCGCGTTCTTGTGCATGAAGTTGTGGCGGCGTCCGCCCTTCTGATACGTGACCTTGCCTGAGCCGGTCACTCGGAAACGCTTCTTAGTGGCTGAATGTGTCTTCATCTTGGGCATTGGAGACCCCTCCTGATTTAATCTGTCGTCTTACGCTTTTTCCGCGCCGCCCTCGCGTCCGGCCTGCTTAGGTTTTTCCGGCTGCTTTGCAGGCGCCGGGGCGCCCATGACGCTGCCGGGGCTGACCATCATCCTCATGTAGGCACCCTCCATGCGCGGCTCCGTCTCGACCTTCCCTAACGGGCTGATGTCGGACATCACTCGATTTAAAACCTCGCGCCCACGGTCGAGGAAAGCCATCTCCCTGCCCCGGAAGAAGATGGAGACCTTCACCCGGTGCCCGTCCTCAAGGAAGCCCTTGATGGCGCGTACCTTGAAGTCGTAGTCGTGCTGGTCGATCTTCGGGCGCATCTTCATCTCTTTCACGGTCTGGTTCTTTTGCTTTTTCCGCGCGTCCTTGTCCCGCTTCTGCTGCTGAAACCGGTATTTTCCGTAGTCCAGTATCCTACAGACGGGTGGGGTCGCCTGGGGCGCAACCTCGACTAGGTCGAGTTCCCGCTCCTCTGAGAGACGCAGCGCCTCCTTCGTCGGCACTACGCCGAGCTTGTTTCCCTGATCGTCAATTAAGAGTACCTCGCTAGCCCTGATCTCCGAGTTGACGCGCGGCTCATCTTCCTTATAGGCGTTGGTGTTGCTAATGACCGACCACCTCCTGGCAGTATTTTGAAAAACAAGGGCCGCAACGCACAATGCGCCACGGCCCTGAAACTAGTCCCGATCTTAACCCATGGCCTGAAGCCATCAGGTGAGAGGCGCATCCTCCACTTGCTGTCAATTAGGGGAGTATATCATGTTTTTTGCAGATTGCAAGGAATTTGCCCGCCGTTGCGTCGGATCGTGGATGGAGGCGTCGCCGCTGTTTTGACGCGAACCCGAATGCGTCACATAGAAAGCGCTCGCGCGAGCGTGTGGTTCATCAGGAAGACCTCTGGCCTTTTCGAGGGGTGCAGCGTGATGATCACGCCTAGGTCGTTGTCGTTCCACACGTATGACACGCCGCCGCCCCTTTGGTTTTCGAGCGATGGTTCGGCGTACTTTTTCACCGCGCGCTCCCTCACATCGTCGGATTTCACGGATCCAGCCAGCGACAGCCTCACCATCACGAGCTGGTTGCGCCGGAATGAGAACCCTATTTCGTCCACGGCAAACCCTTCCCACGTCCTGCCGTCACCGTGGACGATGTACAGCTCAGAGCCTCCGGACTCGCCTTCGTTGAGCATGATATAGTCATCGAGCTTGTCGGCCGGATCCCCCCACTTTAACCCAGCGAACCCCTCCGGCCCCTCATTGAGCGGCGGCAGGTCCAGGCTGATCTCTCCGGCGTAAAGCCCCCCACACAGCGCGGTGGCGCAAAACGCAATGGCGGCCAGGAAAACTACGGCCATTCGTTTCACGTTCTGACATTTCATGGCAAAATACCCCCGCCGCGGAGTTTTGAAACCTCCGCGAGCTGTTATTGTAACACTAAAACACATGCAAAGGATATTTGCGGGATATCATGCCGTGAGGCGGCGTCCCGTTTGCGCTGACACACCGCGCATCGGAAAAATTCAAGCCGGACGGCTTTCGTTACGTAATTTGACAACAACCATTGATCGCCATGATTAATTATGTTAGCATATAGTTATACTTGTTTTGCAATAAAATTAAAGTTAATTATGTTAGTTTACTCAGTAATTGATACACGTGTGTTTTCCCTTAAGTCGCCAGATCAGGCAACGAATATAAAGCATTAAATATTTCAAGGAGGAATTTATTATGTCGTGGCTGAAAAACAGATCCATCGGAGCGAAGCTGGCTATCCTGGCAGGAATACCGTTACTGGTCCTCATTATCCTGACGTTCGTTTCATATCGTGATGCCGTAGCGACCAGCAAGGGTTTTGTCGATGCGCACGAAAATTTCACCAGACCGACATCGGATCTCGCTGTAATGAGGACCCACGTTCAGGCGACGCAGAAAGACGTGCTCAAGATCATCATCAATACGGACAGCAGACGGTACGATGAAATCAACGCCGATCTGCAGAGCAGAAGGGCAGAGAACGTAGAGCTTCTCAACAGGGTGAAGAAAGTCTTGAGAGATGATGAATCGGTGGAAACGCTGAGACAGATCGAAAGAGCCGCCGCCGAAATGCGCACCGAACAGGATGAATGTATCGAACTCGGCGCTGAAAACAGGGATCAGGAGGCCATAGAGAAATTTTTCAACGAACTCGAGCCCGAGGCGGTCGAATACGTTAATCTGCTGCGCGAACTCGCGACTTCCATGACAGAACATACTGACATCATGCAGAAGTCCTTGGCGGAGGATTCCGAGCGCGGTTCGGTCAGGAGCGGCATCGTGGCGCTCGCGGCCGTAGTGGTCACGCTCGCGATGAGTTTACTGATCGCGGGCTATATAACGAAACCCATCGGCACGATGAAAGAAGAAATCATTCAATTCGCCGCCGGAGGCCTCTCCGTAGATTTTTCGGCAGCAGGGCGCGACGCGATCGCCCAGATGGGGCAGGAGCTGGAGAAGATGGCTGTAACGCTGCGCGGCGTAGTCAAGTCCATACAAGGCGCCAGCGACCACATATCGGACGCCTCTCAGGATTTCTCATCCACGGCAGAGCAGACGAACGCCTCCGTCGAGGAGTTCCGGGCGAACGTCGACGAAATGGGCGTAAACCTCTCGGCCCTGGCCGCGTCTAGCGAAGAGGTCAACGCCTCAGTGGAAGAGGTCTCCGCCGGCGCACAGACCACGGCCGAAAAGGGAACCGACATCGCGCGCAAGGTCGACGAGGCCATGAGGGCCGGAGACACGGGGATGAGCGCGGTGCACAGCGTCGTGGAGGGGATAAGCAGGGTCGCGCGGAGCTCAGCGGCTGCTACATCCGCCGTGCTCGAACTGGGCAACAGGGCGCGCCAGATACAGGGCTTCGTCTCGCAAATAGGGAGCATCGCAGACCAGACAAATCTGCTGGCCCTGAACGCCGCCATAGAGGCCGCGCGCGCCGGAGACGCCGGAAGGGGTTTTGCCGTGGTGGCCGAGGAGGTTCGCAAGCTTGCCGAGGACAGCAACGTGGCTGCGAAAAATATCGCCGATCTGGCTACGGCCATAACGTCCGAACTCGACACGATCGTCAGCTACGCTCAGGAGAACGAGTCAGATTCGAACAAGGCGAAGGATCTCTCCTCCAAGACGGAAAGCGCCATATCTAACATGATCTCCTCTTTGCGCGACATCGCAGCCTCCACCCAGGATCTGGCCGCGATCGCGCAGGAGCAGGCCGCTTCGAGCGAGGAGATAGCGGAGGCTGTCCAGAGCATGTCTATGAAGATAAACGACACGGCCAGCGCGGGCGAGCATATCCGGACTGGCGTCGCAGAAGTCGCGTCGGCATCTGAGAAAATCGCGGAGAGGGCGGAGAATTTGTCGGATCTCTCCGGGGAACTGAGGGTTCAGCTGTCGTATTTCAAGGCGGACTACGAAGAGGGCAGAACATCCGGCAGGGACAAGACCAGCCTCAAGGCGCTTCCTTAGCTGTCGTATTTGGCGCGGCGGCACGTCATGGCCGCCGCGCCTTGTCCGTTGCAAGCTACTGCGTACCCCTGGGCAGCGGGCCTGGCGCGCTGTTTGCCGACAGCGCCAGGCATACAGCCCCTCAGGCGGTTTTGCAGCCTAAAGGCTGTTGATTTTATTCCACAGGCCGGCGTTTTTGATGCCCAATGCGTCAGGGTGGAACACCGGCTCTATCCCGTCTTTTACCTGCCTCTCATAATCTTTCAGCAGTTTGAACACGAGCCTGTGGGTTAGAACGAGGCCGATCAGGTTGGTCCACACCATCATGCCGACTCCCATGTCCTCCAGGCCCCACACTATGTCAGCCTCTTTCACGCTGCCGTACAGTATCATTCCGACGGAGAGGATTTTCGCCGCGAGCTGAATTTTTTTGAGGTGCTTATTTTCACCGAAGAAGAAGGAGACCGCGCTGTCCGTATAAAACCCGAAGGATAGGATAGTGGTGAAGGCGAAGAAGAAAATGGCGATAGCCACGAAAGCGCCGCCGAAGCCAGGCGCCAGGGAGTCTATCGCTGCCTGCGTATATCCAGCGCCCTCGCCGATGCCGGGCAGGTTGTGGATTATCATAGTCTCCCCGTCCGCGCCGGCCACGTTGTAGGCCCCGGTGGACAGGATCATCAGGGCTGTGCAGGTGCAGACGATGAGCGTGTCCACATAGACGGAAAACGCCTGGGCCAGGCCCTGTTTTGCCGGATGCGACACCTCAGCGGCGGCTGCGGCGATAGCTCCCGTGCCCATCCCCGCCTCGCTGGAGTAGACCGCGCGCTTTACCCCCCACATGACCGTGCCGCCGAAAATAGCGCCGAAAGTGGCTTCCATGTTGAAGGCGGAGCGGAAGATCAGGGCGAGCATCGCCGGTATGTTCGCGAAATTGACGGCAAGCACCACGACGGTGATTATCAGGTAAGCCACAGCCATAAACGGCACGACTATCTCCGCGAATTTCCCTATGCGCTTCACGCCTCCGAAGACAATGATGCAGAACAACACCGACACTGTGACGCCTACCGCGATAGGAGGCACGCCGAAAGCTATTTTCATCGAGTCAGCGATATTGAAGGTCTGGAGGGAGGGGCCGGTGATACAGCAGGCAATGAAGGAGGTGACGGCGAAGAGGGCGCCGAGCCATTTCTGGCCGGTACCCAGAGCGATGAACTGCGCGGGTCCGCCTCGATACTCCCCGCTCACCTCTTCCTTAAAGGTCTGCGACAGTATCGATTCCGCGAAGGCTGTGCCTGCCCCCAGGAAGCCCATGAGCCACATCCAGAACACGGCGCCGGGGCCCCCGAAATAGATCGCCGTGGCGACGCCGGCTATGTTGCCGACCCCGACGCGGCCGCCCAGGGCCATGGCGAAGCTCTGAAAAGATGAGATACCTCTGGCCGAGTCCTTGCCGCTGCGCAACTGGCCGAGCATCGGCCCGAAGAGGCGGATCTGCACGAACCCAGTGCCGACCGTAAACAGAAGCCCTATGCCGATGCTCAGGAAAATCATCGCGTCTCCCCAGAGCACTTCGTTAAACTTATTCAGGATATCCAACATGATAAACGCCTCCAATTGGTTTTTAGATTTTGTGCCCTGAAACCGTTTGCGCCTGAATGGCCGACCATCTCACCTCCCTGTCAAGGAGTATGACACGTGGAGATTTATGAACTATAAAGATGCATTGGTTCATTTTAATATTTAATACCTATTAAAAAATCATGAATTCTACGTAATTTAGCAGAGAACTCTCAATTGCCTGATTGCCCTTTATATTGTGATGCAGTAATGTCAGCGCAGGGTGTTATGGAGCTGGTCGCGCCAGGCGAGACGGCTCATATTTTGAGAAAGGATGAGGGAGGCAGGTATGCGAAGCAAGCAAGACATGCCCCGCGAAAAACTGAAGAGGAAGGGCGCGGAGGCCCTGACGGACATCGAACTGCTTCAAGCCGTGATCGGCAGCGGGGGCAGAGGCAATGACTTCAAGCAGATCGCCAAAAACCTCAGCTCCTCGATTGACAAGGCAGGCATCGAAAACCTGACGATTGATGACGTTAAAGCGATCAAGGGCATCGGCGACGCCAAGGCCACAATCGTCTTCGCTGCCCTGGAGTATTGGAAGAGGAAATTTGCGAAAAAGCCCCGCCCGCTGATCGACAGCGCGGAAAAAGCCGCGGAGCAGCTTGATTTCATCAGGCGCAAAAAGCAGGAGTACGTTGTGATGCTCACGCTTGACGGGGCAAGGCGCCTCATAAAAACCCACACGATATCGGTAGGCACGCTAACGGCTTCGCTCGTTCACCCGCGAGAGGTGTTCGCGCCCGCGATGGAGGACAGGGCCGCGTCAATAATCATCGCCCACAACCATCCGAGCGGTTCCCTCGACGTGAGCGACAAGGACAGGGATGTCACCAGGCGGATAAAAGACGCAGGGGAGTTGCTAGGGATCAAGCTCGACGACCATATCGTCATCGCCGGCGACGGCTTTGTGAGCGCGATGCTGTGAGAAAAGCGCGTGATGCTGAGAATCGCCTTTTTGAACAAAACTACGGGGAATGGCCCACATCCGCGCAGGCATGGATCAGTTGACCTATGTAAGCCAATGGCTTATACTCGTTATATGGATACGGTTGCGCCGGTTACAGTCATTGAAACACCGTCTTTTTTCACTCGGGAAACATTCCGCTTTTTGCCTTGAATATTTTCGCTAAAAATGACCGGGCAAATATCACTAAGGCAGAACACAACGCCTTGAAAGATCTGACGGCAATCCTGATAGAGCAATATCCGAAACGGGGAGAAAAGACATGGGTATCGGAAATCGTATAGTCGATAGCGTCAAAGAAGCGATTGCCATATCGCGCGGTGAAATGCCGGAGGAATCGTATCGCGTTCATATCCCTGAACGCGTCGATGTAAAAGCGATCCGCGCGAGGCTGGGTTTGACGCAAGCGTCTTTCGCCGCTTCCTTTGGCTTGTCCCTTTACACGCTGCGAAATTGGGAACAAGGAAAGCGCCAGCCAGAACCAGCCGCGCGTGCTTATTTGAAAGTAATCGAAAAAGCGCCGGATATTGTAAGGAATATCTTGACTGAATCTCACATGTAATTTTTTGCAGCCGGACTGACGGCTTTTGGCGGATCGACGTGCGGCATCGTGGAGATGGACGAGGCTTTTTTCGGCGCCGCCGATGAGGGCGGCAAGCGCGGCAGGGGCGCCGAAAAGACAGCCGTCATGGTGTCAGTGTCTCTGTCGGCGGATGGGAAGCCCCGGTTTGCCCGCATGAGAGTCGTGGGCGCCGTTAATAGCGCGGTGGCGCTTTCGTTCGCCGAAAGCACGGTCGCCAAGGGGAGCGAGGTGCGGACCGACGGACTGAACATATACCCTGCCCTTGGCAGGAACGGGTACAACCTCGTACAGAAGAAATACAGCCC
>JAIRNC010000087.1 GCA_031258255.1 Synergistaceae bacterium
GCGCCTATGCTCGCGGAGGCGCTTTTGAGAGCGTGTACCTGAGTCGTGAAAAGTTCAAGGTTCTCCTCGCCAAGCCCGCCGGAGAGAATTTCAAGCCGTTTAGCGGCGTCCCGGCAGTAAGTTTCGAGCACCTTGACGTAGCCTTCAAGGGTTCCCCCGGTCATGGCCAGGCCTTTTGACACGTCGAGACCCTCGATCTCGATACCTATTTCGGACACATCGGCGAGATCGCGTGAGCGGCGTTCGCGTTTCACTCTCTTTTCCTTCGGTATCCAGCGCTCCATGATTTCGTTCAGCTTAGGTATCTCTATCGGTTTGGCGAGATAGTCGTTAAAGCCGTTTGCTAAAAACATCTCCCGCATACCGGATATCGCGTTGGCGGTGAGCGCTATGATCGGCACCGTCTTGAAGTAATCTCCCTCCATCGCCCTGATTGTCTCGGTCGCCTCCAAGCCGTCCATCTCCGGCATCATATGATCCATAAACACGATGTCGAAGGATTCTTTCTCCACAAGCTCGATGGCTTTTCTGCCGTTCAGGCATGTCGATACATTCATACCGTATGGCGCGAGCAGCCCTTTTATCACCATCAGGTTTGTGGCTATGTCGTCTACCAGAAGGACGCTGACGCCGGGCGCCGTGAAACGAACGTCTTCATATCGCGGCGTGGCGCTGATCTTGACGCCGACGTCGCCGACAGGCTGGTCATTCGCGATCGTCTGGATAATGGCAGCCGTGAATACGGAGCCCTTTCCGTATTCGCTTTCGACGGAGATGTCCCCGCCCATCGCGCGGCAGAGGCTGCGGGCGATGACGAGCCCGAGCCCGCTTCCCTCGACGCTCACGTTGCGGTTCTGATCGACGCGGACAAAATCGCCGAAGAGTTTCCCGACATCCTCCGGCTTGATGCCGATCCCGCTGTCGGCCACGCGGAATGTTAGGTTTATCCTCCTGTCGCCTGTTCTTTCTCCCGAGGCGCTGAACTTGACGAACCCCTCGCTGGTATATTTCGCGGCATTGGAGAGCAGGTTGAGCAATATCTGCCTCACTCTGGTCTCGTCTCCTTCCAATGCCGCTGGCAGCGCGGAATCTATCTCGGGAATCAACCGAACCGGCTTTTCCTTCATGCGCACGTGAATGATCGTGAGCACGTCGTTCAGCAAGGAGGCCGTGCCGTATGGCGCCTGGTTGATCTGCAAACTGCCCGCCTCGATTTTGGAAAAATCAAGGATGTCGTTGATAATGGATAGCAGGTTTGTCCCGGCCTGCCTTATTTCCGCGATGAAATTGAGTCCTTCCGGTTTTCCGTACTCTCGGATAGCGAGTTCGCTCATGCCGATTATAGCGTTCATCGGGGTGCGTATCTCATGGGACATCCGGGCCAGAAAGCTGCTTTTGGCCTCAGACGCCGCCTGTGCGGCCTCGGTCTGTATCTCCAGCTCTCTTGTCCGCTCCCTGACCGTCAGTTCAAGGGCTTTCCCGGTCTGCCTGGTTTTGAAAAACAGGATCAGAAGCAGGGCCGCGGCGAACAACATCAAGACTGAAACCCCTATCAGCCACGGGATCCGCGCGCGAGCCAGCACTCCCTGGTAGTCGAATATGCGGTTTTTCCAGCGGTTGGCTATGACCTCGGTGTCGATCATGCGGAGGCTCTTGCTGATGATGGAGCAGAGGACTCTCTCATTTTGGTCTATGCCGAAATAGGAGCCATACGTCTGGTTGAATACGATGTTGGCCTTGAAATTCGGTTTTTCCATATAATTCGTAAGGGCAAGCAGTTGGTTTCGCGTTCCCATGACGAGATCGACCTCGCCGCTGTCGAGGGCGGCGAGCGCATCCAATACATCCGTGTACTCCCGCGTTTCCGCGTGCCCGGGGAACCATTGACGGAACATCTCCGTATAAGCTGTGTTTCTGCTCAGGCCGACCTTGAACCGAAAAACCTCGTTGATCGTGATGTCGGGTATGTCGGTACGTGATATAAGCGCGTATTCGTCGGTCATGTAAGGTTTGTCCGGCCAAGCGAAACGCCCTTTTCTCTCGTCCGTCATTATGAGTTCGCTGACCAGCGCGATTTCGCCGCTCTCGAGCATTCGCAGCATGTCCGACCAGAGCAGCCTGTCCCGGTGGATTTGAGCGAAACGCAGCCCGCTCAGGCGTTCAATTTCCGCCAGGACGTCCAAGGCGCACCCTTGCCATGATTTTTCCCCCTCGTTGTAGAACGCGGCGGGGTAATTATCGTACTCGACGGCGATTTTTACCGGCGCCCCGCCCTCCCCGTGGGCTGCGATATATTCTGTCTCTTCCTGGGTCAGCCCTTTTAGAAATTTGTCGCGGGTATAATCCTTGTACCCTTGGGCGTAGAGTTCGGGCAGATGTCTGGAGAGGCCGTTTTCCAGGGCTTTTTGCGTCACTGAGATGAGAGGGGCGAGTTCAGGGTTCCGCGTCGCGAGAGAGACCGGCCCATAAACCAGCGGCGTGAGCGCCTCCGTCGTCACGCCGCCGTATTCATCGAAAATCGATTCGAACGGGCTTTCGACGATAAAGGCGTCGATATCTTTGTTCTTCAGCATCCGATAAGCGGTATCCAGATTCTTGGCGTAACTTATCTTGTATTCTCCCGCCAGGGACAGCTTCGCCTGCTCATAGGTGGTGGTCCTCTCGAGGAAGGCGTAACGGACTGTCCTCGACCTTGCGATTTCGGAGGGGCTTTCGCCGCCAGCGAGGTACATGTACTTGAGCGACCGCCTCGCGATGGGGCCGGTCATCCAATACTCCTCCTGACGCTCCGGCGTGGCCGTCAGGTCGCCCGTGAAGTCTATGTCATGGGAAGCCAGGCCGTCCATGAGGTCGTCCCAGTCGTAAATCTCCGGCGTGAACGGGATTCCGAACAGCCCGCTCAGCAAATCGCAGAGCAGCGCGCTGAAGCCCCCCACGCTTCCGTCCCGCTGAATGAAACATTCGGCGCTGGGTTCCATCCCGAAAACAAATGACGCGCCGATGCCGCGCAGCCTTTCGACCGCTTCCGCCTCTTCTTCCGTGACGCCTGGGATATCCAGAAATTTTTCGTAGACGGTCTCCGGGGATGCCGGCTCTTGCCGCGGCGCGCTCGTCGCGCGTATGACTAAAAGTGAGCCGGTCAGCGAAGCGGCCAATGACAGGAAAATCATTTTCTTGAAAAGCCGGCGCGCAGCGGATTTTAACTTCATTCGAGCCGTTCCATTGAAATAGTCAGAAGGATTTCGACCTCATCGACCGCCTTCTTGAAATCAGAGGTGAGGACGCAATCGGAGATCCTCGACAGGGATCCGGCCGTGAGCGTATCCTGGTACACATTGGAAAGCTCGTCCAGAATCACGTCCGCCGTCCTCACGTCCTCCGAGACGAGCGCGTCTTTCAATTTTCGCAAAGCTCCGCGCAGAACTTCGTCCCGTAAGTCGACGGATCCTTCGCCGTCGCCCTCTTTCATCTGAACGGCCCTGTTTATGCGCTCCGCCAGAGCGGAGAGCCCGTCGCAAAACTCGCCGAGCGTGGACTTGATAGTCTCAATGCCGCGGCTCTTTCCCGCCGCTTCCAGCTCGGCCGCGGCCCTCGAAATTTCCGACGCCCCGATGCTGGCCGAAGCGCTTTTCAAAGCGTGCGTCTGGGTGATGAACATAGACAGAGACGAGTCGTCAGGAATAGAATCTTCCATGTTTCTTTCAAATTCTCTCAAAAAAATCAGCCGTTCGGCGACATCCTTGCAGTACAGCCTCAGCACCTTGAGATATCCTTCCTCTGTTCCGCCGGTCACGGCAATCCCCCTTGCCGAATCCAGCCCCTCGATCGCAATGGACGCGGGTGACGAATCGCCTTTCACCTCAGGCAGTATGGACTTCATGCGTTTTTCTTCGGGCACCCATTTTTCTATGATGGCGTTCAGCTTGGATATTTCAATGGGCTTGGCTAGGTAATCGTCGAATCCGCTCTCGAGAAATTTTTCTCTCATGCCCGATATGGCGTTTGCGGTGAGCGCTATTATCGGAAGTTTGACAAACCGCCCCCCGCCAAGCCCCCTTATCCTCATTGTTGCCTCTATGCCGTCCATCCCGGGCATCATGTGATCCATGAGCACCATGTCGAATTCGTGTTCCCTGACGAGCCTTACCGCCTCCGCCCCGCTCATGCATGTGTCGATTTTCACCCGATACGGCGAAAGCAGGCCGCTCACCACCTGGAGGTTCGTAGCGATGTCGTCCACAACCAGTATTCTGGCTCTCGGCGCTATGAAATGTACATCGATCAATTTTTCCCTTATGGACATGTTCACCCCGTTCAAGAGGTTTGCCGCCGGAACAGCCCATACCGGCAGCATGATGCTGTTGAGCCCGGATGGAGAGAGCGATTCTCCAACATCGACCAGCAACACTACCTTTGTCGGCAAGAGATTCTTTCTGACGACTTCTTTCGCCTCGTCAGCCCCAGACGAGGAGACGAAAGCGTGAGACCATCCCCCGCCCGCCAGTTCGTGAAAGAACTCAGGCATTTCAGCAGCCTTCCGGAAAACGACCCTGAGAGATTCGAGCGTGCGCGATATGGATTCGGCGTATTGAGGGCGCTCATGGAAAAGGAGGACTTTGCGCTTTTCCAGGTTATTCACCGAGGCGATTGGCTCCGTCGAATCGTAGAATTGAGGCAAGGTGGCGGTAAATTCCGACCCTTCTCCGTAAATGCTCGTCACATAGATTTCGCCCCCCATAGCGCGGCAGAGACTCCTGCTTATCGACAGGCCGAGTCCCGTCCCCTCGATCCCGCTGTTGCGTTCGGCATCGACCCTGACGAAATCCCCGAAGAGGTTTTCCATATCCTCGGCCTTTATGCCTATGCCGCTGTCGGAAATCACGAAATTGATGGTTATCGTGCCGTCGCCTTTAGAGACCGCGCTCACGGTGAGCCTTATGAAACCCTCCTGCGTATATTTCACGGCGTTGCCGAGCAGGTTCATGAGAATCTGGCGAAGCCTGGCGGAGTCACCGCGCAAACTGTCTGGAATGCCTGGATCCACTTCCGTCAGGAACAGCACTCTCTTCTCTGCCACCCTCGTCCTGATGACGTTAATGACGTCGTTCAGGACGGATGCCATTTTGTAGGGGGCGTTCTCAATCTGGAGCACCCCGGATTCAATCTTCGAAAAGTCCAGTATGTCGTTGATGATGGACAGCAGGTTGCGCCCAGCCTGACTGATCCCGGACACGTACGTCGCGGCTGAGGGAGGCGAGAGATCCTCCCTCAGCGCGAGTTCGCTCATGCCGATTATAGCGTTCATCGGGGTGCGTATCTCGTGGGACATGCGGGCCAGGAAATTGCTCTTGGCCTTGGCTCCCGCCAGCGCCGTCTCTTTGGCCTCGATGAAATCGATGATCATGTCGCTGCGCGTGATGGCGCTCGCTATGAGCAGCCCGCCGGATGCGAGTATGTCTATCTGATCGCCGGTAAATAACTGTTTCGGCGTATGGTTCGCAAAGCCGATAAAGCCCCATAGACCTTCCTGCATGGCAATAGGGATGACTGTGAAATACTTTGCGTCGCCGATAGTTTCTATTGAAATCCCAGACCTGGCGAGCTGTTCAGTATCTAACCCCACGCTTTTTAAACTAACATCAGAATCTGTACCCCAATCCAGAATCAGGCCGCTGATTGGAATATCAAAAGAGACCGGCCAAAAATCGCCGCCTCCGTTCCCCTCTCCATGCCAGACGGTGACCTTGCTTGGCGTAGGGGCTTCTCCGCCGCATCCGTTGCGCCAGAGAAAAGCGGCCTTCGCGGCGACGCTCCCGCCAAGAATCTCAAGCGCTCTCCAAACCGCGTAGTCCATATCGTCGTGGATGTCAGCGATGAGAAGAGTGGCTGCCTTGTTGACCCCTATCAGAAGTCTGTCCTTCTGAAGTGTTTTATATCTGCCGTACTGCTTCGCCGTGAAAAAAACTATCGCGGCCGTCGCAATGAACGATACGAACCATGTAAACGGCATCTCGATCAATTTAAGGTTTTTTTTGATCTTAAGCGTGATTTCATCGCTTTGGACATGATATGCGTTGCTTCCGGTCAGACGCAATACATATTTCCCGCCCGACAGATTGGTATAGCTCACGGATGTAGCAATGTTCATGTCGAACGTGGACGGCTCGCCGTCAAAGCCCTCCAGATAGACGGATGCTCTGTTCTTATTAGATTCGATATAGCTCAGCAGGGCAAAATCGATGATAATGCGCTTAGTGTGCGGCGGTATGATTATTGTTTCCGAGGGATTAGGGTTTTCGATGAGTTTCTCGTCAACGGTGACGCTGTTGATAATCAGTTTCGGCTTGACTTCGTTTTTATAGACGTTCTTTGTGTCGATGCTGTGAATGCCGCTGGTGCATGATATATACAGGACACCGTCGCCAGACATATAATTCCATGAGTTAGCCGTGACTGGAGATGTGAGGCCGTCCTGCTTGCCGATCGTCTCTATGCGCAGCTCGTCGTCCGACAACAAATTTGACCTGCCGCATATATACACGCCTGACGACCCAAGGAGCCACAGCGCGTCGTCTCCTATCACCCTGATGTCGAATATGCTGTTGTCGTACCCGGACAGCTTGTCGATCCTCCGGACGCCCGAGTCGTCCATGAAGCAAATGCCGTTCCCAGTGGAAATCCAAATACCGCCGTTCTCCATGTCGGAAGTCATTCTCAAAATCACGCCGGACGATAGCCCGTCTTTCGTCGTGATGTTCGAGACCGTATCCCCGTCGATTTTATATATCCCGCCTCCGTCGCTGCCAGCGTAAATTATCCCGTCCTTTCCCTCAAGGGCGTTCAGGATCACAGGGGTGGATAAGCCGTCTTCGACGGTGTAGTTTCGCGTCACTTTGCCGTCCTGTATGATCGATATTCCGCTCGACGTGGTCGCAAGAACCCCGCCCCCGTCACGGACGCGGAGGGAGCGGACTCTTTCGTTCACTAGCCCGTCTTCTTCATTGATCGAGGCCCATCTGCCGTCTTTATAACGCACTACTCCGAAATCCTGATAAGTCCCGATCCAGAGATTATCGTCCGCGTCAGCCGCCAAGGCGCGGATGCGAGTGTTTCGCAGCGTCTCAGTCAGATCATTCGTAATCTCTTTTCCGTCAGGGCCTATGATCAGCAACCCGTCGTCCGCGCCCAAGTAGAGATCGCCGCGATATCGGGCGATTGTGTTCACAGTCCTGTCCGGCATACTGTAGGCGAAAAACACGTTTTTCAACTTGGCCCTCGAAAGGAGCAGGACTCCGTTGCGGCTTGACGAGAACCAGAAATTGCCCTCATAGTCCTCTATCATGTTCTCGAAAGAGTTGTTTATGAGGGCGCCGTCGACGGGATGAAAACCCTCTTCCCCGAAATATCCGATCCCGTTGTCCGAGCAGATCCACACCCGGCCCATGCTGTCCTCGTAGAACCCGTTGGGCGTATTCCTGCCGCTGGTGAAGAGCTGGGCATATTCCTTGGCTGCCGGGTCGTAAGCGAATATCCGCCCGTCGTATGCCCCTAAGTATACGGAACCGTCCTTGGAGCAAAAAATGGAGTGAATGTTGGAATCGTCGAAATAACCCGCCGAGATTTCAGAAATGACAGCGCCATGCTGTACTATGAGAATGCTTCCATCATTCAATACGCACCATGCGTCATTGTTTGGAGAGACGCTGATGTTTGCGGTGAGTATCGGTTTGCCGTCAGGCATAGTGACCGTCGCTATCCCTTGAGATTGAGCGATATAGGCCAGGCCAGACGTGGTCGATACGTAGAGGTTGCCGGACGAGTCTTGGGCAATTGAACGGACCGACTGCGACGGGAGTCCGTCTTCCGGAGTGAGAAACGAAAATTTGCCGTCCTGATAAAGCGCCAGCCCGGAATCGTTTGTGCCGACCCACAGCCTCCCGCTCAGGTCTTCAAAGATGGTAAATATGTTGTCAGTCGGGAAAGAATCATCGTTTCTTCCAAAAACCCTGGATCGCTGCCCGTCGAAACGAATGAGGCCGTCGTAACTGGCAACCCAGATATACCCGTCCCGCGTTTGAATTACTTTGTTCGCGGTCGTTACCGGAATTGCGCTGTCCTCCGAAAAACGAGTCTGAATATATTCGGACAGGAAATTTTGGTCAGCGTAGAGCGCCCGGTTGAAAATCATCAGAAAAAACAGAGAGAGGACGAGTTTTGTTTTATTGAGGGTACAGACGCGGGAACCGCCCATTATGCTGTCGCGCCTCAATCCCGGGGTACGGCAAACTGATCCGCTACTTGCTCGAACACGTCGGTCAAAACTGGATCGAAGTGGGTCCCCTTCCCTTCCAGTATGACTCGCACAGCTTCTTCGTGCGGGAGCGCTTTTTTATAGGGTCTGTCAGAGATGAGCGCGTCATAAACGTCGGCTATGGCCATCAGGCGGCCCTGCAATGGGATTTCTTCTCCGACAAGCCCCTTCGGGTAACCTGTTCCATCCCACTTCTCCTGGTGCGTTCCGGCGAAAATTTTCGCGTATTTCAAAAAATCGCTTTCCGACGTGTTGGCCTCGATCCTTTCGATTATCTGCACGCCGATCGTGGTATGTTTTTTTATCTCCTCGAACTCGTCCTGTGTCAGACGGCCGGGTTTGTTCAAGATGCTGTCAACTATCGCGATCTTGCCAACGTCGTGCAGCTGCGATGATTGCAGCATCAAGTCTTTATCCCATCCCTCCATCTGTTCCCTGTAAAGCCCCAGGTCTTCCAAGCCTTCTATCAGCACCCCCAGACCGTGCTGAGTGCGTTCGACGTGCCCTCCCGTGATGTCGTCGCGGCTTTCGACTAGATCGGCGACGGTTTTGAGTATCGCCCTCTGAAGCTCGACGACCTTCCCTGTTTTTTCCTCCACCATCTTTTGGAGATTCTCGTTGAACTTACGCAGTTCGGCCTGGTGTTCTTCCAGCACGCGTGCCTGGTTTTCCAGTCTGCGCTTCTGTTCCTCGACGGTCAGGTGAAGCTCGATGCGTTTTTTGAGCAACGGAGGCATGAACGGTTTGGATATATAGTCCACAGCGCCGAGCGAAAGGCCCTCGAGCTCGCTTTCCGAATCGCTCTTGCCGGTGAGGAATATTACAAGGATGTCGCGGGTCTCCGGCCGTTCTTTTAAAATTTTGAGCGCTTCGTATCCGTTCATCTCGGGCATGTCGATATCGAGAAGAATCAATTCCGGTTTGTTGCGTTCCAAAAGGTCGAACATCTTCGCGGCGGACGGGACGGTAAACACGTCGTAAAAATCAGCGAGCGAGTTTTTCGCGATCCTCAGATTGGCTATATTGTCGTCGACTATCATGATCACTTTGCGTTCATCGTTCATCTTCATCACTCATCATTAAAAAGTAAGAATAAAACGTTGTAGTGTCTGAAAATTAAAGATCATTACCCGCTCAATGCCATCATAACTTTTAGTTAGGTTATCATGGAAAATCAGCCAAAAGCGAAAGTGACCAAAAAGTTACCTAGGCAGACACGGGCAAGCCTTTTTTCATCGGCAGACGGAAAGGTATAATGCGTAGGAATACACGGCCTGATTGGAGGCGTGAGACGGATGTGCGATTTTGCCGGAACCCAGGGGGCTAAGATACTGATAATCGAGGACGATCAGGAAGTTCTCCGCAACAATAAAAAGCATCTGGAATGGGAAGGTTATATCGTATATGCCGCTGAAACATTGAATGACGCTAAAAAAGCCGTCGCGTCATTCCGCCCCAGTCTAATCCTTTTAGACGTGCAGATGCCCGACGGCTCAGGATATGATTTTTGCGAAGAAATACGGCTCATGACAGCCTCGCCGATAATATACCTCACCTGCCGCGACACGAGCGAGGACATAATTCGCGGGCTGGCGGCCGGAGGGGACGACTACATCACGAAGCCTTTCGATTTAAGAGTTCTTTCAGCCAAAGTGTACGCCGGATTGCGCAGGATTATGGATTACAACGCGGACAGATCGAGAGGCGCCGGAATAATCGAAATCCCTCCGATGACGATCAACATGCTAAACGGCAACGTAATCGTGGACGGCGAAACCATACAGCTGGCACAGAAAGAGCTTCAGCTTCTGGCGTACCTCGCCACACACGCCGGGAGGGAAGTCAGTTCACGGCATCTGCTGGAGGCAGTCTGGGGAGATACTTCTGACATCTCCACCGGCACGGTCAAAAAACACATCTACAGCCTCAAGAAAAAAATGAACTTCACCGACGAAAGCGCTTTTAGAATCCGAAGCACAAGAAATAAAGGATACGTGTTCTCGAAGCTCATGGACAAACCGGAATGGTGAAGCTCACCACAGTGCCGCGGCCTTGCGCGCTATGCAAAGAAATCTCGCCGCCATGCGCCTCGATGATATGCTTGCATATATAGAGCCCCAAGCCTGTCCCGCTGCCGCGGCTGGCTCCGGTATTGCCGCTGTCGTGGCTTTTGAAGCGTTCGAATATCACAGGAATACGATCCGCCGCTATGCCGCAACCGGTGTCGGACACATCCATCTTAACGAAATCTTCCGCTGGAGCCGCGGAAATAGTGATTGTCCCGCGCTTCGTGTGCCGTATCGCGTTTTGCAGCAGGTTCACCAGTACCTGCGAAATCCTGTGAGGATCGGCCAGGACATGTGGAATATCGTCGCTCAGGCTCATTATAAGGTGGTTGTCATTTCTCTTCAGCATTGGATAGTACGAATTGATAGTGGTTTGTATTATTTCTTCGACAGAAGACTCTTTAATGTCAAAAGAGAAACGCCCTTCGTCGATGCGCGTGGCGTCCAGTATCTGCTCGACTAAGAGGGCCATCCTTCCGGCTTCCGATACAATCGCTTTCATTTCCGGCGCGAGTTTTTCCGAGGCTTCGCTTTCGCGCATCTGTTGCCGCGCGTTTTGAGCGATGCCCATCATGACAGCGAGCGGAGTTTTCAGTTCATGTGCCACATTTCCCAAGAATTCCGTTTTGAGCCTGTCGATCTGTTCAAGCGCGGCGTTTTTTTCGGATAGTATCCGCTGCTGCTCTCCATACATTTGAAAAACAAGCGTCACAGTGAGTACTATCGCCAGGCTGGTCACAAAAAAACCTATGATTGTATCTGTCGCTACGGCAAGCTCCGATTCAAAAAAAGACACCGACTCGGGGTGAAAATACGCGAACAGGCAAATGCAGGCATAAAGCAGTATTTCAAACGCGACTATCGCAAATGATTTCGCGCCTTCAAGCATAAACGCCGTGAAAACGACCGCAAAGACAAAAAATGACGGCATCCCGCTGTGGTATCCACCTGACGCGAAGAACATAACAGGGAACGCGATCATAAATACTGCTATTATCGTAATCAAGTAACATGTATGGAAACGCCCGCTTCGGTTCGCGTAATACAGCATGACCGCAGCGAACAGGGATGACGCGAAGTTCAGCGCTATATTTATCATACCTGTACCAATTATAGCGCTCGCGAACCCCACGAGAAGACCGATGGCCATGCCGACCATGCCGAGCAGGTTGAAGACCCGCGCTCTTAATTCAAGCCTTTTGTCCAGATATTTACCAAATAACAGCAAAAAATGATCCCTCGCAATGCTTAATTAATTTTATAGAATATAATATCATCATGACGATCACGATAAAAGGGGCTGGCCGCCGGGTTCGGCGGCCAGGCAAGGCAGAAATCGGATTGTATTTGCAGGCTTTCGCTCAGTATCCGGGGACGCCCATCTTTTTGCAGATCTCCCTGACCTCCGGGTGCATGTAGACGCCGTCCTCCTCGTAAACCTCACCGTCCAGTATTATCGTGGGATTGAGCGCTATCCCGTCCGTATGCCCGGCAGCCGCCCACTCGCGAGCCATTATTGACTTCCCCTGGCTGCCTATGCCGAACTCCATGCAGCCGAACACGCGCTCGTCCTCCACTATCCGCCCCGTGATGGCGGTGACGCCGGGGTTGAACCCCAGCGAGTAATGGGCGAGCCTGTACATGTTTTCCGGGTCGTTCAGCCCCTCCATCCACCTTTTGAACACCTCGGCGTCATGTCCGCCCCGGATGTCCGTGACCCTGCCCTCCCTGAGCGTCAGGGCGACGGGCGACCCGAGCTTGCCCAGGTCGAGAGGCGGCCAGATTGCGCCGTCAAATACCAGCTCCCCCTCTATCGTCTCCTCTATGGGGTTCCATGATATCTGTCCTGCCAGCATCACGGGATAGCCCTTTTCCGTCGCCTTCCTGCCGGAGAGGCGCACCCTGCGCCCCCTGTTGTAGCCCTTGAGATCCGTCCCGGACGCGCTTTTCACTATTACTTCGTCCGAGGCCTGCACGTGGCGCTGAAGCGTTTCGCCGAGCGCTATCACTAGATCGTAGTCTATGTTCGCTATGGTGCGGACCATCATCATCACGTCCATGCCGGTCAGGCAGATGTAACGGCAGCCGGCTTCGAGGGCGGCCCTGAAACAGGGCGAATGCATCACGTAGGAGTACGTGAACTCTATCCACACGTCCGCGCGCTCCACTGCGGCCGCGATTGGGGCGTAGGGCTGGATGCACGAGTTGGGGGCGGTCGGCGAGTATATCACGGTCGGCTTGCCGCCCACCGCGAACACCGCGCCGGCTGTGGCCTCAACCACTCTCCTGTCCGTGCAGGAGTCCCCGGTGATGACGACGTTTTCGCCCGGCTTCACCAGCATCACGTCCCTGACAAGGGTTAGCGCGCCGCGCGCCAGTTCGTAGCTCATGTATTCGTCCCGCGTTTCCATTCCTATGCTGAACATTACGTACCTCCTCAGATTCTCGTGGGTTAGTTAGCGTTATACAGATGACAGCAGACCTGGTGCCCGGGGGAGACCTCCCTCATTACGGGGCGCTCGGCGGAGCATACCGGCAGCATGTCCTTGCACCGCTGGTGAAAGGCGCAGCCTGGCGGCACGTTGACCGGGCTCGGTATTTCCCCTGTCGAGATGATCTTGGCCGGCTTCAGTTCCTCCTCCTCCGATGTCGCCACCGGGATGGACGAGAGCAGCATCCGGGTGTAGGGGTGCAGCGGCTTCTCGAAGAAATCTGCAGTCGGCGCCTGTTCGCAGAGCCGCCCGAGGTACAGGATGGCCACCCGGTCGGCCACGTTGCGCATGAGGCTCAGGTCGTGGGTGATGAAGAGGTACGACAGCATGAGTTCCTTTTGCAGTGTGACCAGTTTGCTTATCACCTTGGCCTGTATGGAGACGTCGAGAGCCGATGTAGGCTCGTCGAGGATGACGAGCGACGGGTGCGTCGCCAGGGCGCGCGCCACCGAGATGAGCTGACGCTCGCCGCCGCCCATGGCGCGTGGGTATTTGTCCGCAAATTCGACTGGCAGCCCTACCGCTTCCAGAAGCTCTTCCACCCGCGCGTCCATCTGGGGTTTCGACAATCCTCTGTCGTGAACCTGAAGCGGCACCATAAGGCTCTTTCGTATCGTTCGCTTGGGATTGAGGGATGATCCCGGATCCTGGAAAACGATCTGGATCTCCCCCTTTTGCTTCAGGGTGCGGTAAAGCCCGGCCTTAGCCAGATCCCCGCCTTTATAAAGGATCTCGCCCTCTGTGGCTTCGTACATGCCGACCAGCACGTAAGCTATAGTGCTCTTGCCTGACCCGGACTCGCCCACCAAGCCAAGCGTTTCGCCCCTGTTCAGTTCGAGGCTCACATCGTCCACTGCCTTCACCACGAGGCGGTTTTTCAGCGCGAAATATTTTTTAAGGTGCTTGATCTCCAGTATTTTATCCGACATCAGACCGCCTCGCTCGCAAAGTGACAGCTGACGTAATGTCCGGGAGCGGCCTCCGCGTGAGGCGGCTTGCGTTCGTGACAGGCACCCTTGGCGCGCGGGCATCGGGGAGCGAAACGGCACCCCGCCGGGGTGTTCATGTAATCCGGCACCCTGCCCGGGATCCCTTGGGCGATGCTACCCCCTGTCAGTTTCGGGACGCAGGACATCAGCGCTGTCGTGTACGGGTGCATCGGGTTTCCGAACACGTCGTCGGTAGCCCCGCTTTCGACGACAGTGCCCGCGTACATGATATTGACGTAGTTCGTCGATTCGCGGATCACGCCGACCGAATGGGAGACCATCACGACAGACAGCCCCTTTTCCGAGACCAGCTTGTTGATGAGGCGCAGTATCTGATCCTGGATGGTCACGTCAAGCGAAGTACCTGGCTCGTCCGCCAAAAGCAGCCTGCGGCCGGCGGCGATCGTCATCGCTATGCACACTCTCTGCTTCATGCCGCCTGAGAGCTGGTAGGGGAAGCTGTCCATGATCCTGTGTGGGTCTGGCAGCATCACGCTGTCCAGCGCCTCCGCCGCTATTTCGTACAGCCGCTCCTTCGGCGTGCCAGGGGGGTTCGCGTATCTGAGCGCTGTCAAGAACTGTGATTTGACGCTGAACACCGGGTTCAGCGCGCTGGACGGATCCTGGAATATCATCCCGGCGCCCCTGCGGCGCATGTCGTCCAGCTCAGGCCTGGCCATCCCAAACACGTCCCGCCCGCCGAACAGCACGCTGCCGCCGCCTATGACGGCGTTCTTTGGCAGCACGCGGAGGATGGCTTTCAATGTCGTGGTTTTGCCGCAGCCGGATTCGCCTACCAGCCCGACCCTCTCCCCCGCGCGGACGCGGAACGTGATGCCGTCCAAGACGTGGCTCTTCTTGCCGTAAA
This sequence comes from Synergistaceae bacterium, assembly GCA_031258255.1. Classification (GTDB taxonomy): domain Bacteria; phylum Synergistota; class Synergistia; order Synergistales; family Synergistaceae; genus JAIRNC01. The sequence goes on from JAIRNC010000087.1 coordinate 14,727, forward strand.
CGTCGAACGACACCGAAAAGTCCTTGATGTCGAGCAAAATTTCGCCCTCGCCCATGCCCCGCATCAGCTCTCGTCCGTTCCCAGCATGTTGCTGATCCCGTCGCCGAAGAGGTTGAAGCCCAGTATCAGCACTATTATGGCTATCGCCGGGAAAACCGTGAGCCACCACTGCTCTGGCATGTACTTGACGCCCTGGGAGATCATGCTGCCGAGCGCCGGTTTTGGGGCCTGCTCGCCAAGCCCCGCGTAGCTCAGTGTCGCGCCCATGATGATCACGTACCCCATGTCCAGCGTCATCTTCGTGAGCATCGCGGAGAGGCAGTTGGGGAGAATTTCCCTGAATATGATGTGCGGCAGCCTGACGCCGGTCAGTTCGGCGTAAATGATGTAATTTTCCGTGCGCAGGGAAGAAGCCACGCCGTACGAGAGCCTGGCGTACCAAGGCCACCACATGACTGTGATCGCGAGCATCGAATTCGTCATGTTGGGTTCCAGCACGGAGGCAATCGCCAAGGCCAGCACCAAGGGCGGGATTGCCAAGAAGATGTCTGTCAGGCGCATCAGGATAGTGTCGATGAGCTTTCCCTTGTTGTATCCGGCTATCACCCCGACCATGAATCCGACAGGGGCCGATATGCAAAGCACGATCACCCCCATCAGGAGCGTGTTCCTGAACGAGCCGACGATACGGCTCAAGACGTCTCTTCCTATCAGGTCAGTCCCGAACGGGTGAGCGCCGGAGGGCGCGCCGCCCGCGTTCGCGAAGTCCACGAAAGAGCCAATGTGTTCAGGGTACGGCACTAAGCGTTCCCCGAACAGCGCGAGGAAGACAAATCCTGCGACTATGGCCAGCCCGAGCACCGTTATTTTGCTTTCCGAGTATTTCAGCCAGCTCCGTTTGAGCGTTTCCTTCCACGATTCGTCCATATCCCGTACCACCTCTATTTTGAGCGCGACTGGCGCATTCTCGGATCCAAGATCATCACGATCACGTCCACCAGCAGGTTAGTCATGATGAAGATGACCCCGAGCACCATGACCACCCCGCAAACGGCGTTGATGTCCTTGCCTAAAATGGCGTTCATCGCGTAGCGGGACATGCCCGGCCAGTTGAAGATCGTTTCGACCAAGAAGGCGTTGCCGAAGATCGCCGCTATATCCAGGCCCATTATCGATACGGTGGGTATTATGGACGGACGCAGCAAAAATTTGCGGTTTACCACGTCGCGGGGGACGCCCTGCGACGTGACCATCGTGATATAGTCCTTCCCCGCGTTTTCGAGCATGTATGAGCGGGTCAGGCGGGCCTCCTGCATGGTGTGTCCGAGGGAGAGCGCGAGCGACGGCAGGAGCAGGTGCGCGAACGCGTCCCAAGCGGCGGCGGGCTGCCCGGCGATCAGCGCGTCCAACACCATCAGCCCGGTCACGGTGGGGACGGCGAGCCCCATCGACAGGCGTCCGCCTATGGACGGGAGAACCGGCAGCCAGTATCCGAATATCAGCAGAAACAGCACGGCCCAGACGAACGTGGGCGTGGCTATGATGATATAGCTGCTGAAGCGTATGACGTAGTCCGGCCACCTGTTTTTGTACATTGCGCCCAGCACGCCCAAGAGCAGGGCAAAAAATAGGGGCGGGATGCCGGCCCATATCACGAGCTCCAGCGTCGCCGGCATGAATTCGGCCAAGTCCTGCGACACGCCGCGCTTTGTCACGGTCGACATGCCGAAATCGCCGTGCAGGACTTGGCGCAGCCAGAAGTAATACTGAACCGGCAACGGTTCGTTGTAGTGCATCCGCTCCCTGTACCTCTCCACGACTTCCTCGGGAGCGGTGGGGCCGAGGGCAAGGCGTGCGGGGTCGCCGGGCATGATCCTCACGAGCGAGAAGATCAATATCGACAAGCCTGCCAGAACGACCGATGCCCAGCCCAGCCTCTTCAGGACAGTGGCCAACAGGGACGGCAACCCCTATGCCTCCATATTTGCCCGCGCGGACAGGATCACTTCTTCCTGCGCTCTGGGAATACCTTTATGTCCCTGAGATAGAACGAAAAGCCCTGAAGCGGGATCTTCGGCGCCAGCTCCACGTAGGATGACTGGTACACCAGCCGCTCCGGGGATTCCGTTATCGGCACGAACGTGAAGCGCTTCGCCGCGTACTCCTGGATCTCACCGTATACCGCCGCCCGCTTGTCTATGTCCACCGTGGCGAGCGCCTTGTCTATGAGGACGTCCAGCGCAGGGTCGTTGACCCAGTTCATGTTCTCCCACGTGCCCGTCTCCTTGCTGCGCAGCTGCGAGACGAACTGCGAGCCGGAGTCTGACGTGACCGGCGTGACGGACACGATGGTGGTCATCGGCGACGTGTCCACCTTCGCGGAATTTGCCACTATCGTCGACCAGGGCAGCTCAACGATGGAAATCTTGAGGCCGATCTGAGAGGCCAGCGCCTGGATCATGAGAGCGACCTTCTCCCTGTCGGCGGACTCGGAGTTCCATACGAGCTCTATCGGTGTCTTGGCGATGGAGTCCGCGTACTTGGACTCGGCTATCGCCTTGCGGGCTTTCTCCAGGTCGAGAGAAAAATTGAACAGCGCCTTGTATCCGAGAGAGTTCGACGGTATTATGCTCTTCTTCTGGACGGAATCGGGCAGAATCTTTGAGCATATCGTCGCGTAGTCGATGAGATATCCCAGCGCCTCCCGCACCTTCGGGTCGTCCACCGGCGCTTTCTGGTTGTTGATCCACAGGTTGACCCCGCCGCCCGTGTAGTTGTGGGCGAGCTTTAGGGTGGGGTCGGAATCCAGCATCGACTGAATGTTTTCTGTGGTCTGATAGTGATCTGCCGCTTCGAGTTCCTGGCGGCTCATCATCGTCTTGACCCTGACGGCCTCGTTCGAGGAGTAGAATATGAATTTCTCGGGCGCCTTCGCCTCAAAGCCGGCCCAGTAGCCGCGGAAAATGCTGCCCTCTACCGAGCTGTTCGTGCTGACGCTGCTGACGGCATACGGGCCTGAGCCGGCGTCGTGTTCCAGCAGATACGCCTTGCCGTAGTCACCGTTGTCGCCGTAATCACCCTCGGCGTATTTGCCCTTGAGCAGCTTGCTGTCCACGATGTAAAAGCGGACGAGGCTGTTGAGCAGCGGGCCGTATGGCGTCTTGCAGTTCAGGCGCACCGTGTAGTCATCCAGCGCCTCCGCCGAGTCGATGTAGGCGTAGAACAGGAAGGCGAACCCCTCGCCAATCCCCAGCAGCCTGTTCATGGAGTACGCCACGTCGTGGGCTGTCAGCTTGTTGCCGCTGTGGAAGACGATGTCCTTGCGAATCTTGAAATCCCACTTGAGGCCGTCCTGTGATATGGTCCAGCTCTCGGCCACCCACGGCTTGACGCGCCCGTCCGGCGTCGGGAACACCAGGCTGTCGTACAGGTTGATCAGCACCGCGCCCGAGGCGTAGTCGGAGCCGACGGCAGGGTCCCACTTCGGCATGATCGCCTGCGTCACGCGGAAGAAACTCTCTCCCGCCGGGGCGGCATGAGCCGCATAGGAAGAAGCGACGAAGGACACGAAACAAATCAGCAGTGCGGCTAAAAATTTTTTCATCTCTACCAGTTCTCCTTCTCTCTTCGCTCAAGTTGTGGCGCGTAGGGGTTAGTCCTGCAAGTTTACGGAAAACATTAGGAATAATCATCGTTTCACTGAGAGAAAAAGTGATGTCTTTTTATCAAATTCAGACAAGATTTTCATGGCCCTGCCGACATCGTCGTATTTTAAGGACAGTTATATGATATATAATTATACTTCATGTATAATTTATGAACGCTTAGGGCGCAGGGGCTTTTTTTATTTACTATTATTATGTAATAAACAACAAAAATTCTACGGCGGTATTTATTGCTTGCGGCCATAATGGCGCCGCCCTCGCGTCAAGGGACGAGCGCCCGTTGCGAAAATCTCAGGAGGTTGTCGGCATGTATCTTACGGTTCAGCAGATGATAGAGCGCGGCGGTTTTTCAGACTTCGTGATACACGCGGGCGCTGCCGGCCTTGCGTCCAGGAAGGTCAGGACGGTGTGCGTCGTGGACGCGATCGACATAGAGAGGTGGCTCTTCGGCGGGGAGTTTTTGCTCACGTCCGGTTATATATTCAGGAAGGATCCCGAGCGGCTGGCGGATTTGATAGAGGTGTCCGAACGGTGTGGCTCGGCCGCCCTGGGCGTCAAGATGGGACGGTACATCGACAGGATACCGCAGGAAGTCCTGCGCGTGGCCGACAGGCTCGCGTTCCCGCTTATCGGGATCCCGTTCCACTATGCCCACACGGACATAATAAACCCGGCCATCATAACGATAGCCGATCAAAAATCCGAGATGATGGAGAAGTCCGAGGAACTGAGGAAGCTCTTCTTCGACAAGCTCATGGAGAGCGATCCGCTGGACTCCATACTCTCGCTGCTGAAGGAGAGCGCGCGCAGGGACATACTGTTCCTGAACGCCTCCACGGGCGAGCGGAAGGTTCTCGCCGATTCCCCGGAGTTCAGCCAGATCGCCGGTGACGTGCCGCTCTCATTCCTGGTGGATCACTTCACTCACGCGGCCATACCCGCCGGGCACGAGACCCAGTCCGGCGCGCCCAAGCCAGGCGGATACCTTTTCATCGACAGGCCGGCCTCGGATGACAGGTCATCGGCCGCCATGGAACACGCCGCAGACGCGCTCCGGCTCCACCTCAGATGGGAGGGGGAACGGTGGAGGATGGAGCGCGGGAAGGGCGCGCAGTTCGTGCAGGACATCCTGTACAAGCGATTCAAGCAGGCGTCCGAGATACGGAGCCGCGGGCTATCCGTCGGCTGGAACTTAGAGGGCCGTCATGCCGTGGCGCTCGTCAGCGTTGACGGCGCGAGGTCGGTCCGGCAGACGGTGGAGGAGCCCCACATGAGCGCCTATGAGATTTTCAGGTCTTTGATCCGGGGCTTACAGCCGGACGGGATACCCTATGCCCAGATCGAAGACGGAATGGCCTTCGTCATAAGAGCGCCGTGTGCGGACTGGGGTAGGATAAAATCGGCCCTTGCGGAGAAATTCACAGCCGCGCGCAGGACGGCCCGGGGCAAGACTGGCTTGCATCTCGTGATGGGCGCGGGCGCGCCTGTCGATGACCTGATGGTGTGCGACAAGAGCTTTAGGGAGGCCAAGAGGGTCGTGGCGATGGCGAAATGCAGCGACAACCCGGCCTTCCCCTGCTTCTGGGAGGACATGGGCGTTTACAGGATTCTGGAGCCCATCCACGACACCCAGGACTCGAGGGATTTCATCGTCGAACACCTGGGGGCCCTGATGAGCCAAGAGAACGGCGCCGGCGACTTGCTGCTCCAGACGCTCTTTTGCGTCATCCGCAACAACTGGCGGCTCAAGCCGGTGGCTTCCGCGATGAACCTGCACTACAACACGGTCAAGTACCGATACCGCAGGATAGGTGAGATGCTGGGCGTGGATCTGGAATCCCAAGGCACGAGGCTGAACCTCGCCCTTGCGATGGAACTCCACGCCCTGGGCAAAGCGAACGGCGAAAACGGCTATTGAGCCTAAAATTAGAAATATAACTGTCAAGTTCGCGAAGAGAGCCGAAAAGCATGGGCATTTTCTTGAAACAACTTGCCCGTTACGCTTATATGAACTTCACGGACGACACGGGGAAAAATGCGTCCACCTCGACGCCGGGGCAGAGGCCGTATTCCGCTATGGTGCCTCTGGTCAGGCGCGTCCTGAAGGTCAGGCCGCCGCAATTGACCGCCGCTACGATGCCGCCGGACAATTTCTCGATGGACATCTGTGTGATGACTCCCCTCGCGCGATTGAACCCCTTGCCCGTCGCAGCGATGCCTTCGTCGTCAGCCGGACGGATGGTTATGTCTCCGGGGGAAACAGCGGCGCACGTCATGTCCTCGGCGCCGGAAGCGACGTTCGCCAGGAATTTACAGCCCCAGCCGGTTGTCGCGAAACGGCCGTCGGTCTCGTCGATCTTCCATGGGCCGGGAATCAGGTTGGCGGCGCCCCCTGCGGCGCGCCCTTCATACAGGCTCACGATGTCGGTCGCAGCTTCGTAAAGCCACACCAGGTCGTGCGTGGCGGCGATTACCGTTGATCCCCAGTCGCGGGCGGCTTTTGTGATGGAATCCTTTATCTTCGCCGCGGAGAGTTCGTCCACGTTCGCCGTCGGTTCGTCGAGGAGCAGGACCTCGGGGCGCAGGGCGAGGCGGGAGGCGAGCGACACCCTCTGAGCCTCGCCGCCTGAGAGGCGATACCACGGTCTGTGGGCGAATTCTCCGAACGGCAGGCCCACGCGCGCGAGCGAATCCGATACGCGCGCCTCTGTCTCGCCCCGTGAGCATCCGCGCAGCGTAAGCCCGTAAGCGACGTTCTCGAACACGCTGCGCCTCAGCAGATAAGGCTCTTGGAGCAAAAGAGTGACGCTCTTCCTCATCTCCCGCTCCTTGTCTGCGGTTTCCCTGCCGCAGTACGACATCTTGCCCTCGTAGGGCAGGAGGAAAGCCAAGATCTTCAGCAGCGTGGACTTTCCGCTCCCGTTCGGGCCGACGAGGCCGACGACTCCCTTGGGGATATCTAGCGATTTAATGCCGAGAGTCGCGTGAGATCCGTATTTGTGCGTCAGCGAGCGGAGTTCGTAGATGTTTTTCAACTGTCCGTCCTGTGTTTGACGAACGACAGGCCGACGTTGACCGCAAATGAGATCAAAAGCAGCAATAGGCCCAGTGCGATCCCCAGCGCGAAATCCCCCTTGCCGGTCTCCAGCGTGATGGCGGTCGTTATGGTTCTGGTGTGCCACTTTATGTTTCCGCCGATCATCATGGATACCCCGACCTCCGCCACAATCCTGCCGTAGGCCGTCATGGCGGCGACCAGCAGGGCGTACCGGCTCTCCGCGAGGCACGTTACTGCCATCCTCCATCCTGACGCGCCTAATGTCAGCAGGGTAAAGCGCAGCCTCTCCTCCAGGTTCTCGATGGCGCTCGCGGTGAGCGCCACGACAATGGGCAGGGCGAGTATAGTCTGGCCTATCGCCATCCCCTTGACGGAGAAAAGCAACTGCCACTTGCCGAGAGGGCCGCGGTTTGAGATGAAAGCGTACACGATCAGCCCCACCACGACCGTAGGGAGGGCGAGAAGCGTGTCGGCAGCGGTGCGGATTATCCTCCGTCCGCGAAACTCATGGTAGCCCAGCGCGAATCCCAGCGGAAGGCCGATGAGGAGCGTGAGGGCCATCGAAGACATGGTGAGCCGCATCGTAGTCCGCACGGCTGACCACGTCTCCTCGTTCATGGAAAAAATCAGGCCTAGCGCACGGAAGAAGCCCTCAGTTATGTAATCCATGGCGCGCGCCCGGCGTCCTTTGGGTCATGCGTTCATTTCGCGTTCGGGAAGAAGAGCTGTTTCCCCTCGAGTTTGAAGTTCGCGATATCCAGTTGCGTCTTTGCCGAGACCAGCCAGTCCGCGAACTTCGTGGCCAGCTCGGAGTTGACGTTGGCGTGTTTCGCCGGGTTCACCGGAATCACGCTGTACTGATTTTTGAGCGTCTCGTCGCCCTCCACGAGTATCACCACAGGAGGGTTGCCCTTATGACTGGCCTCGTAAGTGATGAAGGTTCCCCGGTCGGCAAGGGCGTAGCCGTCACGCTCGCCCGCTATGTTGATCGTGTCCAGCATTCCCTGACCGGTTTGGATGTACCAGCTCTCCCTGTCAGGCTCTGGCACGCCGGCCGCCTGCCATATCCTCAGCTCGGCCATGTGGGTGCCGGACTTGTCGGCCCTGCTTGCAAACGGAGCGGACTTGAGGGCTATGATGCCAAACGCCTCGTTCACGGGCTTGCCCTTGATCCCGGCGGGATCCGAAGAGGGCCCTAGCACGACGAAATCGTTGTACATGACCTGCCTGGGGCCTACCCCTGCGCCGTCGTCCACGAATTTCTTTTCAGACTCAGGATCGTGGGTGAGGACGACGTCCACGTCCCCGTTGCGCCCGTATTCCAGGGCCTTCCCTGTGCCTACCGATACCCACTGGAGTTCAATGCCGGTATCAGCTAAAAATATGGGCGCAAGATAATCGAGCAGCCCCGTGTTGTCGGTGCTGGTCGTCGTTGCCATCTTCAGGACGGGCGCCGCGTATGACGCCCCCGTCGAGATGACGAGAACAATCGCCGCAAGCGCCGCCAGGATCACACGTCTTATTCCGGTTCTTTTTGCCTTCATCAGAAATCCCTCCTACGATAGTTTTATGGCGCGTAACATTTACAAATCACGGCCTGCCGGGCCGCGTTTCCCGAAACGGGAGTGCAGGAGGCAGAAACTGCCCCCCACACATGGTGAAGAGAAAATTGGGGAAATTGTTGTTCTCCTCGGACATCTCCGGCAACACTTGGGAGGGTGCGGACGGAGTCCCAGTCCGGGGAGACTAAAACAAAGACCGCCCCCACTTCGGAGGGCGGCAAATTTATCACCTTATGCAGCCTCCCCTTTCCAAGTGGGAGGTACGACCGTTTCCCGTCGTACCCTATCGGCCGGCTTCCGTGGGTCGTCACCTTTAGGAACACCGGCTCGGAGAGCGATATTTGTTTGTGCGTCATAATAGGACAAAAAATACCGAATTTCAAGGGCTTGCACATTACCTCAAACCACAGGTAATACCCCGGTATTTGCGCCCTATCCTCCGCTCATCATGTGTACGACCTCGACCTCGGCTCCGTCGGGGACCGGAGTCGAATTGTAATTCTCCCTTCTTTCGACCGGGTTTTCGTTTATCCATACCGATATCATCCTGAACGTGAAGTTCTTCGCGTCCAGAATATTCTGTACCGTCATCCCCTCATGCCATGGAATTTCCTCGCCGTTGACCTTGATCATCTAAAAAGCGTCCTCCGGCTTGAGATTTTTTTCGAGAAGCTCGACCACGTCGGGGTAATCGATTCCGAGCCGGCGTACCGTCTCGAGTGTCGGTATGCCGTTGCGGTTCCATCCCCGACGCTTGTAAACCGCGTCGACGAGATGCTCCCACTGTCCCCTGCGGTACTCCTGCAATTTCGCTATCTTTTCCCTGACGTTCATGCCGTCGGGTTCCACGCCGGCCTCTTTCAGTTTGCCGTCGAAATATTCCGGGCGCACGTTCCACTCGTCCTCGAATACGGGCCCCAAACCCCTGTTCGGACAGTTGTGATCGGTCCGCTTCCCCTTGCCCATGCGAAGGTTGAATATCCTCTCGAAGTTGTAGACCCGTTCCGACATCGTGATAAGGTCGTCCTTCGTCACGTTTTTCCCGGTCACCGCGTTGTAAATGTCGACGTAGTTCTGAACATGTTCGGGCACTTTCGCGGCATCTATGCCCTTGTACTTCGTGTGGTTGTCCTCCGGCTCGATGTCGTTCCACGGCAATTTGCAAAGCCCCACGAGCGAAAACCAGAGGCGGAAATTCGGGAAATAAAACAGAGCCTCCGCCTTGTCCTCGAACGTCGGGAGCTGTTTATTTACCATGTCCATGAAGATGAGCCAGGCTTCGTCGTGCTGCGGGCCTTTCAGCGTGAGGAAGTAGCCGCCCCACTGCGCGATGGATTCCTGACACCGATACTCGGAGGCTTCGAGTCCCTGCCCTTCCATCGCGATGTCCTCCATCACGCGTCTGTCGGCGCCGTATTTCTCAGCGAACAGTTTTTTCATCCTGCGCGTTCCGAGCGCCACTGTGCGCGAGAACTCGTCGGCTCCCAGAGCCATCCTGTGGATCAGCTCCATGATATCGGCCTTGTTGCCGAAATTCAACTCCAGCCCGCCGGTGTTCTCCCTGGTTATCAGCCCAAGCCCGTAGCACTCGCAGACGAAAGCGATCCCGGTTCCGAGGGAGATGGTGTCTATGCCGTAGTGGTCGGCATAAAAGTTGGCCTCTATCGTCCATTCGGGGTCGAATACACCGATATTCGAGCCGAGCCCGGCCGCTGTCTCGTACTCCGGTCCGTCAACTATCACTTCCCGCCCCTTCCACGGGCCGGTCGCGAGCCTGAACGGCGGAGTGGCCTTCGCGCAGGAGAGCGAACACCCGTACCAGCAACCGTCCGGCATTCCCTGCGCGAATCGCTTTGTGTATTCGTCCGAATGGATATTGGCAATGTCTTTATGCCGCCCAAATTTGTAATTGTGGACGGGAAGGAGGTCGTAGTCGTTCATGATCTCGTTCAGGTGCGCCGTGCCCACGGTCCTCATCCTGCACTGCACGTCGTCGAAATCCCTTATTTCCTTGTGCAGCTTGCTTCCGACACGGCTGAGCGTGGTTGTGTCGGCCGGCCCGGTGGACGTGCCCGACACATGGCTCATCTTCACAACGAGCGCAAGCACGTTTTTGTCGTGAAGCACGGTTCCCCCGCCTCCGCGTCCGGCCTGCTTGAGACGGGCGACCTTGCGCCTGGGATCGTAGAAGCTGAAGTTCATGCAACCCCAGTACGTATAAGCCGCCGCCTCTCCGCTCGACACCACGGATATGTTCTTTTTGTCCTTTTCGTCTTCGGCGAAATATTCGTGAAGGTATTCCGTCACCGTGTACGCGTTTTTATCGTCCTTGATGTTGCTCTCCAGAATCTGCACGCGCCCGTTATCTCCGTCGATAAATATGACGACTTCCACATTCGATTTGCCCTGAAGCTCCAGCGCGTCGAAGCCCGAGAACTTGAGCAGTGGGGCGAAATAACCTCCCGCATTGCTGTTGTACGTCTGCTCCGTGAGCGGAGACAGAAAGACCGAGTAGCACTTGCCGGCTCCCGGATACTGCGTGATGCCGCATATCGGCCCCCCCGAGATGACGATCTCGTTTTCGGGGTCGTTCCATTTCGTGTCGGGCGTTACAGCGTCCCATAACAGCCTGAGCCCAAACCCTCGTCCTCCGATGAACTTGTCGATCATGTCATCGGAGACCGGGCGTTTCTCGAACCGATAATCGCCGTCCCCCTTGCCCAACCCCAGCCATATTGTCTCCCTCGTATATCCAAGACGAGACTGGACTGGAGTGTAGCTCCACTCCGCCAACACTTTCATTCTCTCCACCGTAGGCGCCTCCTTTATCATAGCCGGAAGCCGTGGTACATGCGCTTCCCTCCCAATAGCTATGTTATACAGTATACCATGAGCGGATGGCTGTTGTTCATCGCATGGCCTTGAACATTGAAAGATAAAAAAGATAAAAAAAAGACTTATGCCGACAAAGAAGTAATTACACGTTTACAGCTTCCTCTTTTTTAGTCGCTGATTTTGCACGGCGTATGCCGTACTGTTCATGTATAGGGTCTGTCTGTGCTCTCAGATAAGCTATTTCTTCTTCCGGCGTCATATCTTTAGTTTTTTCGTAAAGTGCAATCCGTATGGCGTCAAGTCCAACTAATAACTTTGTTTTTTCTCGGTTGATATGCGTGAAATTATAGGTGAAGTGATAAAATAAACGCGCTGAAAGCGAAAGAAACGGACGACCGCGATTGAAGAGTAAACGCGTTTTGTCCGGCAGCGATTGATTAGGAATACTCGGGAGAGTGCCTTATGTCCGGTTTTGTGGAAGAAGTGAAGTCGATCGACGATTGTCTCGATATGGCGTCGTCGTCTCTGGGGTTTCCGTGGGAGATTCAGTCGCGCTTCATATCGCTCGACGAGTCTTTCCTGACGCGGGCGGCACGTGATATCGCGTCGGACGAGATGTTGCCGCCGTTTACCCGCAGCCTACGCGACGGATATGCCGTGAGGCATTCCGATACCACCGGCGCGTCTCCCGGCTCTCCCGTGTTCCTGAGATTGTCGGGAAATGTTTCGATGGGATGCGCGCCCGATTTTGCCGTGTCGCGGGAAGAGGCGGCCTCCATTCTCACCGGAGGCATGATGCCGGAAGGGGCCGACGCGGTAATCATGCTTGAGGATACGGAACCGTCCGGCGAATGGATCGAGGTTCGCGCCTCGGTACAGCGCGGGGAGAACCTTGTATTTGCCGGAGAAGAGATCGAGCGGGGAGAGATTCTCGTTCGCAGGGGGGAATTGATAGACGCAAACACCCAGGGATTGCTCGCGGCATTCGGCGTCTCCCGGCTGGAAACCATAGATATTAAAATAGGCGTTCTTTCCACGGGAGACGAAATCGTTCCGGTTTCGGCAGCTACGCTTCCCGACGGTTCCGTCAGGGATGTCAATAATCACGTGATCCGCTCATTGCTGCGTCGATACGGATTCACGTCGGAATCTTTCGGCATAGCGCCCGACGGGTGGGAGGAACTCGAATCCCGCGCCGGCGAAGTCATGTCGAAATGCGACGTCGCGTTGCTCTCCGGCGGTTCGTCCGTAGGCGCGCGCGACAACACGGCGCGAATACTGAAATCCATGCCCGAACCCGGACTGATCCTGCACGGCATAAACATGTCTCCCGGCAAACCGACGCTCATAGGAGGGGCGGCCGCAGATAAAAAACTGGTCGTAGGCCTGCCCGGACACCCGCTCTCCTGCGTGGTTGCGGTCGTGTTCGTCATACTGCCGGTGCTGCTCTCGTTGATCGGCGCGAAATCGAGGCGCGTCGGCAGATACTCATTAATGCCGCTCGAGTACGACGTGCAGGGCCGCACCGGAGCGGACGAGTTCATACCTATGGCATTGGCGGGAGGGACGGCGCGCCCGCTTACCGCGAAGTCCGGCTATGTGTCCGCGATGAAAGAAGCCGACGGTTTTATAAGGCTGAGGCCGGACAAAGAGACGCTTCGGGCGGGAGAGGCGGCGGAGATATGGCTGTGGTGAAAAACCGGGAGTACCCCGAACACTGCTCATTGGAGGAAGCGCTCGAGATTCTGCTCGCCGAGTTCGCGTCCCGAGAGCCCAAGATAAAGAAAGTGCGCCCGAGTGAAGCCCTGGGGCTGATTTTGGCCGAAGACACCGCGTCTTGCAGAAACGTCCCTCATTATACGGCGAGCGCGGTCGACGGATACGCGGTGACGGCAAGTTCGACATCCGGGGCTACGCCCGCCACTCCGGTGACGCTCACGTCGTCCGAATACTTGTGGGTGAACACCGGAATGCCTGTGATGGAAGCGGATTCCGTCGTGATGGTCGAGGACACTTCGCTTGAAACCTCGAACGGCGGCGAGCGGCTCAAAATATTTCGGAGCGCCACCCAGGGGGAGAACGTTCGCGCCGTCGGCGAGGACGTGATGAACGGCCAGCTGCTGGCGTGCCGAGGAGACAGGGTGACGCCGGCTCTCGTCTCGCTTCTGTTGTGCGCGGGGGTAAAATCCGTGCCGGTTTTCGCGCGCCCAAGAACGATTTTCATACCGACCGGAAACGAGATAGTGGATGAGGAAACGTGGCTGTCGGACGGCAACATACCGCCCGGACTCGTCGTCGACAGCAATTCGGCATATGCCGCCTCGCTCTTCGCGGATTGGGGATATGAACTCGACGTATCCCGGATTTTGCCGGACGAACCCGAACTCATATCCGAAGCCGTCTCCAAAGCCGTCGGCGAATACGATCTCGTTATCGTCAGCGCCGGTTCCGCGAAGGGACTGAGGGATCATTCGGCGGGTATATTCGAGAGCCTCGGGAAGATGTCCTTCAGGTACGTGCGGATGAAACCGGGGAGGCCGGCAATGGCGGCGAACATAGGGGGCGTCCCCGTGATATGTTCCCCCGGATTCCCGATGTCATGCGCCGTCACGTTATGGTCGCTGGTCTATCCCCTCATCAGGACGATGTCGGGAGAACGCGTCGAATGCCGGGATGCCGGTTATATATCCGAGGCCATAGGTTCCCGTGAAATTTTAAAAGCGGGGCTGCTCGCGAATCACTCGTCCCCTGCCGGAGTGATGGAATGGCTGCGCGTGAAGTGCGCCGAAGTCGAAGGACGCAAATTCTGCTGGCGGCTCTCCGCCGGGGCGAGCGTGCTGTGGGCGCTCGCGGAGGCCGACGGTATCGCCATGCTGCCGGAGTCCGGTCTGGAGATTCCGAAAGGCTCGGAAATTACCGTCCTGCTCACGAAGCGTGTGAATTTATCGAGGCGTCTCCTGTTTCAGGGTTCCGACGATCCTGCGGTGAACATGCTCGTTTCTTTTGTGAAGCGCGCCGGCATGGAACTTGCGATAAGGGCTGTGGGCAGCATGGGAGGGTTGGCGGCTCTGAGCCGGGGCGACGCTCACTTCGCCGCGGCCCATCTCCTGGATATCCGCGACGGCACATACAACACGAGTTATATAGAACAGTTTTCCGGCGGCAGGCATTGGCGGCGCAAACTCATCTTTCACCGCGAACAGGGGATAATAGCGTCCGGAGGGAATCCGAAAAACATCAGAGGCTTCGAGGATATCGCCTCCGGCAGATTGACCTTCGAAAACAGGCAGCCTGGCGCAGGCACGAGGGTATTGCTGGATTACATGCTCAAGAGCAGCGGTCTGAACGCGGCCGATGTTGTCGGCTACGACAGGATATCGATAACCCATATGGAGGCGGCCAACAAGGTCGCGTCCGGGGTTGCCGACGCCACTCTGGGTATAAAAGCGGCCGCGGACGCGTTGGGGCTCGATTTCATACCGGTGGCGAAAGAACCGTACGAGTTGGTGTTCTCGGAACGTTTCGAAGAACACCCAGCCGCGCCGGCACTGCTCGAAGCCATCGAGAGCGGCGAGTGGAAGTCAGCGGTGACGAGGATGGGCGGTTATATACTGCCGGGGGAGGCGACGGAATTTTGAGGATAATAGCGGTCTCGGGCTATAAAAATTCAGGGAAGAGTACCCTGTGCAGGGCGCTTCTGGCTGAGTTCGCGAAACGCGGCCTCCGGGCGGGCTATATAAAGCGCACGCAGGAATTTGTCGGTTCGCCGCCCCGTACAGACTCGGGAATGGCGTGTGCTCAAGGGATGCCGACGCTGCTGTGGGGGGACGGCTCGTTCCGATACGAGCTTCTGCCCGAAAAAAACACCGAGGACGCATACGAAGTGGCTGGAAAATTTTTTCCGGACGCTGACGTAGTGGTGCTGGAGGGCGGCAAAAATATGCGACTGCCCAAAATTTGGGTTCTGAAGGAAGACGAGACACCTCCCGACGACATCGGCATATTCGCGATTTACGACAGGCACGGCCCGGGAGACGGGGCAAACCGCTACGGTGCGGATGAGACCGAACGCCTGGCTTCCGGCATTGTCCTCAAAATAACGGCTGAAAAGAAAAAGGCGCGCGTCTACATAGGTGGCAGGGAACTGCCGATGAAGGATTTTGTGGCCGATTTCATCTCCGGCGGAATAACGGGCATGTTGAGCGCCCTCAAAAAACAGGAGACGGACGGGGACGGCGATATACGCATATATTTGAGTTGAGGTTATGCGTATTTCCCAAGATCAATTCGGAGATGTCCTTCCTTCGAGAAGGCGATATTCATCGGTTCCTGTTAAAAAGCTGTGGCGTTTTGCGTAATCAAGCGCCTTTTTACCTGAGTTATCTTGGGGATGAAATAAGCCCTATTTTCAATCTGCGAAGCAGCTGATGAATGGAGGCCATTCGTTATGAGGTATGTTTATCCGGCAATTTTCCATCCCGAAGAGGAAGGGGGGTATAGTGTTTACTTCCCCGACATCGCGCGCGGCGCCACGCAAGGCGAAACAATAGTCGAGTGCATCGCAATGGCGGAAGACTTCCTTTCCTTGGCGCTCTACAGCATGGAAGAGGACAAAGAAACGGTCCCCGCAGCGTCTGGCGCAAAAGAAGTAACGGCCGAATCCGACGATATTATCACGCTGATCTCCGTTGATACCGACGATTACCGCCGTTATTACGAGAACAGACTGATAAAGAAAACCCTCAATATCCCCATGTGGCTCAACCAAAAAGCGGAAGCCGCGAATATAAACTTCTCGCAAACACTGCAAAAGGCGCTGAAAGAGGAATTGAAACTCAGCGCCAGTTGAATCTTCAACTCCAGTCTAAACTGTCCCCAAAGGGCGGTATTTCGTCTATTCAGTTGTCAAGGTGCGTGCTGCCTGTGCCTATTG
>JAIRNC010000112.1 GCA_031258255.1 Synergistaceae bacterium
AGGGCAAAGATTTAAAGGCCCTTGCGCCGCATAGAACGGGGAGGAAGAAAAATGCAGCTTGGAAGGGACTTTGTCAAGGCGTTAAAGCAAATAGAGGCCGAGAAGGGGCTGCCTGCCGAGATAATTACATCGAGCCTGGAGGCCGCCATGGTCTCGGCCTATAAAAAATATAAGAACGGAAACCACGACGTGGAGGTGCACGTGGGGACAGCTCACGGCGAGATATCCCTCGCGGAGCGCTACCGCATAGTGGAGACCGTGGAGAACCCTGACGCCGAATGGACGCCCGAACAGGCGAAGGAGAAGGGTTACCCGGAGGCTGAGACAGGCGACGTGATCCACGTGGAGGTGAGGCCCGATAATTTCGGGAGGATAGCGGCCCAGACGGCCAGGCAGGTCATCATACAGAGGCTGAAGGACGCCGAGAGGCAGATAATATTCAACGAGTTCGCCGACCACATCGGAGATCTCGTCGTTGGTTCCATATTCAAGGCTGAGGGCGACCAGATCCTGGTGCGGGTGAACGACAGGACCGACGCGCTCCTGCCAAAGGAGGAGAGGATCTCCGGGGAGCAGTATCTGCCAGGGGAGCGCAAAAAGTTCCTCCTGCTCGACGTGAGAAAGACGACGCGCGGCCCCAGGATAGTCGTGTCCAGGACGCACCCCAACCTCCTCAAGCGCCTCATGGAGCTGGAGATCCCTGAGATAGGCGAGGGTACCGTGGAAATCCGCTCCATCGTCCGTGAGGCAGGCACCAGGGCAAAGATAGCGGTGGCATCCCTCGACGTGAACGTGGACCCTGTGGGCGCCTGCGTCGGCAACGGCGGCGCCAGGATAAAGTCCATAAGCGAGGAGCTGGGCGGGGAGCGCATCGACATAATAATCTGGAGCAACGATCCCATGCAGTTCGCCAGGAACGCCCTCTCTCCGGCCAAGGTCACGAAGATAGAGCCGGTGCTGGAGCAGGAGCGCGCGTTCCGTGTCTACGTGAGGCAGGACCAGCTCTCCCTGGCCATAGGCAAGACCGGGCAGAACGTGCGCCTGGCGGCCCGTCTCACCGGCTGGAAGATAGACATAAAGGTCATAGAACCCGAAAGATTGCCGACGATGCAGGATCTGTTCGAGGATATAATTAGAGGTTCGGGGGAATCGTTGTGGGAGGATCTTCCGAAAAGCTGACGAACCGGCGCAGGAGGCCGAGGCGTTGCGTGGGGTGCGGGCGAGAGGAATCCAAAAAAGGGCTGTTGAGGATAGTCAGATCCCCGGACGGCCTAGTGAGCCTGGACGCCACGGGGCGCGCGCCTGGCAGGGGCGCGTATCTTTGCGCGGATGTCGAGTGCGTGCGGAAGGCTATGAAGAAAAACGCTCTGTCGAGGGCATTCAAGCAGCCGGTCGACCCGAGCGTGTACGCTTTGGCGGAGGAAGCGGCCATTGAGCGCGGAAGCACGGCCTGACGGTGTGAGCAAGGCGCTCTCCCTGTTGGGCATCGCAAGGCGCGCCGGTGACCTCCTGGTGGGCCAGGATCAGGTTTTCAGGGCGGCATCGAGGGGCAAGGGCGTTTTCATGGTCATCTCGGAGGACTGCTCGCCCAACGTCAAGAGGAAGGTTCTGGCGCTGGACGGGGAAAAGACGACGTTCCGCGCGCTGCGCGGGGTCGGGCGAGAGGAGCTCGGCAGACATATCGGGGTTCTCTCCGCGCAGATCGCCGCCGTTTCAATGAATAGCGGGTTCGCGAAAAAAATGGCTTTACTTTTAAAGCAGGAGGGATCCGGCATAGATGAGTAAGATAAGAGTTTACGAACTTGCGAAGCTGCTCGGGAAAAGCAACCCTGAGTTGGTCGAGCTACTGAAGGAAATGGGAGTTGAGATAAAAACGCACATGAGTTCTATTGACATGGATACAGCGCAGAGGGTCGAGGACGCGCTTGCGCCCAAGACGCAGGTTTCGCCCGGCGCGGAGGAAAAGGCGACAAAGAGCGAAACATCAGACAGGGCAGCCGTAAGGGCGGCGCAGGCCCCCGAGGTTCTATTGGTCGATGGGTCAGCGACCGTGGGGGACATAGCAAAGAAGCTGGGCGCATCGCCATCCGAGGCGGTGAAGGCGCTAGTAGGCCAAGGTTTCATGATCCCTGCGGGCGCCGTCCCAGACGACGACGCCTTGACGGCCATAGGCATTGCGTTTGGCCGCGAGATCAAGAGGGGGGCGTCTTCGGACATAGAGCCGCCCAGGCAGGAAAAGCCGCCGGAAGCCGTGCAAGCCCAGCCGGTTAAGGCGGCCAGGAAGGCCTACGCCGACGATAAGCCGCGCCCGCCCATCGTGACCGTCATGGGGCATGTGGATCACGGCAAGACGACCCTCCTGGATTTCATCCGCCATACGCGCGTCACCGAAGGGGAAGCCGGGGGCATAACGCAGCACATCGGCGCTTACAAGGTGAACTGCAACGGACATGACATCGTGTTTCTCGATACCCCCGGACACGCGGCGTTCACGGCGATGCGGGCCAGAGGTGCGGGCGTCACGGATATCGCCATACTCGTGGTCGCAGCGGACGACGGCGTGATGCCGCAGACGCTGGAGGCGATGAACCACGCCAGGGCGGCGGGCGTCCCCATAATCGTCGCCATCAATAAAATCGACAAGCCGGACGCCAAGCCGGAGCGTGTCCGCCAGCAGCTTTCCGACTACGGCCTCGTCCCCGAGGAGTGGGGCGGCGACGCGGTCATGGTCGAAGTGGCCGCAAAGACCGGTGAGGGCATAGACACCCTGCTGGAGATGATCCTTCTCGTTGCTGAGATGGCCGAGCTTAAGGCGTCCGCGACTGCGGAGGCGGAGGGCATCGTCGTCGAGGCGAACCTCGACAAGGGCAAGGGGCCGGTCGCCACCATCATCGTCCAGCAAGGGACGCTCAAAAGGGGAAGCATAATCGCTACAAAGACGTCATGGGGCAAGGTCAGGGCGATGCTCGACGACACGGGCCGCCCGGTCGACTTTGCGGGACCCAGCACGCCGGTCGAGGTGCTGGGCCTGGAGAGCGTACCCATGCCTGGCGAGACGTTCAGGATCATCGGCTCCGAGCGGGAAGCCCGCGACCAGGTGAGCTGGTCTGCCAGGAAGGATCACGACCAGAGCAAGCCACGGGCCAGGATGACGCTGGAGGAGCTTTACGAGCAGATGAACACGGACGAAATCCCACAGCTCGCGGTGGTGCTGAAGTGCGACGTGCAGGGCTCGCTGGAGGCGTTTCACTCCACCCTGATGAAGATGAGCACGGACGAGGTGGGCATTAACATCGTCCACGAGGGCGTGGGGAGGATTTCAGAATCGGACGTGACGCTGGCGTCCGTGTCGAACGCCATAATCATCGGATTTAACGTGAGGCCGGACGCAAACGCCAAGAAGCTCGCCGAGCAGGAGAACGTGCAGGTGCGGCTCTACAGGGTCATATACGACATGCAGGAGGACATCAAGGCCGCCCTCGAAGGCATGCTGGCGCCCATCCTGCGCGAGAACGTGGTTGGGCAGGCCGAGATACGGACCTCCTTCAAAATACCGAAGATCGGGAGGATCGCCGGCTGTTTCGTCCAGGAGGGCGTCATCCGCAGGAACGCCAAGGCCCGCGTCGTCAGGGACGGCATAGTCGTCTGGGACGGCAGCTTGTCGGGGCTGAGGCACTTCAAGGAGGATGTCCGCGAGATAGCGGCCGGCAACGAGTGCGGCATCAGCTTCGCCGGCTTCCAGGATTTCAGGGATGGCGACGTGGTCGAGGTTTACGAGATTCTTTCTGAAAAGAAGACTCTCGCCATATAGCGGCCGCGCGGAAGCGTTTTACGGCCAGGGGCAGCTCAACCGATGAAATTCTGGGTCGGTGCCGCGTTTTTTTCAATAAGGATCTACGGGGCCTCAAGCCTGAAGGACAGGAGACATGTCGTCAAATCCCTCCTGGAGAGGGCTCGCAGCCGGTGCAACGCGTCCGCGTCGGATTTAGGCCCTGACGCGTGGGATCGGGCGGATCTCGCCTTCGCCTGCGCCGGGTCGTCCCATCAGGAGATGGGGCAGCGGATGGATCAGCTCTTTTCATTTATGGAAAGGCGCGAGGAAGAGGGGGAGTTTGAAGTGATGAGCGCCTCCAGAGAGGTATTTTCCTATGGTGACATACAGAATAAAGCGGCTGAATAAAGAGTTCCTGCGCCTCATCGCCGGGATGCTGGAAAGCGAGACGAAGAACGACACCGCACGTGAGGCCGTTCTGACCTCGGTGGAGTGCGCCCGCGACCTCAGCGTGGCCAAGGTGTATTACACGGTCATAGACGAGTCCCGGAAGGACAGCGTGGCGTCAGCGCTGGACGCCGCGAAGGGGACGATACGCGGGAGGCTGGGCCGCGAAATGCACATAAGGCAGATTCCGGAGCTGCGGTTCGTCTACGACGAATCGGAAAAAAAGGCGCGGTCGATCGATGCTTTGATCGACAGGGTAATCAGGGGACAGGACGGCTGAGGCGCGAAACTCATGCTTAAAGACCACGCGGCGGGCACGGCCGATGAGATTCTGCGAGTCCTGAGAGATAGCGACAGGTGGCTCGTCCTGATGCACGAAAAGCCGGACGGCGACACGGCGGGGTGCGCGATCGCCCTTGCGTCGCTGGGCGTCCGGCTAGGCAAGGACGTGACACTCGGCTGCCCCGAACAGCTCCCGCAGAGATACCTCTTCATGCTCCGCGGCATACAGCACAGGGTGCTTGATCGGATCCCCGACGACTTCAGCGGAAAGGGTTGCGTCGTGATATCCGTGGACACGAGCAACCCGGAGCGCGCCGTGAAGGAGATAGAGAAGGCGCGGGAGCGCTGTGCCGTGATCAACATCGACCACCACCCGGACAACACGTGGTACGGGGACATAAACTGGGTGGAGCCGGACGCCTCCGCTACCGGAGAGATGGTGACGGAGCTTCTGGCCCGCTCGGAGTGGGGCATATCGCCGGACGAGGCGAGAGCGCTCTACGTAGCCATCGTCACGGATAACGGGAACTTCAGCTTCCCGTCCGCCTCGTCGCGCAGCCACGAGTGCGCCGTGATCCTCGTAGAGGCGGGAGCTGTGCCCGGCGTTATCAACGAGGAGCTGGAGACGAGCCTCTCCGAGAACTCCCTGAAGCTGTGGGGGAGGGCCTTCGAGAGGGCCAGGGTGTTCGCGAACGGACTGTGCGCCGTTTTCTGGCTCGCGGGGGCCGATTTTCAAGAGACAGGCACGACAAAGCAGGACACGGAGAACCTGGTGAATTTCCTCCTTCGGATAAGGGGCGTAAAACTCGCGGCCCTCTGCGGCGACACAGGCTGCGGCGTCCGGGTGAACCTGCGCTCGCGCTTTCCCCTGAACGCGCGTGACGTTGCCGTCCGCTTCGGCGGCGGGGGGCACGCGCTCGCGTCCGGGTGCACGATCTACGAACCACTCGACGACGCTCTGTCCGCTCTGATGGCAGAAATGGAGAGACATGCATCATCCTGCATTCCTGGCGTTAAATAAACCTGTAGGCACGCGCAGCACGCAGTGCGTGGAGGAGATACGGCGTGTGCTGTGCCGTGAGTGGCCCGGCACGAAGGTGGGTCACGGCGGGACGCTGGATTCCTCGGCGTCCGGGCTTCTGGTCCTGCTGATTTCGTCTGCCACGCGATTGAGCGGCCTCGTGATGAGTATGCCGAAGGAGTATCGCGCCACCGTCCGCTTGGGGACGGAGACCTCCACGTGCGACTTTGCCGGTGAGGCCGTCTTCTCCGCCGACTGGCGGCAGGTGCGCGAGGCTGACATAGACAGGGCGCTCTGCTCCTTCATGGGGTGGAGGAACCAGCGCCCCCCCAAAGCCTCTGCCGTCCACGTCGCTGGGCGCAGGGCGCATGAGATATTTCGCGGCGGCGGGGAGCTGGAAATACAGCCCCGTCCCGTGTTCGTTGAGAGCCTGACGCGCGTGGGGCCGGTTTCTGAAAACGGCGAGTTCGGCCTGGCGATACGGTGCGGCAAGGGCACGTATGTCCGAGGCATAGCCAGGGACATAGGCCGGCTGCTGGGCTGCGGCGCGCACATTGCGGCGCTCTCGCGCGAGAGAGTGGGCTGTTTTGGGGTCAGGGAGGCCGTGGATTTCAGCGTCGCTGGGCAGACGAGCCTGAAAGGCCTGAGAACGGCGATGATCCCCGTTTCGGCGCTGTCTGGCTTCCTGCCGACCTACTCATTTTCGGAGGACGACGCTAATCGGCTCAAAAACGGACTCGCCGTCCCGTTCCGGCGAGCCTCCAGAAAGGGCTTCGGGGGCTTTGCGCCTGCGGGCGTGATCGTGTGCGTATGGGGGGAGTGGTTTTCCATAGGTCGCTTAGAAAGACTGGACGGGGAACCGATCGTTCTCCCTGAGATAAACATGCCTATCGGCGCTGAACAGGGGGCAAGGCCGTGATAGCTGCTATCGGGGCCTTCGATGGCTACCACCTGGGGCATCAGGCGCTGCTCTCGCGGGCGGAGGCGAAGGCCCGGGAGAGGGGTACGCGCTGGGGAGTGATCACCTTCACGGACCACCCCGACGTGTTTTTCGCCCGTCGCCCTTGCGCGGATGGGAACGCGCCCTGCGCCGAAACGCCCTTCAAGTCCCTCTTCGTCCCGGAAGAGCAGCGCTTGCTGGAGAGGTTCTTCGCCATCCCGGAGGTTCACAGGATCGATTTTACGGAAGAGATCGCCAGGATGGCCCCGGATGAGTTTTTAAGCCGCGTCGGGCGCGAATTCGGCGTCCGAGGGATCGTGGTAGGAGAGGACTTCCGCTTTGGCAGGGGCCGTTCCGGAGACGCTGCGAGCCTTTCTGAGTCCTGCTCTGAGGCTGGATGGTCCCTTGACGTGATCCCCATGCGCCTCTCATCGGACGGAAGGCCGATTTGCAGCACGGCGGTGCGCGATGCGGTCGCCAATGGCGAGATGAGGCTGGCGTGGGAGTTTCTGGGATACCCGTTCTTCACTAAGAGCGCCGTCGTCCACGGTCTGAACAGGGGCGCGTCGCTTGGGTTCCCCACCGCCAACGTCGAGATCCGCCCGCGCAAGATCGGGATGAGGCATGGCGTATACGCGACACTGGCGCACATCGGCGGTGCCTGGCTCGCTGGCGCGGCTAACGTCGGGCTTAACCCGACCTTCAGCGACGTGGCGTCCCCGCGCTTCGAGGTGAACCTCCTGGACTACGATGGGGATCTTTACGGCAGCGAGATCACCGTCTTCACGTTGGACCACCTCCGAGACGAAATCCGTTTTGCGAGCGCTGGCGACCTGGCGGAGCAGATCGCCCGGGACACGGAGGCCATAAGAAAGATCTCCGAAGAAGCCCTGTCCCGATACAAGCCCCTGTGGGAGCGGTTCTCCAGATCAATGGCGGCTGGGGCATGAAGTTAAGGAATCGCTGATTAAATGTTCTTTGAGCGAAATGGAGCAGATTCGTCCGCTTCCCGAAATGGCATCCGTGAAAACGGCCACAGGCGTAGCAGAGCTACGTTGAGGACCATTTTT
>JAIRNC010000002.1 GCA_031258255.1 Synergistaceae bacterium
ATAGAGTTCCCCACCATAGGCGTCTGCGACGGGATCGCCATGAACCACAGGGGCATGAAATACTCCCTGCCCAGCAGGGAGTTGGTGAAGGACACCATCGAGGTGATGACGGAGGCCCACGGCTTTGACGCGCTCGTCATGATAACGAACTGCGACAAGATCATCCCCGGCATGGCCATGTCGGCGCTCGAACTGAACATCCCGACACTGATCCTGAGCGGAGGCCCTATGCTGCCCGGCGATTACCGGGGCAGGAGGGCTGACCTCAACACCATATTCGAGGGCGTCGGGAAGAGATTGGCCGGCGCCATGACGGACGACGAGCTCTCACAGATGGAGCGGTCCGTCTGCCCGACCTGCGGTTCCTGCGCCGGGATGTTCACGGCAAACACGATGAACTGCGTCCTGGAGGCGATGGGGCTCGCCCTTCCTGGCAACGGCACGATACCGGCCGTCTACTCCGAACGGATCCGCCTGGCGAAGGAAGCGGGCCGGGCGATAATGAGGCTGCTCGAAAAAAATATCCGCCCTCGCGACATAGTGACCAAAGAGGCCATCGACAACGCCATAGCGGTGGACGTTGCTCTGGGCGGCTCCACCAACACCTGCCTGCATATCCCGGCTATCGCGCACTGCGCCGGCTTCGACATCCCGCTGTCCCACATAGACGACATCAGCCGCAGGACGCCGCATATTTGCAGCATGAGCCCCGCCGGGAAGAACTTCATCGTCGACCTCCACCGTGCCGGCGGCATACCGGCGGTCATGTCGCGCCTCGCGGAGAAGGATCTCGTCTCCATGAAGCCCGTAACCGCTACGGGCAAGACGGTGGGTGAAAACCTGGCCGCCCTCAATGGCGCGCCAGTCCTGGACGACGAGGTGATCCGTCCGCTCGGCGACCCGTTCCACGCGGAGGGAGGGCTCGCCATACTCTACGGCAACATCGCGCCTCTGGGCGCGGTTGTGAAGCAGAGCGCCGTGCTGCCTGAGATGATGAGGCACGAGGGGCCGGCGCGCGTCTTTGACGGCGAGGACGCCGCCTACGAGGCCATATCGTCCGGCTCGATCGAGAAGGGCAGCGTCGTCGTGATAATAAACGAGGGGCCGAAGGGCGGCCCGGGGATGCGGGAGATGCTGCAGCCGACGTCGACTCTGGCCGGGCTCGGGCTGGATTCGTCCGTGGCGCTGCTGACAGACGGCAGGTTCTCCGGCGCATCGCGGGGCGCGTCCATAGGGCACATATCGCCCGAAGCCGCGACGGGCGGCCCAATCGGCCTCGTCAGGGACGGGGACATGATCGAGATAGACATACCAGGAAGGAAAATCCATCTCCGCGCGAGCGACGAAGAACTAGCCCGCAGAGCCGCGGAACCCAGGCCGCCGCTCAAGGAAACGGGCAGCCAGTTCCTTGAGCGGTACAGGGAATTCGTGACGTCCGGCGCGGAGGGCGCCGTCCTAAAAAAGCGCTGACCGATGTCGGTTTGAGTTTTTACGCCTCGACACGTTCGATCAGGAGTTCCATGCCGCCGCCGCAGACCATGCCGTCATCCTCCGCCGAGCCTGCCATGTCCACGGCTTTGAAGAGGTATCCTCCGTTTCTGGCTATGTCAATCGCGTCGCGGATGACGTCCGCCTCCGCGCAGCCGCCACCTATCGTCCCTATGAGACGCCCGTCCTGGAGGACGGCCATCTTCGCGCCGCACTCCCTCGGCGTGGAACCGTGGGAGGAGATGACCGTGACGATGGCGGCTGGCGCGGCTGACTCGTCCTTCGCCTGGCCCGCCAGCCACCCGATGAGCTCCATGTCGGCGTAGCTCTCGCCGCTGTAATCGCCATCAGCGGAGGCGCGCTTTTCCTGTATGATCTCGGCCAATATCGCGACTGATATCTCCACCGGCGTGACCGCGCCTATCGAAAGCCCTATTGGGGAGCGCAGTTTGTCTATGATCTCCTGCGGATAGCCCTCGCGGGCCATCTCCTTCCTGACGATGGCCACCCTCCGGCGCGAGCCTATCATCCCCATGTACCGGGGGATAGTGCCGGACAAAATGTCCCTGAGACAATCCTGGTCGTGCTTATGCCCCCTCGTCAGGATTACGGCGTAGTCTCCGGCGCGCAGCCCGACGCGCTCCGCCGCGTTCTCGAAGCTGTCGCAGATGACCTCGCGCGCCCAAGGGAAACGGGACTCATTCGCGAAGGAGGGGCGGTCGTCGAACACCGTCACGTCGAAATCCAGCATGGACGCAATCCGCGAGAGGGGCAGCGATATATGCCCGCCTCCGAAGATGACCATCTTAGGGCGCGGCAAAAACCGCTCCTCTATGACCGTAGTATCGCCGCGCTTTTCGACCAGAAGAGAGCCGCCGTCATCCGCACAGCGCCGCGAGGCAACGGCGCCGGCAGGGCGCAGCTCCTTCGTTATGCCGGACGGACCGCACTCCGTCAGCAAAATAGCTTCCAGGCCGCTGCCTAACCTTTCGAACAGTTCAGCGTAAAGAGCGTAGGTATTTCGCATCGCATCCTCCCCTTATCGATCAGTGATCCCTGATATATGCTAAAGTTTACCATGATTTCGCCAAGAGCGGAGAGCGCCGCGATTTTTTGCGCTTGTGCCTCTCCTCTTATAGCCCTAAAATCATCGGATCAGGATGTGATCTCTGGGAGGGATTTATCGATGATAAGCGTGCTCGATATCTTTAAGATTGGGATTGGCCCGTCCAGCTCCCATACCGTGGGGCCGATGAAGATAGCCAAGGACTTCGCGGAGCTGCTGTCGGCCAAAAAATTCACCCCGTCAAGCATCCGCGTGGAGCTTCACGGATCGCTTGCGCTCACGGGGAAGGGACACGGCACGGACAGGGCAGTGGCGCTGGGCCTCGCGGGGTTCGAGCCGGCCACTGTCGATGTGGACGCCATCCCTGCCTTCATGTCCGGCATCCTTGAAAAAAAGAGACTGCCGCTCTGGGGCGCCGGCGAGGTCAGCTTCGACTTCGAGAAGGATATCGAGTTTCTACCGGACAATCTGCCGCTGCACGAGAACGGCATGAGACTTTTCGCGAAAAGCGCTGGCGGGCAAGAAGTAAGCGAGACCTATTACTCCATCGGCGGCGGGTTCTTCTGCAACGAGAAAAATTTTTCGTCCCACGGAGAGCCAGCCTCAGATCTGCCGTTCCCATACCCCTTTTCCAGCGCGGAGGAGCTGCTGCGCGCGTGCGAGGCCGAAGCCCTCTCCGTCTCCGGCCTCATGATGCAAAACGAAGTGGCCGTACACGGCAGGGACGAGCTCGCGTCGAGGTTCGAGGCGATCTGGGGCGTGATGCGCGAGGGCATGGAGAGGGGCGTGAAGGCGGAGGGGCTGCTCCCTGGCCCGCTGCGCGTACCGAGGCGGGCCATCGGCCTCTGGCGCAGGCTCCAGACGATAAACTCCCTTTCAAACGACCCCATGAACATCATCGACTGGGTCAACATGTTCGCGTTCGCCGTGAGCGAGGAGAACGCGGCAGGCGGCAGGGTGGTGACTGCCCCCACGAACGGCGCCTGCGGCGTCGTGCCCGCCGTCCTGGCGTACTATGACAAATTCGTCAGCCCTGCCGGCCCGGACATCTACGGCAGATACTTTTTGGCCTCCGGGGCTATAGGCATACTCTACAAGCTGAACGCCTCCATATCCGGCGCTGAGGTGGGCTGCCAGGGTGAGGTCGGCGTCGCCTGTTCGATGGCAGCTGGCGGCCTCGCTGACATCATGGGCGGCAGCCCCGAGTGCGTCTGCGCGGCGGCGGAGATCGCCATGGAACACAACCTCGGCCTCACGTGCGACCCTGTGGGCGGGCTGGTGCAGGTCCCGTGCATAGAGCGCAACGCCATCATGGCCGTGAAGGCGATCAATTCCGCCAGGATGGCCATGTCCCGCACGACCGCGCCGCGCGTCTCCCTCGACAAAGTTATAGAGACGATGTACGAGACAGGCAAGGATATGAGCTCAAAATATCGCGAGACGTCCCAGGGAGGCCTCGCGAAGCTGGTCAATTGCGGGTGAGGCGACCCGTCTACTGATCCGGCGACCCGCCCTCCGGCACGGGCCGCTCCGGCGGATCCGGCTGCTCGGCTTTTGCCGTGACCTTCGAGAGCCAGGCGTCCATCGCCCCTCGTTCATCTGGAGTGGCGTACTCCATCTTCTCCATCTCGCCAGCCACGAACGAGAACGCCGCCCCTGCCGCCGCGTTTTGCGGGTTTTCCGCTATTGCCCGGCGCAGGCTGGCCGCCGCTTGGACGAGGATGACCTTGTAGTGAGGCATCCCGCCCTTTAAGTCCTCGTGGACGGCGGGCGATTTGTTGATGTAGTCCGATAAGTCCTTCCTTATGCCCTCGACGAGAGCCGGGTTCTGGGTTTTGTTGTCGATCAGCCGCGTCAGCCTGTCCATCTCCATGATACAGGCCACCTTGTTCCACTCCTCAGCGGACTCCTCCTCCAGCTCGTCGGCCGTTTTCTCCTCGACCGCTTCGGGCAGCTTGTCCGGCGTGGACAGGACGGAGTAAACGTAAACGAGGTAAAGGCACTGCGACAGCGTACCAGCGGCGCTGCCCATCAAGCCCGGCGCAAAGAGGTAAAGGGGATCCATCATGTACGTCAGGGCGTCCGGCCCGATGGCCTGCCCGGCATACAGGGATATCGCCCAGCAGAGGCCGGCGGCTATGAGGACGTTCAGCGCGGACGCGTAGAGGTACGCGAGGAATACAGAGACTGGGAGCAGGGCAGCCCCTCGCAGAGGCCCCCTGTAGTCCATACGTATCACGAAAGGCACGGCGATCA
The DNA here is from genome assembly GCA_031258255.1 of Synergistaceae bacterium. Lineage (GTDB taxonomy): Bacteria > Synergistota > Synergistia > Synergistales > Synergistaceae > JAIRNC01. Next base: position 4,811 of record JAIRNC010000002.1, read on the forward strand.
GCACTACGGCGCTCACCGCCGCCACCAGCGCGTACCCGCCAGGGGCAGGGTCTGCGCCTGCCATACTGAGCCACGCCTCCCCCTCTATTGCCTGCATGTTGTCCATTACGCTCCTGAACCCCTCGCGTTCGGCCAGATGCCCCAGCGCCTCGACGGCCAAAAAAGCCCGAAAGCGGGAGATTGGTTGAGCCAGATAGGCTAACAGCCAATAGAACAACGTGGAAGCGACCCAGAAGTAAATCCTCTGATATGAAATTTGAACCCGGCGCCTCATCATTAATTCACCATCGCTTTTCGTCCTGGCGTCCAATCTGCGGCGACCCGAGGGGACAGGGTCATCCGCGCCAGGGACGACGGGCTTATTATAAGCTATGTGATCTGCAAACGACATGTTGTGTTTCTGCCAATTTGTTTTATACTTTACTCACGCTTGTTAGACGTAACCCATGTGCAGAGGAGGCACTATCACCGATGAAAAGGTTATCTCTGGTTGCCTTTGTATGGCTTGTCGCGATGGCAGCGCTCTTTACCGGCCATGCCGAGGCGGCCGCGCCAGTCGGAAGGATCGAGTCCGCGAGCGGCGACGCGTGGGCAATGAGGGAGGGCCGCAGGGCCGGCCTCGCCGTAGGCAGCGACCTCTACGAGTACGACATAATCAATACTGGCGAGGGCGCGTCCGTCCAGGCGGTCTTCGCCGACGGGTCCGTCCTCCAGATGGGCGGCGGCGCCAGCGTGAGCGTCATGGAGGTGGTTTTTTCCCCCGGGAGGAGCCGCTTCAACCTGGGCATAACCCAAGGCGCGGCGCGGGCGATAACCGGGGAGATAGCTAAGATAAACCCGAACGGCTTTAAGATAACGACCCCTATGAGCGTCATAGGCATAAGGGGAACGACCCTCAGCTTCATGGTGAGCGAGGCTCAAGAGCGCGTGACGCTGGAGGAACTGAGCCTGGGGAGCACAGTCAGGTTCACCAGCAGGGACACGGGGAAGTCGTGGACCATGACGCGCCCCGGCGACTCAGTCACGGTGACCGCCCCCGATGTGCCAGGCGACGCCCCGGTCATAGACGCCGCAGGCCAGGGGGTGCTGGAGGGCGACTGGAGTCCAGGGAAGATAGAAAGACACCGCGCGGAGAGCATAAGGAACCAGAGAGCCCGCAGGGAAAGCGGCGGACGCGATAGAGACGGCAGGGCGCCCAATCGCCCCGAAAAGGGCGACAGCCCTGCGGACAAGAGCGACAGCGATAACGATGGCGGCGGCGGCGATAACGACGGCAACGGCGATAACGGCGGCAACGACAATGGGACTGATAGCGACAAGGCTGAATCAAGACAAAGCGATGCGCCGGGCTACACTCCCAGTGAGAAGGGCTTATCTTGAAAAAACACATTTTGGCAGTGGACGACAATATAACGAACCTGAAACAGGTAGGCGCCATCCTATCTGGAAAATATGAGTTTTCGCTGTGCAAATCAGGGGAAGACGCCGTTGCGTTTTGCGAGCGGCAGACGCCTGACCTCGTCCTGCTGGACGTTGAAATGCCCGGAATGGACGGGTTCGAGACTCTCGCTAGTTTTAAGGCCAACCCCAGCATGTCTGGGGTTCCGGTGTTTTTCCTGACCGGCAACGTGGACACGGAGACGGAGATAAGGGCCCTGGAATCCGGCGCCATGGATTTCATAAGAAAGCCCGCCAACAGGGACATACTCGTCCACAGAATCGAACTCCACCTCGAACTGCGCAACTATCAGACAAATTTGGAAAAGACGCTGAAAGACCTGGAGGACAGCATCGCCATATCCTTCGCGGACCTGATTGAATCCAAAGACAGCCATACCGGCATACACGTCCTGCGCACGGGCAAATATGTCGATATACTTGGCCGCGAACTCCTGGCCAGAGGCATGTTCGAACGCGATTTGTCTGAGGACAGCCTCGCCCTCATGGTTCGCGGCGCCCCATTTCACGACATAGGCAAAATAGGGGTGAGCGACGTAATTTTGCTGAAACCCGGCCCCCTAACGGAGGAGGAGCATGACGAAGTAAAAAAACACCCGATGATAGGCGCCCGCGTCTTGGATAACATATACAAACGCACCCCCGGGCATCACTACCTCAAGTACGCTTCGCTGATGGCGCAATGCCATCACGAGAGGTATGACGGCAAAGGGTACCCGCGCGGGCTCTCAGGCATGGAAATCCCCTTCTGCGGCAGATTGATCGCCGTGGCAAACGTGTACGACGCCTGCATAACCGAAAGGATCTACAGGCCGCCATTGAGCAGCGAAGAGGCGCGGGCGATCATCCGGCAGGGCAAAGGAGCTGATTTCGACCCTGATATCGTCGACGTCTTCGAGTCAATTACCGAAAAACTGGACGAGATCGAGGTGGACATGACGGAAGGGGCCCTGAAATATGAGCCTTGACCGGCGGAGCGAGGGCAAGAAAAAGATCCTCGTGGTCGACGATAACCTGTCAAGCCTGAAACAGATCGGCGCGCTGCTCTCAGGCAGCTACGATTATCTCTTGGTGAGATCGGGAATGGAAGCCATAGAGGTCTGCGCGCGGGAATATCCGGACCTCGTCCTGCTCGACGTGGAGATGCCGGGCATGGACGGTTTCGAGACGATCAGGGCGCTGAAGGACAGCCCGCTCTTAAGCTGTATCCCCGTGGTTTTCCTGACGGGGAATCTTGACGACGAGACGGAGGTGCGGGGGCTCAAATCCGGCGCCAGGGACTTTATAAGGAAACCGGCCGAAAAGAACACCCTGCTTCACAGGCTGGGGCTTCATATCGCCATATCCGACTATCAATCAGAGCTTGAGGACTCCGTAAAAGCTATGGCGTACAGCTTCGCCTCGTCCATCTCGGACCTGATAGAGTGCAGGGACGAGAATACCGGCGGACACGTGATACGCACTAGCAGATATGTCGAAATACTCGGGCGCAGCCTCATGGAAAACGGCCTGTTCCGAGACGGGCTCTCCCACATGGCCCTTGAAATGATGGTGCGCGCCGCGCCGCTGCACGACGTCGGGAAAATCGCCATCAGCGACCAGATCCTCCTGAAACCTGGAAACCTGAACGCTGAGGAGTTCACCGCGATGAAGGCGCATTCGATGATCGGCGCGGAAATCCTGAAGAAGATGTCCCTGCGGATGCCGAGTCAGACGTATCTCAAATACGCCGTGACGATCGCGGCGTCACATCACGAAAAATACACCGGCGGCGGCTATCCGGGAGGGCTTCGCGGCGACGAGATCCCGCTTTGCGGCAGGATTATGGCGGTAGCCGACGTCTACGACGCGCTGGTGGACGACCGCGTGTATCGCAAGGGAATGAGCCACGAGGAAGCGTTTAGCATAATTATGGAAGGACGCGGCACTCAGTTCGACCCGTTCATAGTGGACGCCTTCGAAGCGTGCCATCTTGCGTTCAACTTCGTAAAGGATTCATGGCAGCATGACTAAAACGTGCGCCATCGCATCGAAACGGCAGCGAGATAGGCTGTCTGCCGGAGGTTGATCCCGACGAACCCTGTGGCCGAAGTTTTATTCAACTACTTGCGCGATGCGCTGTACAACCCATCGCGAGCGAAATTGGATTTGGAGCGCCTTCCCGAGGACTTTCGAGAGCTAGGGCAGGGTCTTTTGTACTTCGCGGAGTGCGTAAAGGAGACTCAGACGCTAGCCAGGTCGCTGGCGCGCGGCAATCTGAAGATCAAGCTGCCTTTGCCGAGCAACAACATGGTATCCCCGCTGAAAGACCTCTACGCTTCCCTGAAGCATCTCGTCTGGCAGACCCAGCAGGTAGCCTCGGGAGACTACACCCAGCGCGTCAGCTTTATGGGTGATTTTGCGAACGCATTCAACACGATGATAGAGCAGCTTGACCAGCAGAGGTCTGACCTGGTGCGGGCCAAGACGGCAGCGGAGGAGGCGTCTCAGTCAAAGACCGCGTTTCTGGCGACGGTGAGCCATGAGATACGCACGCCGCTGAACGCCATCATGGGGCTTTCGGAAATACAGCTACAGAAGACCCTGCCCGATGACATCCGCGAGGACATGGAGAAGATCTACAGCTGCGCGTCCACCCTGCTGAACATAGTCAACGATATCCTGGACATATCCAGCATGGAGACCGGCAACCTTGAAATTACCGATGCGGATTTTGACGTCGCGGCCCTCGTTAGCGACACGGTACAGATCAACATCGTCCGCATCGGGCGGAAAAACATCTCCTTCGAGCTCTCGATCGACGAGACCATGCCGTCCGCGCTGTGCGGCGACGAACTCCGGCTAAAGCAGATACTGAACAACCTCCTCTCCAACGCCTTCAAATATACGGAGAAAGGGAAGGTGACATTTGAAATCGCCTGGCGCCGTGTGGCCGACAGCGCGGCGCTCACGTTCGCCATAAGCGACACCGGCGTGGGAATCAAACGCGAGGATATGGGGAAGCTCTTCACAGAGTACAGCCAGCTGAACACGCGCGCCGACAGGAACGTGGAGGGGACCGGGCTCGGGCTGGCCATCACAAAACACCTTGTCGAGCTGATGGGCGGGGCGATCACGGCGGAGAGCGAATATGGCGTAGGCAGCGTTTTCCGTGTCGAGCTCGCCCTGAAAATAGCCTCGGACGTCCCCATAGGGGCGCAGGCGGCAGATGACCTGAAAAATCTCAGCTTCATGAAAAACCACAAATGCCGGAGCAAGATCCTAGCCCGCTCGTACATGCCTTACGGGAGGGTGCTGATCGTGGACGACGTGATTACGAACCTCGATGTCGCGAAGGGGCTGATGTTCCCCTACGGGATCTCTATAGACTGCGCTACGAGCGGGCGCGAGGCGATAGAGAAGATACGTCGCGTCTGCGGCGCGGGTGAAAAGTACGACCTGGTGTTCATGGATCACATGATGCCGGGGATGGACGGCATAGAGGCGACGAAAATCATCAGAAACGATATAGACGACGAATACGCGAGGACGGTCCCCATCATCGCCTTCACGGCAAACGCTATCTCGGGCAGCGAGGAGATGTTTCTAGCCAACGGGTTCAATTCTTTCATATCAAAGCCAATCGACATAATTAAGCTCGACTCCGCGCTCAACAAGTGGATCCGCGACAAACAGAGCGCCGAGACGCTTGCCATGGCGGAGCGGGAGGGGCAGAATCTGAGCGCGGCCCCAGACGTCTCCTGCGGGCAGGCGTTAGGCGGCTTTCAGGCTGAGGGGATCGACCTGCCTGGCGGAATTTCGCGTTATGGGGAGGAGGCAGTCTATCTGCAAATTCTCAGATCCTTTGCGTCAAATACCCCAGAATTGCTCGATAAGCTCCGCTCCCCCTCGCCCGGCGAGCTCCATGACTATGTCATCGCCGTCCACGGCCTTAAGGGCGCGAGCCTCGGGATTTGCGCAAACGAACTCGGGCATCTGGCCGCGCGCCTGGAGGCATTGGCCAGAGCTCGCGATTTCGAGGCCGTTCAGGCGGAAAACGATTTTTTGTTACGAACGGCGTATGCCCTGCTGGATAAGCTGAATGGACTGCTGCAAACCGTCCGCGACTCATCGCCCGCCACACACAAAGAACTCATGCCACGGCCTGACGGGGCTTTGCTCCAAAGGATGCTGGACGCGTCAAAGCGCTCCATGACCTCCGTGATGGAGGACACCCTGGCCGAGCTGGAACAGTACGATTACGAGTCGGGCGGTGAAATCGTGGACTGGATACGCGAGCAGATCGACAGCCTTGAATACAGGGCCATAGCCCAGCGGCTGGAGGGAGTCGACCTGACGCCATAAAGGCTCGCGGCTTTTTATATGAGCGGCTAGGAGAGGCGCTTGATAGATTCCGCCAGACGGATCAGGGTTTCCCTGAAATGATCCAGCTCGTCGCGTATCGCCGCGAGATCACCGCGACGGGCCGCGCCCTCGAGCCTGGCCGCCTCCTCGGACAGGGAGAACGCCCCGACGCTGGCTGCCGCGCTCTTCAGCGCGTGTACCCGGATGATGAAAAAGCGCATGTTTTTATCATCCGGCACCTCTTGCAGTATGTCCAGCTGTTCAGCGGCGTCCTCACAGAATACCTCCAGCAGCTCCCTGTAGCTCTGTTCCGACCCTCCTATCGCCTGGATGGCGCGTTTTACGTCCAGCCCATCGATCTCAAACAGGCTGGCCGCTGAAGGCGCGCTTTCGTCCGGCGCGGACGCCATGTCCTCGTCGTAGCGGCCCGAGGTCTCGTAGGTGTCGTTCAGGATGCCGGCGATGGAGATGGAGTTAACGGGCATGACTATGGCGTGTCCCGTTACCGCCGCATCTCCGTAGTTGTTCATGAAAATCAGCGCTGGCCTCGTTTTAGTCTCGGCCGTCATTGCGTTTAATATGCCCCGCGCCTCGTCAAGCAATTCCGAGTTCGCCAGGACGTGGGTGTAGGCGGCCTCTCCCAGCGCCCACGAAAAGGCACGGCGGTCGCGCGCCATGAAATACCGTACGCCCAGAGCCTTCAGGGAGCGCTCAAGGGAACCAGCGTAAAGCTCTTGGCTCTCGTACGCCAGCACGTGTTTTGCCTGCGCGTCCTTCACCGAGGCGACGGGGTCGAGGTTCAGCACCCTTTGAGAGATGGTCGCCGTGAAGACAGATCCCGCGCCGTAGACGCTCTTTACCGTGATGTCGCCGCCCATGCCCCGGCACAGGCTGCGCGCGATGGCAAGGCCAAGCCCCGTGCCCTTCACGCCCCTGTTTTTATGCGAGTCCAGCTGGACAAAATCGCCGAATAGCCTGCCCATGTCCTCTTCCCTGATGCCTATGCCTGTATCGGCGACCTTGAAGATCAATTTGGCCTGCCCGTTTTCGGGCGCGCCATCAAGGGCGGCTGTAAACGTGACACAACCCGCCTTCGTGTATTTTATGGCGTTTGACAGCAGATTCATGAGCACCTGCCTGATGCGCGCCTCGTCCCCTGCCAGGTCTCCCGGGATCGAGCAGTCGATGTCGGTTATGAAATCCAGGGGGTTTTCCATCAGGCGCATACGGGTAGATGCGACCACGTCGTTTATCAGCGACGCGAAGCGATATTCCGCGAACACGATGTCCATCTTTCCGGATTCGATCTCTGAAAAGTCCAGGATATCATTTATGATGCCCAAAAGACTCACGCCGGCCCGCCGTATGTCCGCCACGCAATCGAGCGTCTCCGACGAGACCCCCTTGCGCAGTATCAGCTCGGTCAGGCCTGTGATGGTGTTCATCGGCGTCCGTATCTCATGAGACATTTTCGCCCAAAAATCGCTTTTGGCCCGCGCCGCAGATATGGCGGCCTGTGTCTGCTCTTCCAGTTCGCGCGTACGGTAGGCCACCGCGGCTTCCAGGCGCCTGTTTAAAGCCTTGATCCTGAAATACATGACGAAAGCCGCAAGGAGCGCCGCTGCCAGCAAAGCGACAAAGATAATTTGGCCCGCCCCTACGTTCATGAAAGCGCACCTGAACAGGGTCGCGCCGCCGTGACGTTCAGCCCTTCGGCGTTTGAATATGTGAACAGCTCGAGCGTCCTCTGCCTTTTCATCTGTCGCTGTCGGCGAGACAGCCTCCGCCCCCCTGCAAAACGTTTTGCTTGCTTATATTACCATAAATTGCGCATGTAATTCACCATTCAGGCTCGATGGTTATTCCATCCACGGTTCAGCATACTCTGGCGCCAGGTTGTCGCCTAGGCCGCTCAGGTATATTTCGTGGACGATATCCTCCGTCCGCTCGTCCTCGACCGTGACGCGGGCGATTTCCGCACGCTCCGATATCGCGTCGATCAGGCGTCCCATCGTGATACGGCCCGGATCGAGCCTGAAGCGCCACGTGAGCCCGCCGGGCTCTGGCGAGGCTGCGGCCCCCTCGATGGAAAATTCGACCATGGGCGCGTTAAGATCGACCTTTATGGCGCGCCGGCCGCCGTAACGCTGCCTGAACGCCCCAAGGGGCATATCAGCCACAATTGACCCGTGGTCTATCAGTATGACCCGCCCGCAGAGTTCGTCCGTGTCGTTCATGTAATGCGTGGCCATGACCACTGTGGCGTCGCGCTCACGGTTCAGTCTCTTCACGAACTCCATTATGCGCCGCCGCGCGGATATGTCGATGCCGGACGCTGGCTCGTCCAGGATCAGGAGCCTCGGGCCGTGCACGGAGGCGGCGCCCGTTTCCGCGAGCGCCCTCTGCCCCGGCGTGAGGTGACGTACCGGCACGTCCCATAAGGCATAAATGCCCAGGTGTTCTTCGGCGTAGCTGAGGTTTTGCCTGTAAACGCCCTCCGGGACCTTGTAAATCTTTTTGAGCAGGTTGAAGGAGTCGCTCACCGGCAGATCCCACCAGAGCTGGCTGCGATGGCCGAAGACGACGCCCGTCTTGTAGGAGTTGTCCCTGCGCTGCTTGAAGGGGTCGCCGCCCATCACGGAGACCTCGCCAGACGTAGGCGCCAAAATCCCCAAAAGCACCTTGAGGAGGGTAGACTTGCCCGCCCCGTTGGGGCCCACAAGCCCGACCACCTCGCCCTCCTCTATCGAAAAGCTCACGTCCTTGATGGCGTGGATCGTCTCGTGGCCACCCAAGAAGAGCGACTTAAAAAAGCCTCCCCCTTTGGTCGCCACGTAGTCGAGCGAAAGGGCCTCAGCCTGTATGAAACCGCCCATATCTCCCCTATGCCCCGCTGCTGCTGTAGCGCCTGAGGCCGGCGCTGAACACGTAGATAGAAAAGATGAAGAAGCATACCCCGGCCAGGGGCGACAGGAGGCCAATCACGAACTCCTCGTTCGTCTCGACCTTCCGCATGATCATCAGGCTGGGGTAATAATTCACCAAGGCAAGCGGCAGGGCGTATGTGAGGCCGCGCCTGACGAAATCCGGGAATATCGAGAGCGGGAGGTTCGTGAGCGCGCGCATCTCGGTTAAGACGACGCTTGCGATCTTCTGAGGGTGGACGCTCCAGAAACTCAGGCTACCCAAGATGATCATAGCCCCGGATTGAATCAGGATGCCGCTTGTGACGGCGGCAGCGAGGTATATGAAGTTGAACGCCGTTATCTGGTAGCTTATCCGCTCGAAAGCGACGACCATGAAGACGACCGTCACAAAGATCGGGCCGATCAGCGCGTCCACGACGAAGCTCCTGCAAGCCATCTGCTGGAGGATGCCCATCGGGCGGACAAGGTAGCTGTCGAGGTTCCCGGAGACGATCTCGTTGTCGAGCTGGTACGCCGCATATGAGAACAGCACCCCCGACACCGAATACGCCAGCGCGTTGAAGCCCAGAAGGACGGTCATGTCCTCGACTCCCCAGCCGTCTATGTTGCCGAAGCGCGTCGCGATCACCCAAAACAGCGCGTACGTCACAAAGTAAGAGTAGAAATTCGCGAATATGCCCGCATAGAACGTGAAGCGGCAGATCCTCCGCGACCTCAAAAAAATCCAGACGTAGCTGGCGTAGACGCGTAAGAATCTCACCGGGCTACCACTGCAGCGCCGTCCTCTTGAAGGCGAGCCGGCATATCAGGATATTTGCGGCAGCGAACAGCGCGATCCACAGGCACATCGTGACGTAGCCGCTGGCGATGCTCGCACGGTCCGCCGTGCCCAGGAGCGTCTCCAGCGGAAAGGAGTAGAGAAAGCGGAACGGAAGCGCGTAGGCGACGCTGCCTATCGGTTGAGGGAACAGGGCGAGAGGGACGAAAGAACCCGCCAGAAGCCTGATGGTGTCGTCCAAGATCCGCCGCAAGGGCCAGACGTCGGCCACGATGAATACGCCAAAGCCGATCAGCGAGTATAAGAGCATGGACAGCACGCAAGCCATGAAGACGGACAGCAGGAAGAAGGGGACATTGAAGTAGGCGCCGGAAAGCAAAAACGGCAGGAACACGAGGACGAGCGGTACGCCGCGCAACACAAAGCGCGAGCAGACGCCGGCCAGCTCGACCTCCCAGGCCATCGCGAAGAAGTTGACGGGCTTTGCTATGGTTTCCGCGAACTCTCCCGTGGCTATTTTCGTGCCGATGGATTCCGCTATCTTCCTGGGGTAGAGCATCGCCATGACGTTCGCTATGATCGTGTACCTCGTCATGTAGTCGTGGGCGGCAGGGTCGTCCCAGAGCAGGGCGCGCCACAGCGCCAAGTTCACCGCGATGAAGACGAACGCGCCCAAAAACGATATGAACACACCCTTGCGATAGAGCAGCGAGCTTTTTAAGGATATTGCGAAATAATGCATCTTCACTCACCCCTGACGAATACTTGCCGCTGACTGACACTAAAAACTCCGGCAGAATCGCCTGACTGTTGAATTATCGTTCACAAAAAGGACGCCGTCAAGGAAAACATCAACGCGTTACGTCACGCGCCCTCAAAATCCATGTACGACAGGCTTGGCTGGATGTCGGAGTTGCCTTGGTATTTGACGCTCGAGTATTTTTTGAAATCGCCCTTTATCGTATGGTAGTAAATCTGACATATCTCCACCATCGGATACACCCTCACCGGCTGGACGCACTGTATCTCAAGCGTCCAGCAACCGGAAAAGCCCACGTCGCCGAAGCCCGCCGTGACGTGGATGTAAAGCCCCAGCCGCCCGATGGACGAGCGGCCCTCCAGCATGGGGACGAAATAATCCGTCGACGTGTGCTCGAACGTGCGCCCGAGATAAAGCGTCCCCGGGCGGAGCACCAGCCCCTCCGGCGGGATCAGCGTCCGCTCCGTGCCGAGGGGTTTCTTCATGTCCAGCACGTCGTCCGTATAGGTCACGAGCTCGTCGTGCAGCCGAAGGTTGTAGCTGTTCGGGTTGACGAGCCTCCTCTCAAACGGCGTGATGGAAATCCTGCCGTCCATGACCTGCCTTTCAATCTCCATGCCTGATAAGATCAACAGCGCTCAACTCCCAGGTGATTTTAGCGTCAGCCGCTCTTTCGCGCCATTGTACCACATCGTCTTTCGCGGGAGATTGCGGGGCGCCCTGACTTCTGGTAAAATAACCCCCGTGCAAGCGGTCGGCTCATAGCGGTCGGCTCAGGATGAGGCGCAAGCGCGCCCGGTTTATCTGAAAAAAGGAATTTAGGTGGGGTGTTTGATGGCAGCGCAGAAAAACAACGACGTCGAGATCATGACGCGCAGTGGATATGAAAAGTTAAAGACGGAACTTACGCTCCTCCGCACTGACATGAGGCTGGAGGTGGCGAACAAGCTGGAGGAAGCCAGAGCCTTCGGGGACTTGAGCGAGAACGCGGAATATCACGCCGCGAAGGAGGAGCAGGAGAAGCTCGAAGGCCGCATAAGCCGGCTCGAATACAAGCTGAACAAGGCAAAAATAGTGGATTTCGACGACTTGGACACAAGCCACGCAAACCTCGGCACCACGATAACCATTCAGGACCTCGATAAAAACAACGCTTTCACTTACATGCTGGTGGGGACAGAGGAATCCGACCCGAAGGAAAATAGAATATCTGTGTCCAGCCCGGTAGGCAAGGCCATAATTGGCAAGGCGGTCGGCGACGAAGTGTCCGTCCGCGTCCCGAAGGGCTTGAGGCGGCTCAAGATACTGGAGATAACCGCCCAGAGATAACGCGAAGCGTTGAGGTTCTTTCCAAATCAACTCGTCTATTATCGACGCGTATAAGGTGGTGGCGATAATGGTTAGTTCTATCGAATTGTTCAGCGGTTCCGGTGGGCTTGCGCTTGGGTTGCATCAGTCTGGATTCGATCATCAGGCTCTTTTGGAGTGGGACAGAAATTCCTGTGATACTATTAGAGCTAATGTATTATTAGGCTTTCCAGGTATTCAAAATTGGAAAGTGCAGCAGAC
>JAIRNC010000065.1 GCA_031258255.1 Synergistaceae bacterium
GCGGCCTAACTAACGACGAGGCGCCTGGCTGTAAATATCGATAAAGGAGGTACTGTCCCATCAGAGACAAAACCGTCACTTTTACCCTTGCGGGTGCGCTGTTCCTTTTATCGGCCGTCTCGCTTTTCATAGGCGTCATCAACGTGAACGCGGCTGGTCTGCTGGGCGGCGATTTCGAGCAGATGGAAATACTGCTGATCTCCAGGCTCCCCCGGCTGCTTGCCGTGCTGTGCACCGGCACGGGGATGAGCGTGGCCGGGCTTATCATGCAGCAGCTCTGCATGAACAAATTCGTATCCCCCACGACGGGGGCCACCATTTCGTCCTCCCAGCTCGGCATTTTGCTTGCTATGATTTTTATGCCGCGCTCCACCCTGACCAGCAAGATGTTTTTTTCCTTCGCGGCCGCCATAGCCGGAACGTGGGCGTTCGTGCTGTTCATCCAAAAGGTCAAGTTCAAGGATGCCGCCATGACGCCGCTCGTGGGCATTATGTTCGGAAACATCATAGGGGGCATAACCGAACACTTATCGTATAAATACGAGCTGCGGCAGGCGCTCGCCTCGTGGCTCACGGGAGACTTCTCGCTCATCATACGGGGACGCTACGAGATCGTGTTCCTCGTCGTGCCGCTGGTGATCGTGGCTTTTTTGTTCGCGAATCACTTCAACATCGCGGGCATGGGGGAGGATTTTTCAAGGAACCTCGGCGTATCCTACAACCTGGTTCTCTTTTCCGGCCTGTCCATCGCGGCGCTCATCACGGCCAGCGTGGTGGTGACTGTCGGAAGCATCCCCTATCTGGGGCTGGTCGTGCCTAACATCGTGTCCATGTTCAAGGGGGACAGGATGCGCGGCACACTCTGGGACACCGCCCTCTTCGGGGCAGCCTTCGTCTTGACCTGCGATATCATAGGCCGCCTCGTGATCTTCCCCTATGAGATCCCGGTCAACCTGACGGCGGGCATAGCGGGCAGCGTCATTTTCATCGGCCTGCTCTTCTGCCGGCTGAACCCCGGCAAATACAAATTCGGCCGCGGACACCAGGGGGCCGTTTCAAAATGAATGGAGGGATATCGTTGCGGAAGATTAAGCCAAACGCTAAAAAAATGATCGCCCTCGCGGCAATCGTCGCCGCGTCCGCGCTCGTTTACCAGTTCGCGGACGTGGACACGCGGCACTTCGGATTCGCGATGGGCATACGGACGCCAAAGCTGGCGGTCATGCTGCTTTCTGCCTTTTGCATCGGGTGCGCGTCGATAGTCTTCCAGTCGCTCATCAACAACACCGTCGTCACGCCATGCCTCCTCGGGATGAACACGCTGTACGTCCTGATCCACACAACCGTCATTTTCACGCTGGGCCCGGCCAGCTCCGTCGTGACGATAAAGCCCCTATCCTTCGGGACAGACCTGGTGATCATGGCGATTGCCGCAGTCTCGATGTACGGCTGGCTCTTCAAAAAGACGAGGGGCAACGTCCTTTATATACTGCTCGCCGGCACGGTGATGTCCACCCTCTTTTCCAGCGTCACCTCCACGATGCAGCGCGTCATGGACCCAAACGAGTACGAAGTCCTGCAAAACGCGCTGATCGCCAGCTTTCACAAGGTCAATTCGGGCATAATCCTGTTCTCCCTGGCCGCCGTCGTCGCGGTTACGCTGTTTTTGAAAGAGGATCTGGCGCTGCTGGACGTCATCACCCTCGGGAAGGACCAGGCGATCAACCTTGGCGTCGACTACGACAGGACGACGCGCCGCCTCCTGGTGGGCGTGACTATACTGATCGGCGTCGCCACCGCCATGGTCGGCCCCATCTCGTTTCTGGGCCTGATAATCGCGAACCTCTCGCGCCAGCTGTTCAGGACATTCCGGCATACCTACCTGACCTTTGGCTCGGCGTTCATCGGCATGGCCGTCCTTCTCGCCGGGCAGGCGCTGATCGAGCACGCGTTCAGCTTCAGCACGAACATCAGCGTCTTCATCAACGCCGGCGGAGGGGCCTATTTCCTCTATCTGCTGCTGAAAAACCGGGGGGCGGGCGCGTGAGGGCAAAGGACCTGAGAAAGGAATACAGCGGCAGGCCAGCCGTCCGCGACATCAGCTTTGAAATCCCGAAGGGGAAGGTCGTCTCCTTCATCGGCCCCAACGGCGCGGGGAAATCCACCGTCCTGGGCCTCGTTTCCAGGTTGATCGCGAGGGACTGCGGTGAAATCTACTTTCAGGGCAGGGACATCTCGCGCTGGCGGAGCAGGGATCTGGCTAAAAAGCTGGCTATCCTGACGCAGTCGAACAACATCAACATGAAGCTGACCGTGAGGGAGCTGGTCACATTCGGGCGCTTCCCCTACAGCCGCAGCCGCATGACGGACGAGGATAACCGCGTCATTGACGAGGCCATAGCCTACATGGACCTGACGGACATGGAGGACCGCTTAATCGACGAAATCTCAGGCGGCGAGCGCCAGCGCGCGTATATCGCCATGGTCATAGCCCAGGACACGGAGTATGTGCTGCTCGACGAGCCGACGAACAACCTGGACATCTACCACGCCGCCAAGATGATGAAGACCGTCCGGCGCCTTTGCGACGAGCTGGGCAAGACCGTGATCCTGGTCCTCCACGAGATCAACTACGCGTCTTTCTACTCAGATTACATCTGCGCGTTCCGTGACGGGCAGATAGTGAAATTCGGCACAGTGAGCGAGGTGATGACGAAAGAAACCCTGTCCGAGATATACCGCGTCGAGTTTGAGATCCAGGAGATCAACGGGAAGCCGCTCGCCATATACTATTGAGGGACTGGCGCGGCGGCGGCAGATTTTATCCATAAAAGGAGACGATCATTGGTGAAAAAAGCATTTGCGGCATTAGCGGCTTGTATTCTCATACTCTCATCCGCCGGCCCGTCGCAGAGCGCCGGCACTCCACAGACGGTATCGGTCACGCACAGTCTGGCCACAGTGGAAATCCCGCGCGACCCGGCGCGTGTCGCCATATTGGACATGTCCGCGCTGGACATGATGGACGCGTTCGGCGTCGGCAGCCGCGTGACCGGCGTCCCGAAAGGCTCGACCGTGAGCTACCTGGCGGCCTACATCAATAACCCAGGGCTCGTGAATCTCGGGAATTTAAAGGAGGTGGACATGGAATCCCTGAACTCGTCGGCGCCTGACGTTATTTTTATCGGCGGCCGGCTGAGAGCGGAACATGAAAACCTGTCGAGGATCGCTCCGACGGTCCTCGTCATGATCGACAACACGAAGGGCTATATGGCGGAGTTCAAGCGGAACGTCGAAATGGTCGCGTCAGTATTCGGGACGGAGAGCAAAGCCAAAGAACTCCTGAGCGGCTTCGACTCGCGCGTGGACGCGCTCAGCAAGGCGGCGCGGGGCAAAACGGCGATCGTGGGCATCGTGACTAGCGGCTCGTTCAACGCACTGGGCAAGGGCGGGCGCTGTTCGATAATAACCAATGAAATCGGTTTCGAGAACCTGGCCGCGCCTGACAGCGGCGGCAAGGGATCGCCAGCCCCCACCCACGGCGACTCCGCGTCCTTTGAGTTTTTACTGGAGAAAAACCCGGACTATATCTTCGTGCTCGACCGCGACTCCGCCATCAGCGCGAAGGGTTCCCGGATGGCGCGGGAGATCATGGAGAACGATATCATTAAAAAAACGCGGGCGTACCAGGACGGCCATATCGTATACCTGACGCCTGACGTCTGGTACCTGGCAGAGGGCGGGATCACCGCGACGGACACGATGCTGAAGGACCTCGAAGCGGGCGTCCTGGGCAGATGAGCCGGCAGCGCCGTCTTATTCCGATTCTAAATCAAACGAAGTTCCCGCGAGATGCCCAGGCTTTTCGAGCGAACGCAGCGAACCGGCGGCCGACAGGATGTCGGACGAGCGACACTAGTAAGCGCAAGGACGCCGTTTTGGGGCGGCTTTGCGCGGCAGGGACATACTATTGTCGCGGTACGGTTCGCGAAGAGAGCCGAAACGCCTGGGCATCCCCTTGAAGCAACTGACAGTCGTAAAAGTAAATGCCGTCGCCCTGCTTCTTGATATTTCGGCCCTTCCTATCCGGCCCTTCCCGCTGTATCATGGCGGGGAGGGCTGATTTATCCTGGGGAAAATACATACGAACAAGGCGGTGTAAAGATGGCAAAAGCCATAATGGTGCAGGGTACCATGTCGAACGCCGGCAAAAGCATACTCGTGTCCGCGCTGTGCCGGATATTCAAACAGGACGGATACAGGGTCGCCCCGTTCAAGTCTCAGAATATGGCCTTGAACTCGTTTATCACGCGGGACGGCCTAGAAATGGGCCGTGCGCAGGTCACGCAGGCGGAGGCGGCGGGCGTCGAGCCGGACGTCAGGATGAACCCCGTATTGCTGAAACCGGTCCATGACCAGGGCTCTCAGGTGATTTTGCACGGAGAGGTGCTCGATACGATTACCGCGAGGAACTACTACGCCATGAAGCCGACGCTCAGGCCGGAGATAATAAAAGCGTACAATTCGCTTGCCAGCGACTTTGACGTGATCGTGCTGGAGGGCGCGGGCTCCGCCGCAGAACTGAACCTCGAGGAAGATGATTTTGTGAACATGGGCATGGCAAAGATGGCGAAAGCCCCCGTGCTGCTCGTAGGCGACATTGACAGGGGCGGCATATTCGCGCAGTTGTACGGCACGGTCAAAATTTTGCCGGATGACGAGAGCAGCCTGATTAAAGCGCTGATCGTCAACAAGTTTCGCGGGGACTTGTCGTTGTTCGAGGGCGGCGTGAAAATCTTGGAGGACATCTGCGGCAAACCCGTAGCCGGGGTCGTCCCGTACCTTGACGTGGACATAGACGACGAGGACAGCGTAGCCGAGCGAATGTCACGCGAAAAGGTAACCGCTGCGCTCGACATTGCCGTAATTTTCCTGCCGCATATCTCTAATTTCACCGATTTCGCCGCTCTCGAGGCGACGCCTGGCGTGAGGGTGCGTTACGTCAAGGAACCCTACAGGCTCGGACAGCCTGACCTCGTGATCATCCCGGGCTCCAAGAGCACGATTTTCGATCTGCTGCGCCTGCGCGAGAGCGGGCTGGAAGCCGGCATAAAGCAGCTCGCGAATCGCGGGGTGCCGGTACTTGGCATCTGCGGTGGCTATCAGATGTTAGGCGAAAGCATAAACGACAGCGAGGGCACAGAGGGCGGCGGCGCGGTCGAGGGAATGGGCCTGCTGCCAGTCGATACTGAGTTTGTCAGTGAAAAGCACCGCACTCGCGTCACAGCGGAGTCTCTTGAGGTTGGCGGCATATTTGCGCCGCTGGCCGGATCCAGGCTGGAGGGCTACGAAATCCACATGGGCGTGTCGACGCTCAAGGGCGGCGCAAAGCCGTTGCTCAGACTGAGCAACGGTACGCTCGACGGCTGCCAGTCCGGCGACATCTACGGCACGTACCTGCACGGATTTTTCGACAGCACGGAGTGCCGGGACGCGATCTTGGGCGCGCTGGCGGGCCGCAAAGGTGTCTCGCTTGCGGAAAGAGCGTTCGACTTCGCCGCGCACAAGGAACGAAACTACGACTTGCTCGCGCAGGGCGTGCGGGACGCGCTCGACATGCAAGCGGTCTACCGCATTTTGGATGGCGGCATAGGCTGCGGGAACTGAAAAATGGAGATCCCATCTATAAGCGCGGCCGCGCGGGCGGTCACCGTTGTGTTGTGCGCCGCCCTCCTTCTGGCCGAGATGCCTGTGAACTACATCGAGATCGCCGGGGACGGGGTGCGGCTCGCGTCGCCGGTGCCACATGGGGCGCCCTTCACGACAGCTTACGTCCACTCCGTAGAGAAAACGCCTGTGATAGAGCTGTACAGGATAGCGGACGGGAAAATATGGGTGTGGGAGGAGATGGTGCGGTCCCACAACGCGGGGCTGCCATTTGACGCGCCGGAGCACGGATCTTTTATCATGGAGGGCTCGGGGTGGATGATCGTAAGGGGAGGCAGACGCGCGATGGAGAGCATCGCCTACAGGGTCGGGAACGCGGACATCGGCCAGAACAGATGGCATCTGCCGCCGTATTTCGTCAAAGCATACGAGAAATATCCGTCAAGGAGGGTGTTTATCGAGTCCGGCGTGAGGAAATTCCGGGACGCGCCCCTCATTGGGTGGCCAGAAGAAGGCACCCTGCGGCCGTAAGCGCGACCAGGGCGAATTTCCGCCATCGGCCAGATCCCGGGAGGGCTTCGCCCTTCACGAACAAGCGACTGAGGACGCCCGACAGTATAAAAAGCGAGCAGGGCTGAAGCAACGCCAAAAGGCGCGGCGAGAGCCGCCCAAAGGCCAGAAAGTCAAGCGGCATGAAGATCATGGACAGGAAGCCCGAAAACGAAAAGCCGATCAGCCTGAACGCCGCGCCACCGCGCTCAAGGCTGACAAAGGAGAGCGAAAGCCCCGCCGCCGCGAGGCACATCGCTATCGCGACTGCGAGCGGGCAGAGGCGGAGTATCATCGAGAAACCCTCTACCGAGAACATCCTCCCCGGTATGCCCGTCTCGGACATGTACCGGCTCATGGCGGCCTCAAAGGCTATGACGGAGACCGCGAGGATGGCCCTGCCGCCATATCCGGCCCGTTGCCCCTTTGGCGCGATGACGACCGCCGCAGCCCAAAACGGCAGCCAAGCCTCAGAACCTAAGCCCAAGGGGCGCAGGAGCGAGACGCCGCTCCAGGGCAGCGCGCAGGCGGAAAAAAGCGCCAGGGCAAATGCCGCCGCGTCCCTTGCGCGCCCGCGCCGCCATCCGGAGCTCTTAATCCCCCGGGGCGCGAATATTGCGATGGTCAGGGCGATAAAGAGCAGGGGCGCCGTCATGACATTTCAGCTCAGGTAACGCGATATGACATCCACGCCCGCGAAGGAATAATAGCCCAGCAGGACGGCGCCGGCCAAGAGAAAGCCCAGCAGCGCCCGGAGGTAGAGCACCATCCACGACGCGCCCGGCCACTTCCCTCGATAAATGTTGGCCACGATCCGCGCCACAAAGAGCGCCGCCGCGAAAAACGCCAGCGCGATCAACGCCTGCAAATTGACAATCGGAATATTCATAATTTTCACACCGCCAGTTTTCCAAATTAAGGGCATAATATCACATAGGAATATAAAAATCCGCAAAATAGCCTTCCCCCATGCGAGTTTATTGAAATATACTTGACAACAACTATTTCACAAATATAATTTTAACGAGCGAGGGGCTGTTCTTTACTAGTCTAACCCACACTAAATTACTTAAATAGCAAAACCTAGCTGCCCTTGGATTGATCGTATCCGATTTCTATGGTGCGCGCGGTATCACGTTTTGCCCCTTGCCAAATGAACTGACCAGCAACGAAACTTTAAGGAAGGGCTGATTTAAGTTATGGACACGTCAAAGAACCAAACCGACGAAACGCTCTTATCCGAACCATCGAAGGAGGGGATAGACTTCGATGAGCTGATGCGCAAATTTGACACGGAGGCGCGCTTCAGGACACCGCCGGGGTGGCAGCTCAAGCTGATCGTCTTCCTGTGCGTCGCTATGTCGTGTTTCCACTTTTACACTGCCGGCTTCGGGTTGCTGCCGGCGCAGAAGCAGGGCGCCGTTCACCTGGCTTTCGTACTCGTCATCGTCTTTCTCCTTTATCCGATCAAATCCTCCATGTCCAAAAACTCAAAAATACCGATCTACGACTTCGGGCTGGCCATCTTTGCCGCCACGCCGCTGATATACCTAGTCATGCAGATCGACGTGATAGCGATGGGGCGCTCGGGGCTGCCGACCACGATGGACATAGTGATGGGTTTCATGCTCATAGCGGCCCTGCTGGAGGCGACGAGGCGAATATCGAACCCCATCCTGCCGTGTCTCGCGATAGTGTCCCTGCTTTATTGCTACTTCGGCAGATACATGCCTGACCTGCTCTCCCACAGAGGCTTCAGCGTAAACCGGATAGTCAATCACATGTATCTTGGCACGGAAGGCATTTTCGGCACCCCCCTGGAGGTGTCGTCCACATTTGTCTTCATGTTCATACTGTTCGGCTCAGTGCTTGAAAAGACCGGCATGGGCAGGTTCATAATAGACCTCTCCGTGGCGCTGGCCGGCTGGTCGACTGGCGGCCCAGCGAAGGTCGCGGTCGTAGCGAGCGGCCTGATGGGGACGATATCGGGGTCGTCCGTCGCCAACGTCTGCACGACCGGGATGTTCACGATCCCGCTCATGAAGAGCGTTGGGTACAAGCCGTACTTCGCCGGGGCCGTCGAAGCCGTGGCATCCACGGGAGGCCAGATAATGCCTCCCGTGATGGGCGCGGGGGCTTTCATCATGGCGCAGTTCCTGGGCGTGGGCTATCTAGAAGTGGCCCTTGCCGCAGTCGTCCCGGCGCTCCTGTACTATTTCGCCGTCATGGTCCAGGTGCACTTCGAGGCGAAGCGCCTGGGACTCAAGGGGTTGCCGAAGAACCAGCTCCCTAAGATCGGCGGGCTTCTCAAGGCAAAGGGCTTCCTTCTGATACCGCTGGCCGCCATAGTTTATCTGCTCATCGCCGGGTACACGCCGCTATATGCCGCTTTCTCAGGCATATTGGTCAGCTTCGTCCTCTCCTGGCTCAACAAGGAGACGCGTCTCACGCCGGTGCGGCTGATGCAGGCATTTGAAGCCGGCGCGAGAGGGGCCCTCTCCGTCGCCTGCGCCTGTGCCTGCGTCGGGATGGTAGTTGGCATGGGAACGCTCACCGGCCTCGCGCTGCGCATTGCCGGCGCCATAGTTACCCTTGCGGGCGGCAAGCTCATCCTCACGCTCTTCTTTACGATGTGCGCGTCCATTCTCCTTGGGACCGGCCTCCCTACGACTGCCAACTTCATAGTCACCAGCACCATGGCCGCTCCGGCTCTCTTGCAGCTCGGAGTCCCCGCTATGGCGGCATATATGTTCGTGTTCTACTTCGGGATAGCGGCCGACCTGACGCCGCCCGTGGCGCTGGCCGCCTACGCCGGCGCGGGGATCGCGGGGGACGACCCGATGAAGACGGGCGCAACGGCGTTCAAACTTGCCCTGGCTGGATTCCTCGTCCCATATATTTACGTGTACAACCCCATGCTGCTCTTTATCGGCGCGACGCCGCTGCTCATGATCCAGGCCATCTGCACGGCCATGATAGGCGTGTTCCTGCTCGCGATGTTCACCATCGGGCATTACAAGGCGCCGCTCCATCCCATGATGCGCGTCATAGCCCTCGTTGGGGCGCTCGGGCTGCTCGACCCGGGGACAGTGACCGACGTGATCGGGCTAGCCGTGCTCGCGCTCCTATACTTCGTCCAGACAATGAAGGCCAAGTCGATGGGCGATCCGGGCGCGCCAGCCTGATAACGCTTTTTAAAGAGTCTCCGTGCCAAAAAAGGAGGGATGAGGGACAAGCGGCACTGAGTCGTATGCACTAGACAAGGAATCTCATTGGTTTTTCTGTTATGTTAAAATTTGGGAGGGATACTTGACATGGTAAGGAAAAACAGCATCAAAGCGTTTGTAATAGCACTGTTCGTCATCGCATTTACGGTCGCGGCATCCGGCTCGGCGTTTGCCGCAGCCAAGACCTTCCTCTCGATAGCGACCGGCGGCACGTCGGGGACCTATTACCCGATAGGCGGGGCTATCGCCCAGGCCGTATCGAAGGGAACTGACATCCAGGCCACGCCGGAGACGTCGAACGCATCCGTCGCCAACGTCAACCTTGTGGCAACGAAAGAGATAGAGGTCGCGTTCGTCCAGAACGACATCACATTTTGGGCCTATACGGGTGATGTCATGTTCCAGTCCCCGCTGCCCAACCTGCGCGCCATCGCCGCGCTCTACCCTGAGCACGTGCAGGTCATCACTGCCAAGGATTCCAAAATCGCCACCATCGACGATCTCAAGGGCAAGAGGGTAGGCGTCGGCGCTCCTGGCTCCGGCGTCGAGGGTGACGTCCGCGCCGTGTTGAAGGTGGCTGGGCTGAAGTACTCCGACATGAGGACGGACTTCCTTGATTTCGGCGCCACAACAAGCCGCTTCAAGGACAACCAGATCGACGCAGGCTTCGTGGTCGCCGGGTTCCCGACGGCCTCCGTCATGGATCTCTCCACGACGAAGGACATCTCCCTGATCGACTTCACACCGGAATTCATGGACAAGCTCACGAAGGAGTTCCCGTACTTCATCAAGAGCACGATCCCGGCGAACACCTACAGGGGCGTGGACAAGGACGTCACGACGCCGGCAGTGATGGCGATACTCATCACCCACGACGAGATCCCGGAAGACGTCATATACGAGTTCACGAAGGCCATGTTCGCGAACATCGCGGACATCCACGCCGCGCACGCCAAGGGCAAGGAGATAACGCTCAAGACGGCGCTCGACGGCCTCACAGTCCCGCTCCACCCAGGCGCCGCGAAATTCTACAAGGAACAGGGCATGAAGGTAGACTGACGGGCTTCATGATCCTTACGCGTAAGGTATAAAAATAAAGGGGCCGTCCGACGGGCGAGCCCCTTTATTATTTCAATTCTAAATCAACGGTATAAAGCGTCACCCTTTAGGCTCTTTGCTATCAACCGGCCCATTTGCTTCCACTGGCTCTTTTATATGTTCTTTTATCTCGTCCAGGGAGAGCCGCGTCAGGTCGCCCTTCGGCAACGTGGACAGGATATCCCAGGCCATATCCAGGGACAGCCCTATATCGCGATCCTCGTCAGTCCCTTGCCGCAGGAACTTGCCCTCGAAGAGCCCGCCAAACTCAAGGGAGAGCTTGTCCGTCTTCGACAGCTCGTCCTCCCCGACGACGCCAGCGAGCGAACGCACGTCCTGCACACGGCTGTACGACGCGAAGAGCTGGCTCGCCACGCCCGGGTGGTCGTCGCGGGTGAAGCCCTTCCCGATGCCGTCCTTCATGAGGCGCGACAGGCTGGTCAGGACGTCGATGGGCGGATATATGCCCTTGCCGTCCAGGTCGCGGCTCAGGACGATCTGACCCTCGGTGATGAAGCCGGTGAGATCCGGAATAGGGTGGGTGATGTCGTCGTTGGGCATGGTCAGTATCGGGAGCTGCGTCACGCTGCCGGAGACGCCGCGCACGACCCCCGCCCGCTCGTACAGCGACGCCAGGTCGCTGTAGAGATACGCTGGGTACCCCTTGCGGCTCGGGACCTCCCCGGCCGCGACTCCCAGCTCGCGCAGCGCCTCGCAGTAGCTCGTCATGTCCGTAATGATGACCAAGACGTGCATACCGAGCTCGTATGCCATGTATTCAGCAGCCGACAGCGCCATGCGCGGCGTGGCGATGCGCTCGATCACAGGGTCGTCCGCGAGATTGAGGAACGTGACGATGTTGTTGGACCTCCCGTTTTCTGATAGCTCCCTCATAAAAAACTCCGCGTCGTCGTGCTTTATGCCGATCCCGGCGAAGACGACCGCGAAGTTCTCCGACGTCATAAGCCTGGCCTGCGTCGCTATCTGGACGGCGAGCTGGTTATGCGGGAGGCCGTTGCCGGAGAATATCGGCAGCTTTTGCCCCCGTATCAGCGTGGTCAGGGTGTCGATGGCCGAAATCCCCGTATGGATAAAATCCTTCGGATACTGGCGCGCCATCGGGTTGAGCGGCATGCCGTTCGCGTTTACCCTGTGTCCGCCAAATACCGGCCCGCAGCCGTCCGTCGGTTCGCCCAAGCCGTTAAACGCGCGGCCGACGATGTTTGGGGCCAGGGAGACCTCCAGCGACCTGTTTAGGAAGCGGACCCGCGTCTCGTTCGGGATCAGGTTGTCGGTCCCGCCGAAAACCTGCACGAGCGTAGCCTTCTTTGAGATGGAGACGACGCGCCCGCGCCTAACCTTACCGCCTGGGGCTACGACATCCACAAGCTCGCCGAAAAAGGCGTCAGGGGTGCTTTCGACCAGTATGAACGGCCCGTTGATCTCGCTTATCCCTATGTATTCGGACAAAGGCATTTACTTCTCACCCCCTTGTTCCCTGGTGCGCTCCGTCTCCACCCTGTCCAGGTGGCTGTCTAGCCTGGCGCGGGCATCCTCGAAGGAGGGCTTGTCGTCCGGCGGTATTTCCCTCAGATGGGTCAGGTTCACCACGGCGTCGCTCTCGCGGATGAGGGATATCGGCACCCCCTGCTTCACAAGCTCCATCCCCCTGTCGTAAAAATACATTATCAGATCCAGGATGGCAAAGCCCTTCGAGGGCGGCGAATAGGAGTCCGACCCGAACGCGGCCTGCTGGAGATAACCGTTTTTGACAAGGAAAGCCGTGTACGAGAGCAGCCTCTGGTCATCCGGCAGCACGTCCTCCCCGACGAGACGGATGACCTGCTGGATCTTTTCGTCCTCAAGGAGGATGGCCCGCGCCTTCTCCCTGAGCTCACCCCACTTCGGCTCTACGTTGCCGCAGAACCACTCCTCGACCTCCTTAGCGTACTCGCTGTAGGAGTCGAGCCATGAAATGGCCGGGAAGTGACGCGCGTTCGCCAGATTCTTGTCCAGCCCCCAGAAACAGCGAATGAAACGCTTGGTGTGGCGCGTCACCGGCTCCGTGAAGTCCCCGCCGGGAGGCGAGACGGCGCCTATTATAGAGACGCTGCCATTCTCCCCGTACTGCGTCACGACCCTCCCAGCGCGCTCGTAAAACTCGGCGAGGCGGGACGGGAGGTAAGCGGGGAAGCCCTCCTCGGCAGGTATCTCCTCCAGCCGCCCGGAGATCTCACGGAGCGCTTCGGCCCAGCGCGAGGTGGAGTCGGCCATAAGGGCCACGTCGTAGCCCATGTCACGGAAGTACTCGGCTATGGTGATGCCGGTATAGATGGAGGCCTCCCTCGCCGCGACCGGCATGTTTGACGTGTTCGCCACGAGTATCGTCCTCTCCATGAGCGGCCTCCCAGACCTCGGATCCTCCAGGACGGGGAACTGCTCCAAGACGTCCGTCATCTCGTTGCCGCGCTCGCCGCACCCTATGTAAACCACGATCTGCGCCTCGCTCCACTTGGCGAGCTGGTGCTGCGTGACGGTCTTGCCGGTGCCAAAGCCGCCCGGTATCGCTGCCGTCCCGCCCTTCGCGATGGGGAAGAGGCCGTCTATCACCCTCTGCCCCGTCACTAGCGGCTCATCTGGCAGCAGCCTGTCCCTGTAGGGGCGGGGAGTCCGCACGGGCCAGCGCTGCGTAAGCGGCACGTCCACGATCTTCCCGGACGCGACCTTGACCTTGGCCACGATGCCGCCGCTCGTGATCCTGCCATCCGGGACGACCCATGTCAGCTCTCCCTCTATATTCGCTGGACAAATTACCCGGTGGAGCACAAGGCCTGTCTCCTGAATCGTGCCAAGCAGCGTCCCGGCGGTAACCATATCGCCAGCCACGACGGACGGGCTGATCTCCCAGGCTTTATCAGGGTCGATCATCGGGACCTCTATGCCTGGAGCAATGTACATCCCCTCCTTTTCGAGGAGCGCTCCCAGAGGGCGGCCGATGCCGTCAAAAAAACCGCCGATGAGGCCAGGTCCCAATGAAACCGAAAGGGGCTCGCCGGACCCTTCTATCTCCTCGCCCACCCTCATGCCCTGCGTGTCCTCGTAGACCTGTATGGTGGCGTAGTCGCCGCTCATGCGGATTATCTCGCCCAACAGACGCTTTTCTCCTATGTGGATCATTTCGCGCATGGCGAAATCGCTCATACCCGAAGCGTTTATGACAGGCCCGTTCACCATCTCGACCCGCCCCAGCCGGGTGCCTTTACTGTTCAACATAACCCCCCCTTACAGCATCGCCAGGAGGCGATCAGCCAGGGTATCCGAAACTTCCTGCGCCCGCGAGTTCCAGTCGGAGTTAATCTGACGTCTGCCGTCGGATGAAGAGATCCAGCATCCGCCCAGTATTGGGGCCGGTTCGCGGGAGAACTCCATGCGGGCCGCTGGGAGCTTGGCGTTCACGGCTGAAGCGATCTCGCTGCCCAGATGGCCGTCTATCGAGGCAAGCCGCAGCGTCACAGGAGCAAAACCCTCCAGGCTGCGAGCGCCGTTTAAGGCGAGCGCCGTCAAAATATCGGCGTAGTCGGGACGCTCCCTGAGCTTGACGAGGCCGTCCAGGAACTGTTTCATGGCCTGCTGGAGCAGACGGTTTTGCTGGCGCAGCGCCTCTGTTGACTTTTGGCGCTCCGCTGCCAGGATCTGACGCCTGTGGATATCCTCCGCTCGTCTCTTGGCGTCGGCTAGGATCATCGCCGTCTCCCTGTCCAGCTTCGACATCTCAGCCGCCAGCCACGACTCGGACTCCTTCCGCGCGCCCTCCGCCAGGTCATATTTTTGGGAGCTGGCGCTCTCCAATATCAAACCCTGCAATACAGATATTTTTTCGCTAGTAGTCTCGTTCATTCCATCTTCACCCCGATAGCGTCCTTAACATATCCCGTGAGAAAGTCGGAATCGCGTTTCATGCCATGCCTGTCCGGTATTTCGACGATTATGGGCAGCTCACCGTGTTCCCGAAGGCCCTGCATGATCTCAGGGACGTGAGACGCGGCTTTTTCCGTGATTACGAGGATTGCCACGTCTTTATAGTCCAGCACCTCTTTCATGGCACGCGACGTCTCGTCGTATCCGTGAACCACGACGCCCTCTATGCCGGCGAGCCTCATGCCGACGAGAGTGTCGTGATTGTCGCTTATGAGATAAGCGCGCACGTCCGCAGACCTAAGCCAGCTTGCTCAATATAATTATTGATATGACGATGCCGTAGATCGCAACCCCTTCCGCCAGGCCAACGTAAATGAGCGTCGTCCCTATCGCGCCCGGCTGCTCGCCGACGAGGCCCAGCGCGGCAGACCCGACGCTGCCCACCGCTATGCCGGCGCCAATGCAAGCGAGGCCGGTCGCCAGCGCCATTCCGAGAAAGCCCAGGCCGTTGTTCGACGCGTCGGCTGGAGCTGTCGCAGAAGCCTCGGCAGCCATAGCGGGGGCAGACGCCATGGGGAGAATGGCGCCGGCTACCAGCAGGCAGAACGAGAATGTGGCAATTGCGGCAAAGAGCCCCTTTCCGCCGCGAAAGCCCGTCTTCCTCATTAAAGCGCCTATCCCTATCGTGCCAGCCACAGTTAAAATACTCAAGGTCAATCCGTACACGAACATCATCTCCTCTTGATTTTCTCTATGTTCACTGTATTCTTTTAAGCGTTACCCCTACTTCATGGCTTCCGGGGTTCGACGGAAACCTTTTTCGCTTCTCCACGTGACGGGCTTGAAAACGTTCCCACCGCCCCGGTAGAATTTGCTGAAGAACTCGTAATACTCCAGGCGCAGCACCTGTATGAACACGATCAGCCCCTCCAGGCAGACGATGAAAATATTGCCCAGGACGAACAAAATACCCTTCAAAAAGAGGCCAGCCGGCAGTCTTTCGAGCATCCCCGCCAATATCAGCACCGCCATGGAGAGCGCGACGTGATTGAGCGCGAACGCGGCCAGCCTCACGAAGGACGCGGTGTTGGTGAAGTAGTTCATGAGATTGTGGAGGATCTCGAACACCTTGAGCGTCGCCGATTCCTCCTCCACCTTCTGGTGCAGCAATGTCCTGGCCAGCGTGTCCCTGAAGAGCGTCAAGACAACGAGAGCGGCTATCGCGTACCAGATGTAGCCGACGGAAAAGGGAAGCGGGAGGTCAAATATGGATATGCAGATGGCCCCGGCGGCGCCCCAGTAAACCATAAGGCCGGCCAGGCCCTGCCCGTCAAAGAGAAGCCGCCCGAAGTCCCTGTCCCTGTAGCGCGATATCATGTTCAGTATCATCCCCGTGCTTATCATTACGACTCCGGCGATGATGGCGATGGCGAAGAGCAGCCCTGTGTTGTGCATGGGGGATAGCCATATCGGCTTGAAAAAATAACCCTCGATCCCCATCACGCTCCCGTAGAGAAGGCCGAAGACGAAAGCGCTGCAAGACGCGCACTTCATGACGTAGGCCAAGGGTTTGTTTAAAATGCCCTTCTTTCCGAAGTAACTGGCGGCCAGGAACAACAGTATCGCGTGTCCCGCGTCCCCAAACATGAAGCCGAAGAACAGTATGAATGTAAAGGCAACGAAGGGCGCTGGGTCAACCTCGCCATAGGACGGCACGCTGTACATCGCCACGATGGACTGAAAGGCTTGCACGAGCTTGTTGTTCCTGAGCAGCGTCGGCACCCTGACGCCGGTGAAGGGGATATCGCTGACCTGCTCCACTATAATGGTCGTCATCGGCGCGTCCTTCTCTATCGTCCTCTTGACCTGCTCATGGGTGTCCTCCGGAATCCAACCGGAGAGTACGTACATGCCGCACAGCTCGCCCCTGCCCTTGCACAGGTCGTATACCCGCTGCATGGTGTAAAGCCTTGAAAACAGCTCCTCGTGCTCGCGGCGGTTGTCCTTCAGGACATTGCGCGCCGCCTCCTCCAGGCCCCTTATGGAATGCTTGTGAAGCTCTATGCTGTTCTGTATCTGACCCAGCGGGTCTTCCTTAGCGAAGTGCTCGGAGATATCGCCCAGCGAAAATTCCTTAAAATATACGGCGTTGAGTATCTTCTTGGCGTTCTCCTCGTAAGCCGGGACGGTAAAGACGAGAGTCCATACGGCGCGGCCGGAGTCATAAAGCTCTACGGCCAAGATCGGCGCGTCCACAGTCGATTCGTTCAGCCTGACGAAGTTTTCGCGCAGAAGGCGCCCGAAATGAGCCACGGCAAAACGCGCCTCCGATAGCTCGGCAGGTTTCATCTTGAGATTTGTAAGCGCCTCGATATATATGCGGGCAGCCTCTAACATCTCAAGTTCCTCTGAAAGGGCCTCCTTGCGGCTTTCCCATATTTCCAGCTTCCCGGTAACCTGCTCCACAATTTTGCGCGCTTCAGACAGATTGAAATCCCTGCCGAGCGCTATGGGCGTCGGGTCAGGGATCGGTTCCCCGGCGATTTTCCAGAGCATGGTCATTCTATTCAGCAGATCGTCATAAGGGTTGTCCGACTCCGTAGTGATCCTCGCCCTAATGCTCCTGTCGTTCACTAAATAATCCAGCGGCAGGGGCTGAAAGCCGCCGGACAAAACCATCTGGCGGGCAACGGGCTCCATCTCATCGTGGGGTCCGATCATCGTCAGGGCAACCATCTTCAGTATCGCCATTCAGGCTCACCTCCAGAAAAGACGGGAGCGACAAGGTACGCAGCCGCCTTTCTCCTGTCATATCCGTAACGCACGCTCTCCACCATCTTAGTAATGTCGGCAATTTCGAAGCTCCTCAAAATAAAATACGACATAGCCGTATGAAAGTCCGGCGTCCCGGCGATAAAAACCCTGTGGGCTTGCATATATAAGTAACGCTTGAAATTCCGCTCCAAGATCAATTGGGCCTCCCCGCCTGACGTAACACCATCGAAAAGCCCGGAATAGACCGGAAATCGCTCCTTAATGAACGATATCAGCTCACCCGGCGACTTAAATCTGACGGACTCGCGCAAATCAGAGACAGAAATCCTGTAGCGGACGGGCAGGAGTCTGTTAAGCGTCTCCTCCGGCGTCAGGTCATAAAACACCATGGCTCTGTAAAGCGCGTAGAGGTTGTGCAGATCCACCCTGGGGCCAAAAATCGGCAGGAGGGAGTCGCGTTCTGCCGGCTCGAACCTGCGGAGGGCCTTAAAAATCGTGGCCTCAACGAAGGAGTCGAGAGCCATCTCGACCGGAAAGAGCGAATGCTCCTCGCCAGAGGATAGGCTGTGAAGCGGCTGCGCCAAAACCTTATAAAAGCGCGTACCGCTCAGGGCTTCGATCACGGCCGCGAAATTCTTGGCGATCAACACCTTTTCGAAGGATATCTTCGTCGCTGTAATCGGGTAGAGCCTGCGCCTCAAGTCGTCCTTAGATGTGCGGCCGGACATGATGTTCCTGAAGATGCTCTTCAGGTTTTCCGCCTCATAGAGCGAGAACCACGCTTTAAAAAGTTTATCGCGGGGGGCCCCCAGGTGCGGCATAAATTCTTCGGCATGTCTGATCAATGTGGCCCGCACCACCGCCTCTATCTCGTGCCTGTGGCTTTCGCCGGACAGCGATGCCAAAAATTCGCCATATGCCGTGGACTTCAGCCTTTCCAAAGCGTGGGCGACGTTCTCGCTGTCAAGAATCGCAATGTAATCAGCCTCCGTCAAGAGCCTGCTGTACAGCACCTTCGCCTTTACGCCCATGGAAACCCTCTCGCCCAGGGACGAAAACGACAAGCTATTTGCCTCCGGCAAGGATGCTGTCAACCGTCTCCGCCAACACCGCCGCCACTACAGAGTCCACGTTTTCCAGGAAGCGCTTGTTAACGCGTTCGCGTTCCTCGCGGCCAAAGTCGAGAATCTGCCTGGCCTCGGCTTCCGCGCCGGTCAGGGCATTTTGCATAAGCCCTTTGGCCTGCTCGCGCACGGACGACATCCTGTTTTCCCTGTTTGGGATAAATATGTCCTGCGTCGTCCTGAGAACAGAGGACGACTCCCTCTTTGCCTCCTCGACAATGCGTTTTGCCTCGCTCTCCGCCCCCAACAGCACGGTCAGGACCTCTTGCACAGCGCTCATCAGTAGCACCTCCGCATCACGTTAACTGCACCGCGTCTTAGTTTGCCCTGTTATTCTAATTCCAAATCAACTCATAATAGGTGAGTTGATTTGGGAAAACCTCAACACTTCGCGCTGGCGCAACAGTGTGTTGCGCTATTCTGATTCTAAATCGAATTATGGCCATTTGATTTAGAATCGGAATTTTGCTTCGCGATCTTCATCCTCACGAAGTCCTCGCGCTCGCCCTCCTCCAGGACGCTGTTTATGAAAGCCGCCTCAGCCCTGCTGGAGGGGATGACAACCTTTTCGAGGGCGTTCACACGTCTATGGGTCTTTCGTATCTGAACGGCTAGCCGATAGACGCTCGTCTCGACCTCCGCAAGCCTTGTCAAGATCATGAGGACCCGCCTGAATGAAAGGTACGCGTCGTCCATCGCGCTCGAAGAGCCGTAAAAGGAATAACTCGGCCGGATCGTCTCATCGAGTTCGTCTATGTCGGGTATCTCAACCCCCATGACGGAGCGTAGGCGGACTATCAGCTCGTCCGTCTGCGGGACGGAGTGGGCGATATCCTCAACCATGTCGATGCCCAAGGACAGGTTCGCCCTTTCAAGCGCCCTGTATGCCTTCTCGAAAACGAGAGACACGTCACCTTGAATCTCCTTTGCGGCGTCAATGTGTTTCACCAACTCCATCATCAGGACTTGCCTTTTTTGCTCCAGCAGATCGTGTCCGCTCTCCGCTTGCCTGCACGATTTTTCGAGCTTTACCAGGTTTCCCCTTGTGGGCGCCAGCTTTTTTGCCATCTTTGACTCACCCGCTAGTAATTATAGAGTTGATATTGATTTTATGATAAAACGTTCCGTTTGCATCTGTAGCTTCATAAAATTGCTAAGGCTGATTCTACGCCATATATATCAAAAAAGGCAAGGGGATTTCACAGTTTAATCAGTGCGAGGGGATTTAATTGTTTATTCCCCGGGAATAATTATTAAGCGTGATTCAATGTGGCATCAGAACGTCAGAAGGTCGGTAAGCGCGTGTTCCAATACCTGCCCTCCAACCTGGCTGCCTATCCCCTCTTTTCTACGGTCAACACCTGGGCCGACTGGAAATTCCAGGTTAAGCCGCAGCTGCTCGTCGTCCTTTTCCCTGCGGCGCTCTGCGTCGTTCAGCGCGGGAGAGAGGTCATTCTTGACGGGTTCGGCTATCACTACTTTTTCTATCGACACATCCGAAGAAGATGCCTTCAGCGTCAAGCTGACATCCCTGAACTCGTCCTTCGCTAGGCCTGTTATCGCCCCGCCAAGGAAGTTTTGCAGGGTCAAGCCGGACGTCCCCTCGTCGATGGCGGACGAGACAAGCCCGCGCACCCCGCCGACGAAACTGTTGAGGGCCCTTATGTTTACGTTCCCGACGCAGAAAAGCTTTACATCCTTCTCCATCGTTATGCTTCCGTCTGCCATGACGTAGTTGAAAACAGGGTCCCCCTTCGGGGCGGACACCCTGCTTCCAGGGAGCAGATACAGCGTCTTGCCGTCAACGGTGAAAGAGGCGTTCAGGTCATCGAAGCGCAGCGATTTGCCGCCAAGGAGCTTTGAGACGGCCTCCGCCCCGGAGAAACCAGAAACATTCCCATTCTTAACCTCAAGGCTCCCATTGCCGTTGAGTGTGCTGGTTCTCTTGGTGTCCCCCGCGATGTGGATTTTGAGATCTGCGCTGCCAGTGATTACCCCTTCCGTGTCGGGGGCAATATCCCGCAACGCTGGCGCCACGTCAGCGCTCTTTATGTCCAGAGTGCCGCCCCAGTCTGACATCCGAATGTCCTTTGCGATCTGCGCGTTTACCTTCCCGCCATAAGCCTTGGCAGAAGAGTCCTCTATCACTATGTAACCGTCTGAGACCCAGAAAGGCGCTTCGATCTCCGTAAATTTAGCGCCCATCACAGAGAGGCTTGGGATATTGAGTTTCCCGGACCCATCAAACGCACTGGCAGACCCCTGCCCGCTGAAGGAGAATCCAAGGCTTCCGGATACGTCAACATTCCTCTCATAGTCGAGCGGCGCCATGAGGCTCCTGATGTCCACGCTGCGCCCTGAGGCGCGCAGGCTGCCACCCCACTCGTCCCCGGACTTTGCCAAGTCGGCGTCAGCGCTTATGATGCCCCTCCCCACAGCTGCCATGATGCCAGGCATATGTATCTCGTCCATGCTTCCGCTGACGGACTCTAAGCGAACAAATGGCAAAAAGAGGCCGAAAGCGCGAATGCCGTAGAGAACCCCGCTCGCGCTAAATTCTGGCCTAGCCAGCGTCCCTGTCAGATCGACGCTGCAGTTGACGTATCCTTCATACCCGCGGGCGTCTGGCATAAACAGCCTCGATATCCTCCCAATGTCGGCGCTGGAGGCCGTCGCCCTGATTTCCATCGGCAATCTGTCGAGCGAGATGCCCCCCGGCGCATCTTTCCCTAAGCGAGGAAGATTTGATATGCGCCCATCTAAGCTCAAGCGGCCTATATTCAACCTGCTGCGCAGTCGCTCGAAAGTTAGGACGCCGTCGATCAGCGCTGCTGAACCATTAATCTCAGAGAACAGCAAATTCCCGTAATGCAGCTTCGCGTCACGGAAAAATAGCCTCGCGCTTGGGCCGCCTCTCTCCTCCCACAGCCTGAAATCGCCAGCCAGTTCGCTGGAAATTCCAATGTCGCTCGATATGAGACCGTTGCGCTTGAGTAACTCCGCGTCCAGGCCAGAGAAACTGCCCTTTATATTGTATTTCGTTTCGGCCTTGTTATCCGAAAGGCTCACTGATCCGCCTAACGATGCTCTCGCAGTGCCGTACGAGACGGATGCCCGGGCAATGTCCAGAGACTGGCCTCTGTATCTCGCCTCAACGCTTACGTCAGACAGCTTTTGGCCGAAAGCCGCCAGAAGCGGGACCTTGAGGTCAGCGGATATCTGTGGGTCCTGGGGCGTTCCGCTCAACGCCCAATGGGCGGACAGGTTGCCGTCTATTCCATACTCGGCAACCGGCCCATAGAACTTCGCAAGCGATGCGAGGCGAAGCGTTGATATGCTGCCATTAAAGTCAAGGACACCCAGCCGCGTCCGCGTTCCAGAGGCGGCAAACGTGGCGTCCTCCAAGTTCCCCCTCATATTTTTTACCTTAAGCGCGCCCTTTGAATACTCAAATTCTGACGATACCCCCTGTAGATTTACATCCTCGCTTGCCACGAGGTGTGAGGAGCGGGCTATGCCTGATACGAAAATATCGTCCACGCGTCCGCTGACGGCGGCCGTCAGGCTGATATCACCGGAGGCGAGCGCACGTTTTATTTCCGGGTATTTTTCGGCCAGCGCCTCTACCGCGAGGGGCGAAGCGGACACGCCCACATCCAGCGCTACTTCCGGAAGGATCTTTATATCCCCGCTTGCGGCTACGTCAGCGCCCATGGATTTGCAAAAGAGCGACAACCTCAGCTTCTCCGTCTGCTTGAGCTCAATCTTTGCGGAGATATCCGCGAAGTCAAGGTCCAGGGCGTTTATATTGGAAGCGGCAACGTGGATCGGGCCTGACAGTGAATCCGACGTCCCCTTTATGTCGCAGGAGATGGAGTCAATATCGCCGCGTATCCCCTCTAGCCAGGGGAAGTTTGCCGTTAATTTTTCGGGTTTTAGATCTAATATTTTAAAAGTCAAAGAAAGAATTGGCGTTTTTGCCGAGATATCTATGCTCGCGCCTCCAGAAAGGATCGAGTCGTAGAGCGTTGCCCTGACGTCCCGCAGCCCAATGCTGCCGTCGGCATATGCGTAATTCGCGCTCAGGCCACGGTAGGGGATTCCAGCCGCGACGCCGTTGTCCGAGGCTAAGGCGCCGCACAGGCGGATGCCGTCACGCTGTGAGACTTGGAGCCATGTGTCGAAAACGCCAGATAGGCCGGCGTCCCTCATGGAAGGGACCATCTCTGCGATTTTGCTGACATCAAGGCCCTCCGCGACGCAATCGACGCTTAAGACGGGCGTCAAGGCACCCTTCGCGGAAAGCCTCATCCCATCCCATTCACCGTTAAAAGCCGCGATATCGGCAGATTTGCCTAAGACGCTGACGGAAGCCTCAAGGGACGCGTCCTTCCCCCTGAACGTCCCGTCGCAGTCAACCTCATACTCATTGTCCCCAATGACGAGGGAGAATTTGGACAACTCTGCCCTCCCCCAAGGCGTCGAAATTGTGGAGTCGTATAGGGCTAGCCTCTCTAGCGCCGGCGGTTGCGATGAGTCATCACTTTTGACTGGCAGATGCGCCGACACCACGTCGTAGTCTACGGCCAACCCCTCGAAAGCCAGAAAAGAGAGCTTGGGATTCCCGGAAATGACCGAGGAGATGAGCGGCTTCATTTCGATTATCTTAGACCTGGCAATAGGCACGCCCGCGTGGGATATGCTAACGCCGTGGCCCACTACACCCGTAAGCGGGTTTCCTTCTAAAGACTCGATTTCAAGAGAATATGCCCCCGCGTCGTAAAAGGCGTCCCCGACCTTTTGGGCGACCATTTCAGCGTAAAAGGTGCTCCTTGACAGCAAAAGGTACGCGGCGCAGCAGAACACCGCGATCGCGGCCACCAGTCCTATTACGGCTTTTTTTTTGAAACCATTGAACATGCCTAACCTCCCGGGTGAGATAACCGTATGACACAGCTCAATATTACCATCGCGCTACCTTTTTGGATAGATCAAATTGCCGTTATTTTAGATTTTGCTCGCAAGAAAACCAGAAGATATATTAGGTTTTCTCGATCTATATTAAGGCCATCACGCCAATATAGTAATATTCTTGAATTTTAGCCGACCCTATTTAAAAAGCTCGTATTTTCATTCGCGAAACGTTATAATACGAAAACACTCTTCTGGGAGGTGCTACAGTGAGAATTACGGCGATAGCTAACCAAAAGGGAGGCGTCGGCAAGACTTCTACCTGCGTAAATCTATGTGCCGGCCTCGGACTCCTCGGCAAAAAGGTCCTGCTCGTGGATATGGACCCGCAGGCGAACAGCACTAGCGGCATGGGTATCGAAAGGGAGTCGCTGGAATCAAGCATTTACAACCTCCTTATCGATAATACCACTCTGGCTGAATGTACGTTGAGCACCGCGTGGAAGGGCGTTTCCATTATTCCGGCCGTTATTGACCTAGCGGGCGCTGAGGTAGAGCTCGTAGCCGCGATCAGCCGTGAGACCAGATTGAAGAAAGCCCTCAAGGACGCAGACTCCTATCATCACATTATCATTGACTGCCCCCCTTCCCTCGGTCTGTTGACACTGAACTCCCTAGTAGCCGCAGAATCGATCATCGTTCCCATTCAATGCGAATATTACGCACTTGAAGGCCTGTCACAGCTTATGAACACTATAGAGCTTGTAAGGTCGCACCTGAACGCGACCCTTGCCCTCGACGGTCTGCTTCTGACTATGTTCGACTCACGGACACGTTTATCCAAAGAGGTTGCCGAAGAGGTAAGATCGCGCTTTGGCGACAAAGTCTATAAGAATTCTATCCCCCGCAACGTTCGAATCAGCGAGGCGCCGAGCCATGGGAGGCCCATACAGTATTATGACGCGGACAGCCCCGGCAGCACCGCATATAACAAATTCGCTAAGGAGGCCCTTAAGAGATGGCAAAACAAAGAGGACTAGGGAAAGGGCTTTCTTCTTTGATACCGGCGGCTTCAACGGAACTAGACGTCGTTGCCGCCATCGTGGAGGAGACGCCTGAAAACTTAAAAACCCCACAAGAGACTGTGGACGTGAACAAACTCTTTCCTAACCCATTTCAGCCAAGGAAGAACATAGACACGGAGTCGCTTGACAATCTCGCCGCGTCCATCAAGGAACATGGCATTATTCAGCCGGTATTAGTGCGCTCAACGGCAGAAGGCTTCCAGATCATAGCCGGCGAACGGCGTTGGAGGGCCGCGAAAAAAGCCGGCCTTGATAAGATACCAGTGAGGATACTGGAAATCACAGACAGCCAGACGATGGAGCTAGCTTTAATCGAAAACCTCCAGCGCGAGGATCTGAATGCGATCGAGATAGCTGAAGGCATTCAAGAGATGTTGTCCAAACTATCCATAACCCACGATGAAATTGCGGTAAAAATAGGGTTCAGCCGAACGGCAGTGACAAACAAGCTGCGCCTTTTGCAACTGCCCAAACAGGTAATAAAGATGCTCGAAAACGGCGAAATAACGGAAGGACACGCGCGAACGGTGTTGGCACTCCCCAGCGCGGATAAAATTATAGAGTACGCGAATCTGGTCGTAGAAAAGGGCCTTAATGTCCGGCAGATCGAGCAGCTAGTCAAGAACTATTCGGCTGCGGCAAAAATAGACGCAGCGTTCCCTCGCAGGGCAACGGAGCCATCAGAATTTATCGACGAAGTTGAAAGGTTTAAAAACAAGTACAAATTGACCTTGAAAATTGACGGCGGTCGCAGGGGGATGGGCCTCCAGATAAAGGGGCTGAAAAAGTGGCAGCTGCAGTTGCTCATTGAGTACATTGACAATCACGCTGAGGAATTATTCCCCAGGGAATAGAGATCGGAGGACTGAGCATGGACGTACTAAGAGCGCCGTGGCGAATGGACTATATCAATTCCAGCAAGGGAGATAAGGACGAAAACCCTTGTTTCTTCTGCGCCTATTCCGGACAGCGAACAGACGAGGAAAATCTAATCGTTGCAAGGGGCGCGACGTGCTTCGCGCTCCTCAATAGATACCCGTACAGCAACGGCCATGTCATGATCGCGCCCTATCGGCATACCGCAGACATGACATCCCTCACAGACGAAGAAAAACTTGAAATTATGACCTTCGCACAGCAGACGATCACCGCCCTTCAATCTGTAATGGGGCCAGGTGGTTTCAACATCGGGATCAACCTAGGGAAAATTGCGGGCGCTGGAGTTGATCAGCATATGCACATGCACGTAGTCCCGCGATGGAGCGGCGACACAAATTTCATGTCGGTGACGGCGGAGACAAAAGTCCTCCCAGAGGCGCTTTCGGTAACGAGACTCAAACTATCACAGGCCTGGCCCATAATCAACCAAGCATCTTGATTTCCAGTCAAATGCCAGACTCCCAAAAACACACTGCCGGTTACCTTACTATCGCATCCTCCGTAGATGCTGAAATCACCGTGCAGCGATCTAGATTTATAGCTTCCTTACGGCGCGCTGATTGCAGAGATGATTTTGACGCGGCAATGAAAGACATCATCGCGGCATACCCAAAGGCCACTCATTACTGTTGGGCCTATAGATTTCACGCACACACTGTACTAGAACACGCCTCTGATGCTGGCGAGCCAGCCGGCACGGCAGGGCGTCCTATCCTCGGGAGCCTTAAAAAATTTTCGCTCCTAAACATAATGGCAGTTGTCACCAGATATTACGGAGGCATAAAACTCGGCGTAAAAGGGCTTATCGCCGCATACGGAGAAACTACGATATACGCAATCGAAAAAGCGTCGATCATAATGGATGAGCCCAGACTGATACTCTACTTCAAATGCAAATACGACATCTACAACATCTTGCTATCACGACTGGAACGCATCTTGCCAGACATGTCTTCCCTTGACGCGGAGTTTTCAGATGTCGTTACTGGCCGTCTGCCAGTTCCCATTTCTGCCATGTCTACCCTAAAGGCAGAGCTTGACGCGATCTCAGCAGGAGGAAGCGCGCTCAATTACGAAATTCGAGAAAAATAGCGACACCCCTTGTTTCATGTGAAACACAGAGGCTTGCAGGGTGCGTCTCGCAGAAATTCCCCGGGGAATAAAACCGGCTAGTGCCGCGCGTTTCATGTGAAACACTGCCATCGGAATTTTTAACTTT
Organism: Synergistaceae bacterium; assembly: GCA_031258255.1. Taxonomy (GTDB): domain Bacteria; phylum Synergistota; class Synergistia; order Synergistales; family Synergistaceae; genus JAIRNC01. The sequence goes on from JAIRNC010000065.1 coordinate 26,513, forward strand.
AGGCCCTGATTGCAAATCGGCATTAAAATGCGGCGCGGGTTCATTTTGCTTAGTCTGGAGAGAGCAGCCTTACGTCGGATGCCATTCCCAGGGCATTACGAGACAGGACTTCAAACTCCCCGGCATCGCTTTCCGCGCCAGAAAGCACTGAGATTTTATGTTGTCCGGGTATTAGCTCGACGAAAAGCCCGTTCCCTGTCACATCAGACGCGACGAATTTTCCGTCGACATACCAATAGTGCGGGAGAACCCCTTCGGCCGAAAGGAAAACGCGCGCGGTTACGGTGTTCGTGTCCTGCGCGAGAATTTTTCTGCCTTTGAAGGGCCTTATAATTTTTACGCCGCTCGTCGGCACGTCAGACCGCCCT
>JAIRNC010000077.1 GCA_031258255.1 Synergistaceae bacterium
CGAGCGGAGCGGCGCACGTGGGGATAGTGCAGCTGATCGACAACGGCGCCTTTGCGGACATGCGCGAGGGGTTCATCGGCAGGATGAGGGATCTGGGCTACACGGAGGAAAAGATGACCTTCGACTACAGGAACGCGCAGGGCGACATGAGCAACCTGAACTCCATCTGCCAGAGCATGGCGGACGCTGACCTGGACTTCATAGTAACTATAGCGACGCCTCCCACGCAGGCCATGGTCAATTTCGAGCCGAAGGCCCCGGTCTTCTTCATATCCGTCTCCAACCCGGTCGCCGCCGGCGTCATAACGGACATGGGGAAGCCGGACAAGAACGCGACCGGCGCGTCCAACGCCATCCCCGTTGACGAGATGTTCAAACTGGCAGCCCGGGTCACCCCGGCAGCGCGGACGTTCGGGCTTATCTACAACTCCGGGGAGGTGAACTCGGTCTCCACCATCAGGGCCGCGAAGGCGTACATGGACAAGACGGAGGGTTATTCTTACAAGGAAGCCGTCGTAACGGCATCCTCGGAGGTCCAGCAGGCTACGCAGTCGCTGGCCGGGAGCGTGGACGCCATTTTCATCCCCAACGACAGCATGGTGCAGAGCGCTCTCACGCAGGTAGTCGAGGTGGCGAACGCCGCCAAGGTGCCCACCTACGGCAGCTCGGCGGTCATGGTCAATACCGGCGCTTTCGCCACGATCAGCATCGATGACCGCGTGATCGGCGCCCGCGTCGCGGACATGGCCGACCGCTATCTGAAGGGGACGGCGGTTAAGGACATCCCTGCCGTCGTTATCTCCGACTTCGTGACGCTGTTCAACAAGCCGACCGCCGACGCCATAGGCGTGGAAATCCCGGCGGATCTTCTGGGCAACTCCGTCCTCGTGAAGTAGGGCGTGCGCGGCTATGGCCCTCTTTGCCGGCTCTCTCCATCTGGGGTTGATCTACGGCCTGATGGCGCTGGGTATTTACGTTACTTTCCGCATCCTGGACACGCCGGATCTGACCACGGACGGCAGCTTCACGCTGGGCTTAGCCGCCTCCGCGTCCCTGACCGTGCTCGGAATGCCCGGCCTTGGCATCGTGTGCGGCATACTCTTCGGTGCCTTGGCCGGGTCCGTCACGGGCTTCATGCAGACGAAGATGGACATACACCCGATACTCTCGGGCATACTGACCATGAGCGCCCTTTACACCGTCAACCTCTACGTCCTGGGCGACCGCTCCAACCTTTCGCTGCTGGGGTCGCAGCACATCTTTTCGGCCGCAGTGGCGTCTCTGCCGGGCGTCCCCAAGGACGTGACGCGCTTTTTCGTGGCGCTCGCGTTCTGTCTCGTGTGCTTCGCCTTCCTTGCGTGGTTCTTTCGGACGCATCTCGGGCTTTGCATACGCGCCACCGGGGACAACGACGACATGGTGCGGGCCTCGTCCATCGACGTGGACGCCATGAGGATCATCGCCACGGCCATATCAAACGCCTGCGTCGGGTTTTCCGGCGCGGTGGTCGCGCAGTACCAGGGGTACGCCGATATCAGCTCCGGCGTGGGCATGATGGTGGTGGGGCTCGCCTCCGTGATCATAGGGGAGGTCTTTTTCGGACGGCGGTCAGTGACCATGGGATTCGTGTCGGCCATATTTGGCTCCGTCATCTACCGCCTGATCATAGCGCTGGCGCTCAAGAGCAATTTCTTCCCGGCATACGCGCTCAAGCTGGTCTCCGCGCTGATCGTAATCACGGCGCTCTCCCTGCCGGCTCTCAGGGGCCGGCTCCAGCTCGCCTCCGCGAGAAGGGAGGCGGCACGCCGTGCTCGTGGTTGACCGCGCGCGGAAGACGTTTTCCAAGGGCACGCCGAACGAGAGGGTGGCGCTGGACGGCCTCTGTCTCCGTCTGGAGGAGGGCGAGTTCCTGACGCTCATAGGCTCTAACGGCGCCGGGAAGTCCACGCTCTTCAACGCGATAACCGGCGGTTTCCTGCTGGATGAGGGCGTCATCACGCTGGGAGGGGAGGACATCACGTGGCGCCCTCCGCACAAGCGGGCGCTCCTGATCGGCTATATCTTTCAAAACCCCATGAAGGGGACGGCCCCTGACATGACCATCGAGGAAAACCTGGCGCTGGCCTACAGCCGCAGGAAGAGCTGGCCGCTGAGGCGCGGCGTCTCGAGAGAGGACAACGCGTTCTTCCGGGATCACCTGGCCCGCTTCGAAATGGGGCTGGAGGATCGCATGAAGGACAAGGTGGGGCTTCTCTCAGGCGGCCAGCGACAGGCGCTCGCCCTTTTGATGTCAACGATAGCGCAGCCGCGCCTGCTTTTGCTGGACGAGCATACGGCGGCGCTCGACCCCGCCGCCGCCAAAAAGATCATGCGCATCACCGATGACATAGTGAGGGAGCAGAAGCTCGCCGCGATGATGATCACCCATAACGCCCAGCAGGCGCTGGATTTCGGCACGCGCACAATCATGCTGGAGGGCGGGCGGATCGTCCTTGATCTCAGCGGGGAGGAAAGGGGAAGGATGACGGTCGCGCGCCTCGTGGAACACTACTCGGAACTGCGCGTCCTGTAGGCTCAGGCTAGCCTGGGCAGCGTGTAAGCGCCGTGAGGCATGATCCACGTTTTCAGGTTCGCGCCGTGAGCGGCGCGGACCTTTGCTAATGCCTCGTCCGCCGTCCTCGAGATCCTTATCCCCGTGCCATCCAGCAGACCGGGGTCGATGTCGGTCACCAGGTGGAAATCGAACCGCTCGGCGGCGAGCGCCGTGCAGTAGCCGACGTACTTGGCGATGGTGAAAGCGCGCCGCAGCTCTGCCTCGCGCCCGTCAGCGTCCTTGAACTCACGCAGGATCATCTGCATCTCGTCGTTGCCGTACCCCTCGGCGCAGGATGCCAGCATCACGATCGCGCCTCCGGGGCGCACCGCGTCCTGCGCGTTGAAGAGCGTCTTGGCGCTCTGGTAGAGGTTGATGTCCTTAGGGTAGCCGCAGGCCGAGGCGATCACCAGATCCGCCAGGCGCGGTATCTCTATACGGTCTATGCTGTCGAGCGCCCTCATCCCGGCCTCGTGCGCCAGGCGCCAGTCCCCCGCGACGGCTTGCCCTATCTTCCCGTCGGCGTTCATGACGACGTTCAGCAGAAAGGAAGGCGCGAGCATGGCGGCGGCCTCCGTCATGTCCAGGTGAATGAGGTTCCCGTCCACGTTCCCGCTCCTGCACACGTCGTTTCTGCCCTTTGTCGGGAGCGGGTTGAGGGCGAGCGCGTGGTTTGCCATGACGGACTCGTAAGAGGCTATCCCGGGCAGGACGGATTTCCTGCCGCCGCTCCAGCCGGACAGGAAATGATAGGTGATCGCGCCCGTGAGTATCACGTGGCTGGCGTCGGCCGCCAGCTTGTTGAGCCTGACCGGCGTCCCGGAAGTCGTCCTGCCGAAATCCGTCATAGCGGATGCCAGGCAGTCGTGGTCGAACACCCTGTAACGCGCGTAAACCTCGTCGCCTAAGATCGCCCTGTGTTCGGCCGGCGAGTGGGCGCGGTGAGTCCCCGTCGCGATCAGGAAGAAAATGTCCTCGTCCATGGCGCCCCCCTTTTTGATCTCCTGGAGCAGTACCGGCAGATACACGGACGGGCGCTGCCACGACCGCGTGAGGTCGCAGACCACGACGCAGACGGTCTCGCCAGGGTTTACCTTTTCGCTCAGGCGCGTGCTGCCGATGGGGTTTTCCAGCGCCTTCGCGATGACTTCGGCTTCCGTCCCCGCGCCGTGCGCCTCGCGGCTTTTCATCAGGCCGAGCACGTCCTCGTCCCTGATCTCTATTTTGACGCTCCCCTTGCCGAACTTGAGGTCGTATACGCCCATTCAGTTCACCCCTTGTATAGATAGAAGTGTATTGTACAACAAATATCGGAATAAAGTTGCCTTTCAGGTACGCACAGGGCAACAGCATTTACTTTTAAGCGAGAAAGAGGCAGAATTAAGGAATGAATATACAAAGACTGAAAGAAGAGGTAACGAAAGTCAGCGATCCACGGCGCGCGTACGGGAATCTTCGTCACAAACTCGAAGATATAATCATCATAGGTCTGCT
>JAIRNC010000083.1 GCA_031258255.1 Synergistaceae bacterium
CGCAGAGTGTCGAACGTCAATTTGTAATTCGCGCTTACCAGCACAGACGAAACCTTATCTGGATTTCCGACGGCATAAAGCCCAGGATCGATTTTGTAGTTCATCCGGCCAATGCCGAAGCGCGCCTTGAACGCCCCTAGATAATCCCTCGCTCTGAGCGACGTGGGCGCTGAAGCAATATTATTATTGCCGACACGACAGCAATTTTCGGCACAGCGACGATTATTGCTCATTCACAGCACCTGGCATTTTCATCGTTGTCGGACGCTATAGTCACGGCTGTAAGTTCCTGCAAAAGCCTGGCGGCGTTTTTGCTTCCATCCGCACTTATAGAGTAGTACGTCCATTTCCCTTGTTTTCTCGCTGAAATAACTCCGCTGTCCACGAGGACTTTCATATGATGGGAAAGCGTGGACTGGCCGATTTCGACCTTTTCCAGCAAGACACAAGCGCATTTCTCACCGCTCCGCAAAAGCTCTAAAACTCTGAGCCTTGTCTCGTCGCAAAACGCCTTAAATACTTTTGCGTTATCCAGATGGCACTTATCCACAGAAACAAACACCTCAAATCGAATATCTTCAATATAAATATTATATTCGATACATCTAAAGAAATCAATATGTTTTTGCGAACAGAATCAACCGAGGCGATTCATGGTGCTTTCAGCACCCGGCCATCGGGCATGAGCGAATCAGGGAAAAGACATGATAGGCGCGAGGACCTGAGGACAGAAAAGCGGGCGGAAAAAACACGCCGCCCGCCAGATCCAGCACTAAAACACCCCCCCTCGTAACAACGAATGCCCCTAAACCACTTCCGCAAGCGGGCCGACCGCACTCGTAAGATTGAAGTAGTAATTACTTCTTTGTCAGCATAAGTCTTTAGAACAGCATGGTCACCAGCGGGTAGAGTGTGACTATGCTGATTATGCGGACGGCGTGGAAGACCGAGGCCGTGAAGGTGTCTGCGCCGATTTCCTCGGCATATACCGATATCTGGCTTATGCCAGCCGGCGCGGCACACAAAAGGCAGGTCACTAGATCCCAGTCCGTATGCTTGTACAGTAAAAACGCGAACAGCGCGCTTCCTGCGATCATCACGCCAGTGACGGCGAGAGCCGGCATGAGCAGATTCCCCAGCGCGGACACGGTATCGGGCGTCAGGCGTTCCCCCGTCACCATGCCCAGCGCTATCTGGGCGAAACAGCGTATGCGCGTGTCGTAACGGTAACTTTTCCCGATGGCGGTAGCGTAAGCGCCGCTCGCGACCATGGCGCCGATTAAGGCGCCGGTCGGGATGCCGAGCAGCTTTCCCGCTATCGCTCCTATGAGCGACACGAGGACGAGCGCGGCATATTCGCCCAGCCCGAAGGGAGGCATGGCCCTTTCCTCGCCCCGTGCCGGCTTGGCCTGGCCTTGTCTGCCGCCGATTTTTTCCGCTATCTTCGCGAAATATGGGATCAGCATGAGGAAGGTCACGATTCTAAATGTCTGTATGAACGCGATGACCGACACGTCCGCGTCCACGGAGATGCCGTAGATGATCATCTCAGCGATGCCGCCAGCCGCGCCGCTGATCAGCGACGTATGCAGGTCGAGGCCGGAGAGGGCGTACAGGGCGAACCCCGATGCGAGAGAGAGGGATAGCATGGCCACGGACAAGGACAGGACGGGGCGCAGGAGTTTCAGGATCTGCCCGAACACGTCCCGTCCAATCAGCCGGCCCAGCATTATCCCGATCAGCGTGTTGGAGGCGAAGGAGACCGCCCAGACTGGAAATTCAGGAAGGTGTCCCGCCATGCCGACCAGCCCGCAGGCGAACATCGATCCGAGGAGGGCCGGGCTGGGGATTTTAAGCTTGCTGAACAGCAGGTAGCCGGCGCTGCCGACGAGGAACGAAAAGAAAAAGCCGCTTATCTGATGCATTGAACAATCTCCCTTTGCAGACGCGGATCAACCGATACTTGCCGCGCTGCTTGAACGCTCAAGCCAATATTAGCACTTTTTAGGCGTTGCGTTGCGTATGCATGACAGTGCGACAGCATTTACTTTTTGCTGAATATGCCTGTCAAGTTCCCCTTGAAGCAACTGACCGTCGTAAAATGCCCTCACCCTGCACCGGGTCGCGGCGCCCCTTGGTGATATAATGACATATTATTTTTGCCGCGAGGCAGGGTAATGTCAATGAAATTCAGCGCCCTGGGTGGGGCGCGCGTTTTGGGGGACAAGTAGCGGTGTTTGAGTTCAAGATAGTAGCGGAATGCCCGGTTACAGGGGCCAGGGCGGGGGAATTTACCACGCCCCACGGCGTCATAGAGACGCCGCTCTTCATGCCTGTGGGGACGCAGGCGACGGTCAAGGCCATGTCGCCGATGGAGCTGGAAGAGCTTGGCGCGCAGATCATACTCGGGAACACGTATCACCTCTACCTGCGGCCTGGGGCGGACGTCGTAGCGTCAGCCGGCGGGCTTCATCGGTTCATGGGCTGGCGAGGGGGCATTCTGACGGACAGCGGGGGATTTCAAGTGTTCTCGCTCTCGCAGCTCCGAAAGATCACGGACGACGGCGTCGAGTTCAGATCCCATATCGACGGGAGCTCGCACTTCATGACGCCCGAACTGTCCATCGGCGTCCAGGAGAGCCTTGGCAGCGATATCGCCATGTGCTTTGACGAGTGCGTGAAGCTCCCCGCGACTGAGGACGCTTCGCGCGAGGCGGTGGAGCGTACGCTCAGATGGGCGCAGAGGTGCAAGGACTGCCACAGGAGGGATGATCAGGCGCTCTTCGGGATCGTGCAGGGGGCGCTGTTCAGCGGCCAGCGCGTGGAGTGCGCCCAAAGGCTCATCGGGATGGGGTTCCCGGGCTACGCGATTGGCGGTCTCTCGGTGGGGGAGCCGAAAGAGGAGATGTACAGGATCTTGGACGCGCTCGCCCCCGTCCTACCTCGCGCCCGGCCGAGGTACCTCATGGGGGTCGGGATGCCCGACAACCTGGTGGAGTCCGTCGCCCGAGGCGTCGATATGTTCGACTGCGTCCTCCCCACGCGCAACGGACGCAACGGGAACCTGTTCACGCGGACCGGCAGGATTAACATAAAGAACGCCGCCTACGAACGCGACTTCAGGCCCATCGACGAGCAGTGCGGCTGTTACGCGTGCAGGAATTTCACGAGGGCCTATCTGCGCCACCTCTACAAGTGCGGCGAAATACTCGCGGCGCGTCTGTGCAGCTTACATAACCTTTATTTTTTAACGGACTTGATGAAGCGGGCGAGATGTGCAATAATAACCCACAGTTTTCCGGACTTTCATAAAAAATTTGTCAGTTCATGGCCAGCGGAGGATATATCGTAGCATGGCGGAAAAGGGCAGGATCGTCCCGGCGACGGAGGAGTACATCAGGGAGGCCTCGCGCATCATACTGAGCGGCGGGCTCGTGGCGTTTCCCACAGAGACGGTTTACGGACTGGGGGCTAACGCGCTGGACGGCGGCGCTGTGAGCCGGATATTCGCCGCGAAGGGCCGCCCCCAGGACAACCCACTCATCGTTCACGTCTCGGGCGCGGAGCAGGCAACGGAGTACGCCGTCGTCAGCAAGTGCGCACGGAAGCTGATGGAGAGCTTCTGGCCAGGGCCGCTGACGGTGGTGCTGTATTCCAAGGGGCCTGTCCCGGACGTGACGAGGGCAGGCCTCGACACGGTGGCGCTCCGCGCGCCCCGGCACCCTGTGGCCCTCTCGCTGATAGAGGAATCCGGCGTCCCCATAGCCGCGCCGTCCGCGAACAGGAGCGGTCGCCCCAGCCCCACGTCCGCTGTGGCCGTGGCAGACGACCTGGGCTGCGCGGTGGATCTCATCATAGACGGAGGCCCCTCGTCCGTGGGGCTTGAGTCGACCGTCGTGGACGCCACGCGCGACAGGGCGGTCATCCTGCGCCCGGGAGGTGTCACGAGGGAGATGCTGGAGAGCGTCGTCGGCCTGTCCGGCGGCTGCAGCGAGATCGCGCATCGGTCGCCCGGGACGCGGCACAGGCATTACGCGCCGGACATCCCTCTCTTTCTCTGGGACGGCGCCGATCACGCGCCGTTCCTTGAGGTATCGGGCTTGAAGTGGTGCTATATGGGCACCAAAGAGCCGCCGGAGGATACGGGCGCGCCGTACAGGGAGGTGATTTTCGGCTCGCTGGGCGAGTATGCCAGCGGGCTTTTCGCGAGGCTCCGGGAGTTCGAGGCGAGCGGCGCGGAGATGATCATAGCGCAGATCCCATGGGATGACGGCATCGGCTTGGCGATCCGCAACCGTCTGGAGAGGGCGGCAGAATGAAAAAACCAGGCTTGGCGGGACTTGGTTCAATAAACGAGTAGAATAATATAACGAAATGAGGCGTGAGGCATGAAAATATTTATCAGCGCTGATATGGAGGGCGCGACGGGTGTCGTAAGGGTAGCCCAGACCGACCACAGGGAGAAGGAGTACGAGTTCGGCTGCAAGATGATGTTGCACGACGTGAAGGCCGTCATCGAGGGCGCGCTTGCGGCCGGCGCGGATAGCGTGCTGGTGAACGACTCGCACTGGCGGATGATCAACCTCGATATCTCTGAGTTCGGCTTCGGCGACAACGTGCGCCTCATCAGCGGCTCGGCGAAGCTCCTTTGTATGGTGGAAGGTTTCGATACGGCGGATGCCGCCTTTTTCGTAGGGTACCACGCGATGGCCGGCACCGCTTGCGCGACCATAGACCACACCATGAGCGGGTCTGCGGTCTACTCCGTAACGCTCAACGGGAAGGAACTGGGCGAGACTGGGCTCAACGCCGCCGTGTGCGCGCAGAGGAATATTCCGCTTGCCCTGGTGACGGGCGACGCCGCCGTGTGCGCGGAAGCGTCAGAGCTTCTGGGCTGCGGCCTCGTGACGGCTTGCGTCAAGGAAGCGCGCGGGAGGGAGGCCGCTGAGTGCCTTCTGCCCGAGGCGAGCGCGGACGTCCTGAGGGAAGCGGCGAGCGAGGCCGTCCAGCGCGCGCGGGCAGGCAAGTCTCCCGTAATGGACATCGGCGACGGCTCGTTTGACCTGCGCATAGCGTTTCACAACTCGAAACAGTGCGACGAGGCCGCGATCCTGCCCGGCACTGAAAGACTCGACGGGCGCACGGTCCGCGTGACCGGGCGTGATATGACCGACATGATGCGAATGGCGCTGTCGCTGATATCGCTAGCCGCGAGCTAAGCGTATACATAGATTCCGCTCCAAAAAATTTCAAGAAGGCAGGGTGTTGGAAATGATGAGGAAAAACGCGCTCGGAATCCTGTTGGTCGTTATGTCGGTATTTTTTCTGACCGCCGCCGCCTCGGCTGCGGAGAAGAAGATCCTGAGGTACGGCGCCGTTCCGATGAAATCCACGCTCGATATGGAACTCAACACCTACAATATGGTCATGGACATTTCCGACCATATCACGGAGACGCTCGTCAGATACGATGACGACATGAACATAGTGCCGGTCCTGGTCAAAGAACTCCCCAAGCCGTCAGCGGACGGCAAGACGTACCGGTTCGAGCTGAAGCCCGGCATAAAGTTCCATGACGGGACGACACTCAAGGCCTCGGACGTGAAATTCACGTTCGAGCGCATGTTCACCCCGTCGACCGGCGCCCTGATGACGTCGCTCTACACGATGATAGAGGGCGCGCCTGAGATGCTGGACGGCAAAGCCACTACCCTCAAGGGTTTCAAGGTCATAAACGACAACGTCTTCGAGATAACCTTATCATCGCCATACTCGCCGTTTTTGGCCTGTCTCTCCGCGTCATACGCGTCAATCTACCCGGAAAAGGCCTGCAAGGCGGCCGGCAAGGACTGGGGGCTCACGACTTTCATAGGGACGGGGCCGTTCAAGGCTGAAAAGATAGACTTCGACAACGCGGTCAGCACAGTGCGCTTCGACGATTATCACGGGACGAAGGCCAAGCTCGACGGCATCGAGTTCGTGTTCATAGAGGATCCGAACACGCGCCGGATGGAGTACGAACGCGGCAACATCGACGTGATGTGGCTCGACGCGACGATTTACCCGGAGTACTCGAAGAACGCGAAATTCGCCCCCGAGATCAGGGAGTTCACCCCTATGGGGACCATATACGTCAACCTCAACTTCAAGTTTGTCGATGATGTCAAGGTGCGCGAGGCGGTAAGCCTCGCTATCGACCGCGGCGTCCTCACCCGCGACCTCATGAAGAGCACGGCGAAGGAAGCGACGACGTTCATCCCGCCCGGGATGATGGGGCATGACCCTTCCGCGCCCAAATACGAGTTCAACGTCGAAAAGGCGAAGGCCCTGCTTGCGGAGGCGGGGTACCCCGACGGGCTCGAACTGGAGGGCATCGTCCGCAACACGAACGCTACCGGTACGCTGGGCAGGACGCTGCTCTCGGTTCAAAACATGCTCGCGGCGGCCGGCATCGATCTCAAGGTAACGCAGGTCGACCCAGCTACGTGGACGGACATGCGCAACGCCGGCAAAGTGCCGCTCAGCATCGGCAACTGGTACGCCGACTTCGCAGACCCGGACGGGCTGATCACCCTTATGGAGTCGTCGATTTCAAGGACCCTGTCAGCGAATTACAACAGCCCGGAGTATGACGGCTTGTTAGCTGAGGGGCGACTGATCACCGACGCGGCGAAAAGGGAGGAGATATACAAAAAGGCGGATCATCTGGCGACAAGGGTGGACTACGCCACGATGCCGCTCTTTCATGAGACCATGTATTACCTGACGAAGCCATACGTCAAGAATTTTAAGATGACGCCCACGTATGTATTCCATTTCTTTGGTGCCGACATAGTGAAATGAGGGCTTCCAGGCTATGAAGGGATAACCGATGGGGGCATATATCCTGAAGCGGCTCGCTCAGACGTTTGTAGTGCTCTGGGGAGTCTCGCTCGTCACGTTCATCCTGATGAACGTCGTGCCGGGGGATCCGGTCCTGCTCATGCTCGAAAGGCGCGCGCGGCCAGAGGATGTCGCGCGCGTCAGGCATGAGATGGGGCTGGATAAGCCAAGGGCGGTTCAGTACTTCGAATTTGTCGCTAAAGCGGTGAGGCTCGACCTGGGGAGATCGTACTTCACGAAGGAGCCGGTCACAACCGCCCTCACGCGGCGGTTCGGCGTGACTGTACGGCTTGCCTCGTTGGCATACGCCATCGCGCTCCTGCTTGGGATTTCGATGGGTGTGGCGGCGGCTCTGAAGAGAGGGAGTGCCTTTGACTCGCTCATCACCGGAGGCGCTGCCCTCGGGATCTCGGCCCCTGTGTTCTGGGTAGCGATCTTGCTCCAGATTGTATTCGGGCTTCGCCTGGCGTGGTTCCCGATCAGCGGGATCAGGTCGCCCGGCAGTTTCGTGCTGCCGGCGGCGGCGCTCGGGATCCGCTACATAGCTTCCATATCGCGCGTGACGAGGACCAGTATGCTGGAGGTCATAAGCCAGGACTACATCAGGACGGCCAGGGCCAAAGGCCTGGCGGAAAAAACGGTCATTTTAAAACATGCGCTCAAAAACGCGCTCATCCCGATCATCACGCTCGCGGGAACGGAGCTGGGCAACTTACTGGCGGGCTCGATGCTCACAGAATGGGTCTTCGCGATCCCTGGGATGGGGAAGCAGATGGTTGATAGCATACTCATGAGGGATCTCCCCATGCTCCAGGGGACGGTGCTCTATGTCGCGGTGATATTCGTCATGTCCAACCTCGTCGTCGATATATCATACGCCTTCATAGATCCTAGGATCCGGTACTCACATGGCGACTGAGGGCGCGGGGCTGGGCGCGGCAGGCGGTTTCGCGGGCCAGGAGGACGCGGAGGCAAGGAGCAGGGGTTTCTGGGCCGACAGTATGTCACGGCTCGCGGAAAACCGTCTCGTCCTCGCGGCGGCGCTCATCCTGGCCGTGCTCGTGGCAGTCGCCATCTTTGCGCCGAGCGTCGCGCCGTATGACCCGGCCAAACAGTCGCTGGCTGAAAGTTTGCAGGGGCCGGGGGCGAGGCATCTGCTGGGTACGGACGAAATGGGGCGGGACATATTGTCACGTATCATTTACGGCACTAGGATTTCGCTCTCGGTCGGGATCGTCTCGCAGATCATAGCGTGTTGCGTGGGCGTGTGCCTGGGGGCGCTTGCGGGATTTTACGGCGGTTTTACGGATACGCTCATCTCGCGCGCCATCGAGATTTTCTCAGCATTCCCGGAGCTGCTCTTCGCGATAGGCATAATGTTCGTCCTGGGGCCGGGGGTCATCAACGTCTTTATAGCCCTGGGGCTTCTCTCCTGGACGCGCTACGCGCGGCTCGTGAGGGGCCAGGTCATGCAGCTCCGCGAGATGGAGTACGCCCAGGCCTGCGTGGCCTGCGGCGGCTCGAACGCGAGGGTAATCCTGCGTCATCTGCTGCCGAACTGCTTTTCCACGATCATAGTCCTGGTGACGCTCGGCATCCCAGGGGCAATCCTCATGGAGGCCTCTCTCAGTTACATAGGGCTAGGCGTCCAGCCGCCCACGGCCAGCTGGGGGCAGATGATAAGCGCGGCGCAGCAGTATATCAGCTTTTATCCGTACTACAGCATAGCGCCCGGCATAGCGATCATCGTGACGGTGCTTGCGTTCAACATATTCGGGGACGGTCTGCGCGACGCGCTGGATCCCCGCATCCGGGAATAGGGCCGGCTGATGGATACGCTAGCGGTACAGGGGGTGCCGAGCCTGTTGTCAGTGCGCAACCTGCGGGTCAGTTTCAACATGAAGAGGGGCGCGGTGAGGGCGGTCGACGACGTGAGTTTCGAAGTGTCGAGGGGCGAGACGCTCGGCATAGTCGGGGAATCCGGCTGCGGGAAGAGCGTCACGGCCCTTTCGATAATGCGCCTCATCGCGGAGCCGGGCCGCATCGAGGGCGGCCAGATACGATACGGCGGGGTGAATCTGCTCGATCTTTCGATGCGCGAGATGCGCGGGATACGCGGCAATAAGATAGCGATGATCTTTCAGGAGCCGATGACGTCGCTGAACCCAGTCCTTACGATAGGGAGCCAGATATCGGAGGCGCTGCGTCTCCATGAGGGTTTGGGCCGGCGCGAGGCGCTGGACAGGGCTGTCGAAATGCTCTCGGTTGTGAACATCCCGATGCCGGAGAAGCGCGCGAGGGAGTATCCGCACCAGCTTTCCGGCGGTATGCGGCAGCGCGTGATGATCGCGATGGCCCTGTGCTGCAAGCCCGACGTCCTGATATGCGACGAGCCGACCACCGCGCTCGACGTGACCATTCAGGCGCAGATAATCTCCCTGATAGAGGATCTGAAGGTGAGAACCGGGGCTGCGGTCATCATGATAACCCATGACCTCGGCGTGATTTCAGAGATCGCCGACAAGGTCATAGTCATGTACGCTGGCAAGATCATCGAGGAGGGCGGCAAGACGGATGTCCTCACGAATCCCCTGCACCCGTACACGGAGGGCCTTTTGAACGCCGTCCCGCGCATAGACAGGGACAGCGACGAGCTGAGCGTGATCCCTGGAATGGTCCCGAACCTGGCCTTCCTGCCCGAAGGGTGTCGCTTTCGTCCGCGCTGCCGGTACGCCAGGGAAATATGCCGGAGCGCCCCGGTCAAGGCGTCCGGCTTCGGCGGCATTGCGCCTCGCGGCGTCAGCTGCTGGAAATTTCAACCGGCATGGGGAGGCGAGGCGGATGTCTGACGCCAAAGCCCGTAATGAGTATTTCAGGGGCCCTGCGCCGCTGACTGAGGAGGTGGCCCGCATCGTTGAGCCGGACTGCCGGTCTGAGCGTCTGCTTGAGGTAAAGGGCCTTAAAAAATGGTTCCGCTCGGGGTCGAACGCGCTATCGCGTTCCACAGGCCATATCAGGGCGGTCGACGGGGTCGACATGACTGCTGACCGTGGCGAGACTGTGGCTTTAGTCGGCGAGTCCGGCTGCGGCAAGTCGACTTTGGGCCGCGCCATAGTCAGGCTCTTGGCCCCCACGTCCGGGAGCGTATGGTTTGACGGGGATGACTTGGCAGCCATGAATGGCGCCGCGCTTCAAAAAAAGAGGAGGGACATGCAGTTTATCTTTCAGGATCCGTTCGCCTCGCTCGACCCTAGGATGACCATCGGGGACGTCATAGGCGAGCCCTTGGACATACACAGGGCGTACAGGGACAGATCGGAGCGCGCGTCCAGGATAAAGGAGATCATGGAGACTGTGGGGCTCAATCCGGGCTATGCGTCCCGTTACGCTCACGAGTTCTCCGGAGGGCAGCGGCAGAGGATAGGCATAGCGCGGGCAATCGCGCTCAACCCCAAGATGATAGTCTGCGACGAGCCAGTCTCGGCGCTGGATGTCTCGATTCAGGCACAGATAATAAATCTGCTGAAAAGCCTTCAAAAAAAGTTTGGAATGGCCTATATTTTTATATCGCACGATCTCAACGTCGTGCGGCATATTTCCGACAGGGTCAACGTCATGTATCTGGGCAAGTTCGTGGAGACGGCGTCCAAGCGAGACCTGTTCGAGGCGCCGAGCCACCCCTACACCAAGGCGCTCCTCTCCGCTATACCCATTTACGACCCTAGGGTAAAGAGGGAGAAGATCTTGCTGAGAGGAGATCTCCCCAGCCCGGCTGATCCTCCGCCAGGATGTCATTTTCACACGCGATGCCCGGTTGTCACGGACATCTGCCGGGAGGTCGCGCCAGGGACGCGGGAAGTCGCGCGCGGGCATTTCTGCGCGTGCCATAGGGTGAAGGGGGAGTGACGATGCGGGTGTACATGTCAGTCGCCGCGCATTACTCGCTTGAAATCCGGTTCTCCACACCAGGGCACGCCAACCGCCGCTTCGACGTTTAACGAGTACAGGCAACGAAGTCGAAGGGACACAGGATAAGGGTTCTTGTCACACGTAGACGCGGGGCATCCTGTCGGTGAAGGAGACCGGGATCGCGCCGGTGGCGGTCGAGAGCTTTTCCGCGACCTCTGATATGGTGATCTCCTGGCCGCCCTGACGGCCGATGAGGACGACCTCGTCCCCGACTTTGGGATCCTCCAGGTGCGATATGTCGACGACGAACTGATCCATGCAGATGCGGCCTCGTATGGGACAGCGCTTGCCCTGTATGAGGACGCATCCCTTGTTTGACAGCCCCCTGTCATAGCCATCGCCGTAGCCAGCCGGGATGATGGCCACCAGCTCCGGGCCGCTCGTCTTGTACGTCGAGCCGTAGCTTATTCCGGTGCCGGCGGGCAGCTCGCGCACGAGCCCTATGGCGCTCTTGATCTCGAAGCAAGGCTTTATCGGGATGGCGTCCCCGCACTCCGGGGCCGGTATGAGCCCGTGCAGTATGTGCCCGGGCCTCACGGCGTCCATGTACATGTCCGACAGGTTGGCCAGCATTGCGCCGGAGTTGCAGCAGTGCGCCATCCTGACATGGATCCCGGCCCCCCTGATCTCTTTTGCGACTGACTCGAAGATGGCGAACTGCTGCCGCGTCGGGGCGGTGTCCCCCTCGTCCGCTCTGGCGAAGTGCGTCATGATGCCCTCGAAATCTATCCCTGGGAGCGAGTGCAGACGCCGGGCGGCGTCCAGTGCCTCCTCCCGTAAAAAGCCAACCCTGCCCATCCCCGTGTCCACCTTCAAGTGCGCCTTCGCAGGCCGTCCGATTTTTTGCGCTGCCCTGGACAGGGCTTTCGCCATTTTCATGTCGGTGATGACGGCGCTTATGCCCAGGCTGACGTAGGTCTCCGCCGCGTCATAGGGCGACGTGCCCATGACCAGGATGCTGTCCGTGATGCCGGCCTCGCGGAGCGTGATGGCCTCGTCCGGCGTGGCCACAGCGAAGAAGTCCGCCCCCTCGTCCTTGAGCGTCCACGCGACAGGGACCGCGCCCATGCCGTAAGCGTTCGATTTGATCACCGCGATCACCTTCGCGCCGCCCGCGTTCTCGCGGATGGCGCGGAAATTATGCCTGTAATTTTCGAGGGAGACTTCCATCATGGTCTGGCGCAGGTTCATCGTGCATACCCCCGGTATAAATATCTTGCGCTGCCAGTTACGATTCTAACACAATCGGTGAAATTACGCAGTCCGGTGCGTAACTTACATAAAAAAATACCGTGGAAATTACTAACTTGACAAGAATGAGATAAGTTAATAACATTTGAACAGCTAAATCACATTTAACGTTTTAAAAAGCGTTGAGCGTGATGGAAAGGATTAATTTCGCCACAAACAGGTTTTTTAGAAAGGCCTGGTATCCCATCATACATCCGCACAAATCTCCACGCACCAAGCACCTTTCACGGGGGGTAGGCTAAGCCGGAGCCCCTCGTTATTTTTTTGTTTAGTCGCCGCTGTGATAGAATCCTATTAGGCAGATTTCGGGGCGGAGGTGGTTCCCATGTCCTGCTTCGCGGGAAGCGAGCCCTCCTGGCGCAGCGAGCCGTCTGCGGATGGTTTGCGATCTCTCCTCAGGGCGAGGGAGGAGCGGGCGTGGCTCCAAAGGTACCTCTTGGACGCGTTTCCAGGGCCGGATCCGTGTTGCGTCGTCCAGATCTCGCTCAACATACCGGGCTGGCCTAAGAGTCTTCCTGGGGAGGAGCGGGCGCTGCGCGCCGGAGGCAGGTTTTTTTTGCTGGAGACGGACGACCTCGCGCGGCCGCAAGCGGGGTTCTCTCTCGTCAACGCCGCTGGCGCGGCGATTATCTGGTCATTGTCAGCGCCCTGCGGCGCGTTTTTAGTTAAGGAGAGGGCCGTCAGGGTGGAGGAGGGGCCCGAGTGGGGCAGGGTGATCGACATAGACGTGATCACAGGCTCTGGCCCGCTCTCGCGATCATCAGCCGGCATCGCCGCGCGGAGGTGTTTTTTCTGCGGCAACGAGGCCAAGGTGTGCGCCAGGACGCAAGCGCACCCTGCAAAGGAGCTGAGGGACGAGGCCGGACGCCTCATCCTCCTGGCATCTTCTTGAGACGACATGAAAGTAATATACCCGAAAATATCGCGCCCATCGCGTGAGAATTATATGGTAGACCTGAATCAGGCTGAAAGGGGTTTTTAAAGTGACAATACCTTCATTTGACCTCAAGCGCAATTACGCCCGTGTGGAGAGCGAGATCAAGGAGGCCATAGACCGGGTGCTGAGTTCGCAGCACTTCGTACTGGGGCCGGACGTCGCGGCATTCGAGTCAGAGGCCGCAGCGTACCTGGAGACGCCCTACGCGGTGGGGTGCGCGTCTGGGTCGGACGCGCTGGTGCTGGCGCTTATGGCGGCTGGCGTCGGCCCCGGGGACGAGGTGATAACGAGCCCGTTCAGTTTCTTCGCGACGGCGAGCTGCATAACCAGGCTCGGCGCGAAACCCGTGTTCGCCGACGTCGAGCCGGATTCTTACAATATTTCCATGGAGGGCGTCGCGCGCGCGGTTACCCCTAGGACGAAGGCGTTCATACCGGTGCATCTCTTCGGCCAGCTGTGCAAGATGGAGGAGGCGCCGGACGCGCTGAAAGATAAAAAAATAGCGCTGGTCGAGGACTGCGCCCAGGCGTTCGGCGCGCACAGGGTTCACGACGGCAAAATCACGAGGGGCGGCGCCTGGGGCGGGTTCGGCTGTTTCTCGTTCTTCCCGACCAAGAACCTGGGGGCCTACGGCGACGCCGGCATGGTCACGTGCTTTAATGAATCCGACGCCAAGGAGCTGTCGCGGCTCCGTGTGCACGGGGCGGCAGAGACGTACATCCACGAGGAGGTCGGGCTGAACAGCAGGCTGGACTCCATCCAGGCGGCTATCCTGCGCGTCCGCTTGAAGAAGATCGAGACGTGGACGGAGGAGCGTCGCGAGGTTGCCCGCCGTTACGGGCTGCTCTTCGCCGAGAGAGGGCTGGAGGGCCCGATCACGCCGCCATCAGAGACGCCGGGCAACAGGCACACTTACCATCAGTATGTCGTGAAAGCGGAGCGCAGGGACGAGCTTCAGAAATTCCTGGCCGGGCGCGGCATAGTGACGCGCGTCTACTATCCCCTGCCGCTGCACCTCCAGCCTTGCTTCGCGTCAGCGGGGTACAAACAGGGGTCGCTGCCCGTCGCGGAGTCGCTGTGCGGCCAGGTGCTGGCGCTGCCCATGTTCCCAGAGCTGCTGTCGGAGGAACAAGAAGCCGTCGTGTCCGCGATGGCTGAGTTTTATGCCAATTTGAAATCAAGGGCCTGAAGGGTAAAGATTTGAAGCCGCGCCAGAACTTCGTCAAGAGGGGTGCAGCAGCGCGTACCCCTCTTGCGGCCTCTTGGTTGTGATTTGCCGCTGGTTTGCGAAGCGGGATCAGCCGGGATTCATGACGCTCTTCGCGCCGGCGCGGCCGGGCCTCGCAGCCTGAGCACGCTGCCTCCGCGCGGATCCATTCGGGCCAGGATGTTTTGCCAGTCAGACCAGCCTCTCCACGCCGGTGAGCCGTGGTCGCAGTGGCCATTGCCGGGGTGCCTGGATTTCACGAGAGCGTTTTTGAACGTCCCGGCCTCTGAAAAGAAGTCCAGCATGTTCGCGCCGCAGATCTCTCCATCCCTGTAGAAGACCTGCGCGAATCGTCCGCCCTCTTCCACGCTCTCGCAGCTGTCATAGCGATTGGTGTCTCCGATGCCGACGAAGTTCATATCCAGGAAGTGAACGATGTTGTGAGGCAGTTCACCGGCGTATTCCATGTTCGCCCCGGCCATGTTGCAACCGGCGGTGTAGCCCTGCCGCCTGGCGTTGGAGAGGATGCCCACAATCTGTTGGACGCCGCTCGACAGGTTCATCCCCTGAGATGCGTCCCCTGCCGCGTATATGCCCGGCGCGCTGCTCTCCATCCGACTATTCACCAGGACGCCCTGGCGCGTATCGATCTCGTCTCTGTCGATGAAATCGATATTTGCCCTCGCCCCCACGCATACCATGAGGATATCGGCATATAACGGCTCGCTGTCATCCTTGAAGAAAATCTCCAGGCCTTCCGAAGTCTCCACGGCCCTTGACACCTCCGTGGAGAAGCGGAGCGTTATGCCCATCCCTGCCAGGCGCTTCTCTATCATCCTGGAACAGTCAGGGTGCGCGGACAGCGGGAATATGCGGTCGGCCCTGTCAGCCAGCGCCACGCTCAGGCCTGCGCGGAAGAAGAGTTCCACCAGTTTCGCGCCGACCATGGATGCGCCGACGACCACCGCGCGCCGCGGTTTTTTCTCCATCGCGGATTTCAGCCTAACGGCGTCATCCACCGTCCTCATGACCATGACCCTGGGCGAGTCCATCCCATCGAAAGGCGGGATCAGCGGAGACGCGCCGCTTGCGATCAGGCATTTGTCGAAGCGCAGTATCCCGCCGTCCGACGTCCGGACGATCCGTTCCGCAGCTGAAAGGCTCACGGCGGGAGAGCGTCGGTGCAACCTCACGCCGTATCTGTCGAATACTTCATTCGAATCGCCACCAGGAAACATCGCGGAGTAGTCTATCAGGCCGGCTGCGTAGTAAGTCACGAGCATTGGGTTGTACGTCGGCAGATCATCAGGGGCAAGGACGTCAACCTCTCCGGTGAAGCCGCTTTTTCGCAGGCCGCGGCACGCCTCTGCCGCCGCCATGCCATTGCCTATGATCAAAACCACGTCCGGTCTCATGAATCAGCGTGTTCTGGCGAACGCGCCGGCGAGTCCGTTCGCATACCTTGACTCCTTGTCGTCCTGCAACCTGTTTGGATCGCCGAAGTTCAGGGCGCCGAAGGCACAGGCCTTGACGCACGCCGGATCCATGCCGGCTTCCACCCTTCCCGCGCAGAGGTTGCATTTGAGCATCCTGTCGTCCGCGTCGTAGCGCGGCGTCCCAAAGGGGCAGGCCAGCGCGCAGCTATGGCACCCGATGCAACGGTCTCTGTCGACTAGCGTAGCGCCGCTCCGTTCGTCTCTGTAGATCGCTCCAGTCGGGCAGGCTATGAGGCAGGGGCTGTCGTCGCAGTGCTGACACCCCGCCGAAAGGTATTGTATTACCGCGTCCCGCTCGTCGGTGTACTCCATCTGGTAGATGCGGCGGCAGGACGTCTCCCCCCTCTCTGGAAGGAGGTCATTCTGATCCATGCAGGCCACGGCACACGCGCCGCAGCCAACGCAACGCTCCATGTCGACTATTATTGACTGATTTCTGGTCATCATGCAGCCGCCTCCACTATCCTCTCTATTTTGCAGAGGGATGATTTAAAGCCCGGAAATCCCGATATGGGGTCAAGGTAGTCTCCCTCGAACAGGGTGTTCACATCGGCGCTCCCCCAACCGTGGTACATGTGTACCACGCCCTTCATCACCATCTCGGTCAGGTTTGCCCGCACCTCTATCGATCCGAACGGCGTCGAGAGGCGCAGTCCGTCGTTTTGCGCGATGTTCAGCCGCCGTGCGTCCTCCGGGTTGACGTCTGCCGCGGGGTGATTTGCCCTGAGGCTGCGGGTCCACGATAGGTGATTGACCCTGGAGTGGATGAACATTGGCAGCCTGGAGCCGGTGTTCAGTATGAAAGGATACTCTTTCGCCATATCAGGAGACGCGTCCGGGCTGTATTTCGGCGGATTGTAGACCGGGAGCGACTCAAAACCGGGCCGTTCGCCGTATTTTTCCAATACCGTGGACTTGAACTCTATCTTTCCGCTGGGAGTCCGCGCGCCGCTTTCATATTTGCGCTCAGGCGGATTTATGGGGTTTTTGAGGAACATACCCCCCGGGCTTTTCTCCAATTCGTCCACAGTAAGGCCGCTGGGCGACAGAATCCAGTCCAGAGTGGCTCTGTAGCCCTGTTTGAAAAGCGGGTCGTCCGGACAGAGACGCTTTGCCAGATCGATTATTATGTCGACGTCGGAACGGGACTCGTAAAGCGGCTCGATCACGGGGCTGCTGAGTTGAACGTAACCCATTGAGTGGCAGCGCAGTTCGGAGCGTTCGAGTGACGTGCACGCCGGCAGCACTATATCGGACCTGCGGCATGTGTCTGTCATGAAGATGTCGGCGTTGACGATGAGATCTAGGTTTCGCAGGCTCTTTAAAAAACCCTCGGAGTCGGGCCACATGCGATAGTTCATGCCAAAGCCGATCAGGCATTTGAGCGGATATGGCTTTCCTGAGCGCAACTGCTCCGGGATGTGCATTGACTGGGCCTCTCCGTTGGCTATCTCCATCCAGACTGGGAACCTGTCGCTTCCTATGCGTGGGGCCAATTCAGAGAGAGGTTTGGGGTTCTCGAATTCATCCTCCCTGGTTTTCATCTTCCCTGAGACGTAGAGATAGCTCGGAGGCTCGACGAAGTTACCGCCCCTCACGTCGTAATTGCCCGTCAGCGCAGCCAGCATGAACACGGCCCTGTAGTTCTGAACGCCGTTCGTGTGGTGTACTACGGGGGACGCGCTCGGCATGATGCACGCCCGCCTCGCTGTGGCGAACATCCTGGCCGCGGCGCGGATATTGGCGGCGGGGACGCCGGTCAGCTCCTCTCCCCGCTCCGGCGTAAATGTCCGGACGTATTCGCGGTACTCCTCAAAACCGTAGGTGTGGTTCGCCACGAAATCGGCGTCATATATATTCTCCTCGATGATCATGTTGGCCATTGACAGCGCGAGCGCCCCGTCGGTTCCGGGCCGGGGCCTTAGGTGAATATGCGCCCTGGATGTGGTTGGCGTCCTTCTCGGATCCACCACGATCATCTTCATGCCTCTGTCGAGCGCCCTGTCGATCGCCGCGCCACGGCCATGCGCGGTATGATAAGGGTTGCTGCTCCACACCATGAGACAGTCGGTGTTCGCCATATCTGGCCCGCCGGGCGCGCCGAATACCAGTTTTTGAGCCATTGCCGTGGCCATAAAGCACGTGCTCGATTCAGTGCAGTAGTTAGGCGATCCGAAGGAGCGGGCCAGCCTTCTCAGATACGGGCGGAAATATTTGGTGTATCCGGAGAAGAAGATGACCGACTCGGGGCCGTATCCCGATTTTGCCGTCATACACCCCTCCGCTATCGAGTCGAGGGCTTCATCCCAGGATATCGGCTCAAAGGTCCCGCTGCCCCTCGGGCCGACGCGTCGCAGCGGGGTTTTTATTCTGTTCTCGTGATAGACGTATTGCCTGCCTGCCGCCCCCTTGGGGCAAATAGCCCCTTTGTTGAACGGGTGTTCCGCGCTGCCCTCGATCTTTATTATCCTCGCGTCCTTCAAATATACGTCCAGGCCGCATTGAGTCAGTGGATCGCAGATTGCGCACAGCGATTTTTTTACCTCGATGCCGGTGTCCGGCCCAGGGATCTTTGCGGTGAGTCTGGTTATCCGCGACATTCAAATATTCCTCCTCGTTGGTTTGCGGGCCGGTCGTGGGCTGCTTGGACGTGTGACCCGGGATCTGGATCACGGCTCCAGCGACGCGAGCAGGGCACAGTTTCGTGTGCCTATGCTCCGGGGGAGACGCCCATGATCATGATCCCCTCACATCACGACCGACGAATTCAGCACTTGCCACCCAGCTGTTTTTCCGCATCCTTCGCCGCCTGGATCATCGCCCTCATGTTTTCATCCGGCGTGATAGGCGGCAACCCGCAGTCCGCGCTCAGAATGAACCCTCCGCCCACAGCGCCGATGAGACATTCGTTCAGGCATTCATTATAGACCATTTCTGGGTCTCCGTTCATCATGACGGATACGCATGGAACCTGTCCCATCAGCGACACGCTGCCGCCAATGCGCTCTTTGGCGTCCTTCAATACCGTTTCCGCTATATGGAGGCCGTGCGCCCCCTCCGACACCGCCAGGTCAAGGCGGTCATTCCAGTTGCCGCATGTATGCACCATCAGATGCACCCCTGTGCTCAGGATAAAGTCATTGAACCGCTTATTGTATCCTGTGCAGAATTCCTCGTAATGCTTCCTGGAGATGCAGGTTCCTCCCAATGTCGGAAATGGCAGCCACACTACATCCACACCCGCTTCGATAAGCATTTTAGTGCATTTTTGCAGTGGCTCGAAGACGATCTCCGTCATCTCATGGACAAAGTCGGGGGTAGTCAGCATGTGATAGTAATAATTCGCGCCGTCCATCAAATCCGCCGCTGCCATGCAGGGATTATCGATTATGGTAAAAATGGGCTCGTCCGGTTCCGCCTTCTTCAACCCCCGGATAATCTCTATCTGCGTATGCAACTGCGTACACGCGTCTATGCTGAACGGCTTAATTTTGGGCAAATCCTCCGGCTCCTGTATGGTGCTCTTGCCGGAGACGGATACGTGTCCGTGCTTGTCGACGAGACCCTTGCCCATCACGGATGTGATGCCCTGAAACACATCCGTCCACAGCCCGTCGTAGCCAAACCTTCTCCGCGACTCGACAATGGCCTCGACAAATTTTTGTGGGTCGCTGTCGCATTCCTCGAACGAATACGGAGACCTTGAAACAGCAAATTTCGTGGTTACGGGAATAACCGGAATGGTGCCTGTTTTCTTGCGCTCAATTACGTCGAGGATCGTTCGGGTCTTGCTCATCTGCTTCGCGCCCCTCTCTCAGATACTGCCATGCCAGCCAGCCAGTTTACCCTGATTGCGCCTGTTGCTTTTTTTCAAGAGCGTTTATCTTGTATATATCTAGCGGATATTTTTTAAGATGGATCAAGCATAGCATTTTTGTACAAAATTGTCATGCCATGATGAGCGGAAATATGCTAAAGAGATCAATATTTTGCCAATATACCAATTTTTGAAGGGTGATGTCGCGCACAGCGTGAAGCTTTAATGCGACTTCGCGCGGTTTCGTGCGAGACGGACGCTGTTTCCTTCAATTGTCGTCAAAGCAGTCCTCGTAGGAGTCCAATTACAAAGTTATATGCTGTTATCCCCGCGTTATCGTCCGGTGAGTTTTTATCGCTCTCCTTATATGGTTAACTCCTTCCAGTATTGATTGTTCAAGTTTTTTTTGAAATTTAGGCGCGTTTTTATGTGACGTCTCGCCAAAGGCTCTTTCGGCGCAGTCTCCTAAGTTTATCCAGAGATAGATTATACCCGCATCGGGACGCCGTTTTCCGTGAGATAGCCTTTAAGGTCGCGTATGCGCATCTCACCGAAGTGCAGGAGCGAGGCCAGAAGCGCGGCGTCCGCGCCGGCCTCGAACGCTTCCAGCGCGTGGCGCGCTTCCCCAGCGCCGCCGGACGCGATTATCGGGATTTTCACGCTGCGGGAGACGAGCCGAAGGAACTCCACGTCGTAGCCCTCTTTCGTGCCGTCCCTGTCCATGGACGTGATCAGGAGCTCGCCCGCGCCCAGCGACTCCGCTTCGAGGCACCACTCGAACCCGTCCAGGCCGGTTGGCGTCCTGCCGCCCTCTATGAAGACGCGCCATGCGTCGCCGTCGCGCTTCACGTCGACTGCGACGACGACGGCCTGGCTGCCGAGGGCTTCCGCGCACTCCGTTACCGTGCGTCCCCGGCGGACGGCGGCCGTGTTGAGCGATATCTTGTCAGCGCCCAGCGCGACGAGGTTCACCGCGTCCTGGGCGCTGGAGATGCCACCGCCCACGGTGAACGGTATGGAAATAGCGTCCGCAACGACGCTCACCCATTCGAGCATCGTGGCCCGCCGCTCGTTCGACGCCGTGATGTCGAGGAACGTGAGCTCGTCCGCCCCCTCGTCCATGTAAGTCCCCGCGAGCGAGGCCGGGTCGCCTGCGTCCCTCAGGTTGACGAAGTTGATCCCCTTCACGACCCTTCCGTTTTTCACGTCGAGGCATGGTATGATCCTTTTTTTCAGCATTTGTCCGCACCCTCCTGATATTCCGCGACCATGTACGAGATCGCACGGCCGAGGAACGAGACGCCCTCCGGGCCGCTCCGCTCCGGGTGGAACTGGAAGCCGGCGACGTTTCCGCGCCGCAGGGCCGAGTCGAACTGTACGCCGTCGACGCGCGTCACGGCGGCGCAATGAGGCGAGCCGGAAACGGCGAAGCTGTGCACGAAGTAAAAATCCTGCCCGCCCCGGGCGAGGCAGTTTCCCGGAAATTCGCTGCCGCTCGGTTCCACGCTGTTCCACCCCATGTGGGGGATTTTTTTGACGCCGGAGAGCTTCGTGACGCAGCCCTCGACCAGGCCGAGCCCTTCCGTCTGGCCGTCCTCGGAGCTGTTGTCGCATAAAAGCTGCATCCCCAGGCAAATGCCGAGCAACGGTCCGCCCATCCCTGCCCAGCCGGTCAGGGCGTCCTTCCAGCCGGATGACGCGAGGGCTTCCATGGCGGGCCTGAAAGCGCCTACCCCAGGCAGGAGCAAGAGCGACGGGGCTAGACGCTCCATGCCGCACGGAGACTTGAGCACCTCGTGGGCGATCCCCAGCTTCGCCAGCGCGCGCCGCACGTTGCCGATGTTCCCGGCGCCGAAATCCACAATGCCCACCGTCGCTTGCTTTCCGCTGTTCACAGTCAAGAGGATACCCCCCAGCGCGATTTTTTGGACGAGGAAAAAACACGCGAGGATTGTAGCACAAATGATGAACAGTTATAATGGGCGCAGGAGTTCTGACAGGGGCTGTTGACGGATGTTTTTCGTTATTGAGGGTATCGACGGAAGCGGCAAGACCACGCAGGCTGACCGGCTCGCTGATACGCTGGCCCGTAGGCTCGGGCCTGATAGTCTTATCCGCACACGCGAACCAGGAGGATGGGATGGCGCTGCCGCGGCGCGGGAGTTCGTCTTGGGCGGCGGGCTCGTGAGCCTGTGGGGGGAGTTCTTCTTCTTCATGCTCGACAGGTGCGAGCACGTCGAGCGCGTGATAAAACCGGCGCTCTCTGCCGGCAAGACAGTCCTCTCCGACCGCTACGTCCCTTCGACCTTAGCTTATCAAATTTTCAGCAACCAGGCCATAGACGGCGCTGCGGCGGAATACGCGTCGCGCCTCGGGGAGGTAATAGGCCTGCCCGTGCCGGACGCCGTGTTTTTCCTGGACGTTGACCCCGTTACGGCGTCAGGCCGTCTCGCGTCCCGGGGCGTGATGGATCGTTTCGACGGGCGCGGGCAAGAGTACGGTGAGAGCGTCCGGGCAGGGTATAAAAAGGCAAGGGCGTCGTGGCCCGGCAGATGGGTGGACATCGACGCGTCCCGTGACCTGGATCAGGTCGCCTGCGACATAGAGGCGGAGGTCTCGTCGATGCTGGCGGCGGCGTCCTGATGAAGGCGTCCGGGATCCCGAAGGCCAAGGCCGGCGAAACAGCCCTGCTGTCCGCCGGAGGCCGCAGCGGCACCGGCAAGGCCGTAGGAGGCGTCTTGGAGCCGCAAGAGACGTTTGCCGAGGTCGCGGAGGACATGGAGTCGCGTATGCTGATCGACGAGCTGGAGTCGATAGGGCTCCGGCTCTCGCGTTTCCCCACAGCCGCGCTCTTGGCGCGGTACCGCGAGCTGGTCCGCATGGCCTTGGAAAAAGTGCGCAACGGGACGCGCATAAAACGGGATTTCAAGTGGAGGCGCACTGAGCGCTCGATGTTCGTCGTGATAGAGCGGACGGAGGAGGCGCTGGACGAGATGGACGAAGCCCTCCTCCGCGAGGCTGACAGGACGCGTCTGCTCTCCCTGATGGAGGAGATAAAGGGATGCCTGATATCTCTCCTCTTTTGAACGAGTGGACGAAAAGCCCTGAGTGGCTTGCGCTTTCGAGCGCGATATCGGACGGGGGCGCGCCGCAGTCGCTCGCCGCGGTCATGCCGGCTCAGATCTCCGACGATTTTCGCTTCCGCTTCGCGCGTCAGGCGCTCTGTTTCTCCGGGACTGGCGACGACGGCTGTGGGTCGTGCGCTAGCTGGACATCCGATGGCCACCCAGATATGATAACAGCTGGAAAGCAGGGTGAGCCGCCTGGGATCGCCGACTGCCTCGATTTTCAGTGGCGCATGTCGCTCAAGCCGGTTTTCGCGCCAGGGCGCCTTGGGGTGATAATGTCGGCGGACAACCTCTCGCTGCCGGCCGCGAACTCTCTCCTCAAGATCGCGGAGGAACCGCCCGCGAAGGGGAGGATCCTGTTTATAGCGGAGCGGGACGAGCTAATCCCGACGATCCGAAGCAGGGTGTGGATGGTAAGGATCGACCTATGCCCGGGTGAGTCGGCCCTTGCGCCTAAAGCGCCTCCGAAATCTGGCGCGGAGTGGGCTGAGTGGCTCGGGGCGACCAAGAAACATACGCTGGAGGAGATCGCGTCAGAGGCCGGTGCCTGGGCGCGCTGCCTTTGCGCCAGAAACGAGTGGAAGCTCGCGGCATCCGTAGAAAACGCCATGTTTCTGGCGAAAAAGAGACACTTTTCGGTATCGATGGCTCAGGACGCGCTCTTTGCGTTGCTGATGGAAGGAGCAGGCGATGGAAAAATATTTGGCGACCTACGGGAAGCCTAGGTTCCTTGGAATAGTCAGTCTCGACGGCCAGGGCGGTGAATTTACGAAGAGGGACGGCCTGATCGTCGTATCCTCTCACAGGGGGGAGGAACTAGCGGAACTCGTGGCTCCGATAAACGAGGAGCAGGAGCGCGAGTACAGGAACCTCCGTACCATTTCGGAACACGGGGAGGGGCAGGTGCGCGGCGGCGACCCTGTGGTGACGGATCTGGGTTTCATCCGCAAGCCGTCCCCAGACGACATAGCCAGGCACGAATCTCACTCCGACAGGGAAGGCGAGAACCTGAGCGTCGCCCAGGAGCTGGTGGAGTGGCACAAGCTCGCCATAAAGCTCATAGACGACGAGATGCTGCTCGACGGGAAAAAGCTGTTTTTCTACTTCACCGCAGAGCAACGGGTGGACTTCCGTACGCTGGTGAGGGACCTGGCGAGGCGTTTCCGCACCCGCATCGAACTCCGTCAGATGGGGGTGCGCGACGAGGCGCGCATAATACAGGGGATATCCTCCTGCGGGTTGCCCTGCTGTTGCAGCTACTGGCTCAACCAGTTCGCCCCCATCGGGATCAAGATGGTGAAGGAGCAGAACATCGCGCTCAACCCGTCCAAAATTTCCGGGATCTGCGGACGGCTCATGTGCTGCATGTCCTTCGAACACAAGGTCTACCGTGAGATGTGGACAGGGCTGCCTGGCCCGGGCAGCAAGATAAAGACCCCGGTCGGCAACTACGTCGTCCTGTCCCTGGACATCGCGAAGAACGCCGTCCGCTGCCACAAACCGTCTGGTGGCGATATCTCCGTCCCCAAGGAGCTTTTCGGCGAATTCAGGCAGACAGTGATGGATGGCGGCGAGTGGACGCCCCCAGCGCCGGAGCCCCCAGCGCCGTCAGGCAAAAACTGCGGCAACTGCGGATCGAGGCGCGGTATCTGCGGATCAGGACACGCGCCCTGTTTCGAGCGGGAGGCCGCCGCGCAGGAACGCGCCGACGGGCTAGAGGGGAAAAGAGCCGCAGCCGATAGCGGCTATGCCACGAAAGATGCGGGAAAGAGGCAGGGGCGCAAGAGGAGCCGCCGGGGCAAGGGGCTTCCGAAGGGTGGAGCGGACATTCCGCAACAGCGCCAGGAGGGGCAGAAATTCTCTGACCGGACAACCGGCGCCAAGGGCGACTACGTGAAGCGCAAGCCAGACAGCGAATCGCTCACGGGCTTTCCGGACCTCGACCTGGGCGCCGAAAAGCCGCAGGCCGGCGAAGCGCTCAGGCGTCCGAGGCGCGGACGTCAGAGGCGCCAGTCGGCGAAGGGGTAATAAAAATATTTAAGAGATAAGAAAGAGGCGCATGATGGGTATTTTCGACGGCTTTATCTCTAAGATTAAAAACGTGACGAATAAGTGGTCGCAAGGCGTGTCCAGCCTCTTTTCCGACGCCCCGCTCACCGACGCGTTCTGGGAAGACCTGGAGGAGCGGCTCGTCCTGGGGGATGTCGGGATCGAGACTGCCGAGGCGCTGATCGCTGACCTCAGGCAGGCCTCCATCGACATGCGCATAGCCCACACCGGCGAGCTGAAGTCGGCTTTTGCAGATCTGCTCGTCCGGACGCTGGAGGAAATCCCAGGGATGGGATCCCCGCTCGATCTGCCTACTGAACCCTCCGCCGTCCTGCTCGTCGGGGTGAACGGCAGCGGCAAGACGACCACGGCAGGAAAGCTAGCCTCCGTTTTTCTGAGGGAGGGCCGTTCCGTCATCCTGGCGGCGGCGGACACGTACAGGGCAGCCGCCATCGAGCAGCTCAAGGCATGGGGCGAGAGGGCGGGTGTCCGCGTGATCGCGTCCAGCCACGGCAGCGATTCGGCTGCCGTCGTGTTCGACGCTGTACAGGCGGCGAAGGCGTCCGGCACTGGCGTCGTGATAGCGGACACGGCGGGCAGGCTCCACACGAAATCCAACCTGATGGAAGAGCTGGCGAAGGTCCGCAGGGTGACTGGAAGGGAGCTCCCGGACGGCCAGGTGGAGTCTCTGCTCGTGCTCGACTCCGTGATGGGGCAGAACGGGTTCGCTCAGGCGGAGGCCTTTGACAGGGCCGTGGGACTGACGGGGGTGATACTGACCAAGTTCGAGAACACCGCGAAGGGCGGCATCGTTGTCAGCATCGCCAAAAAACTCCGCCTTCCGATAAGGTACGTTGGCCTTGGCGAGGGCATAGACGACCTGGAGCCGTTTTCGCCGAGGGGTTTCGTGAGTGCCCTGCTGGATATGGAGATGTCGGACGATGTTCGGTAACGCGGAAGTCAGAAAGGACATGCTACAGCTCAGTTCGACGGTGCAGCAGATATTGCGCGCGCTCTACTTTTACGGCTCGGACTACATCATGGTGGAGATTGGCAAAAACGAGCGCCTGCTCCACAAGGATCAGCTCGTGGCGCTCCTGGAGCAGGGCAGGGAGAGCGCAACGCTGGAGGATATGCAGAGCCTCGCGTTGGCAGAGCCGCTTTCCGCGAAGGCTGGCATGGAGGACGTGCCGCAGGACTCCCCGCTGATCGTCTTCGCGAACGACGAGATGTACGGGACGACCTTTGAGAAGTACAGGGAAGCGAAGATACAGGAGGCGATGATCAGGCTCCCCGGCTGGTGGGGCATCCCGCTGCCCGTCCTCCACATGAAGGACGAACGCGTGAGCCTCAACGACGCGGCACTGCGGCTCATACCGGGAGGCGTCAAGGAAATCGCTGGGCAGTACGATAAAATCCGTGCCGACAAGCTGATCGTCATAAAGGAGAAGAAGCAGGGCGGGGCCGGAAAATCTGAAAAAACGTTTTCGCTCTCGCCCCTCGACGACGAGACCTTTCTTATAGAGGACGTGTCAGGGGACTTCGAGATGGTGGAGGATCTGGTCTGGTGGGCGGCTATAGGCAGCGCCTTCGTCCGCAGGATGGAGGAAAACGGCCTTCGCGTCAGGCGCGTCTTGCCCCACGCGGAACCGCCCCAGGACTCAGCAGAGGTTATCCCCTGCTCATGGGAGGGGGAGCTCATCGGGCGGCTCGCCATACTGCTGCCCGACGGGAACGGTCAGGAGGCATCATCCCAGCAGGCAGGGCCAGCGCAAGACACCGCGGCGCGCGGCGATGGCGCGGCACCTGAAATCGCCACGTCGGACGCCGCAAAGAAGCAGCGGGGCAAAGCCAAGGCAGCGAGGTGAAAGGGGACGGCACGCGAGCTGGAAAGCAGCCTTGAGGCCGGGCGGGGCGAGACAGGCGCCAGGCGCGGCGCACCGCTCGTCAAAATGGTCTGCGGGTTGCTGTATCCAAAGGGCGAGCCGGAATGGAGGGCGCGCGCGCGGGATGGCCTCGTGGGGGCCTTCGGCGCCGTCGAGCGCGAGAGCGCTTCGTTCGCCTTCTGTTACACGGACTATTACAGCGACATATCGCCAGAGCTGTTGAGGTGCTTCTTTTCGTTCGCCGGGCTTTGCCACCCGAGGCTGGTTCGCTGGAAGAGGGCCGCCATCGCGCTCGAGTCTGAAAGCAGGGCGGGCCGCCCAGGCAGGGCGCGGCGGATCAACGTAGATCCCGGCTACCTGGACGGGGCGAGGCTCGTGCTGGCGTCAACGAAGGACAACGCCCAGAGGGTCTACATGGCGGACGGCATATTCGCGGAAGTGACCCTGTGCCGCAGAAAATCAGGCTGGGAGAGTTTTTCGTACACGTTCCCGGATTTCGCCAGCGGGATTTACGACGCGTTCCTTGAAACGATCCGTCAGGACTGGCGCAGGGATATCAGGGCAACAGGGGCATAAAGCCAGCGTTTCCATAAATAAAAAACTTATAAAATCAGATTAGGGGTTTTCGCGCATGATCGAGAGATACAGCACGGAAGAGATGGGGAAGATCTGGTCGGACGAGAACCGGTTCGCCAAATGGCTCGACGTGGAGCTCGCCGTCTGCAAGGCGTGGGCGCAGGACGGGGCTATCCCTGCCCAGGACTTGGAGGAGATCGAGAAAAAGGCCGGGTTCGACGTGGGCAGGATAGCGGAGATAGAGGCCGTGACTCAGCACGACGTGATAGCCTTCGTCAGCTCGGTCGCGGAGCGGATCGGCCCGTCGGGGAGGTTCGTCCATCTGGGCCTCACCAGCAGCGATGTCATCGACACGGCGGCGTCGCTCCTCATGTCGGAGGCGCTTGAGGTCATAATCGGCGCGGCGGAGGCTCTTCGAGGGTCTGTGGCCCGAAAAGCGTGGAGGTATCGCCTGACGCCAACGGCGGGGCGCTCTCACGGGATACACGCCGAGCCAACGACGTTCGGGCTGAAACTGCTCGGCTTTGTCTCCGAGATAGATCGGGACATAGCGCGCCTCAGGCAGACCCAGGACGAGATAAGGGTGTGCAAGCTCTCCGGCGCGGTGGGCACTTACGCCAACTGCCCGCCCCACATAGAGGCGAAGGTGGCAGGATATCTGGCGCTCAAGCCAGACCCGGTTTCATCGCAGGTCGTGCAGAGGGACAGGCACGCGCGCGTAATGGAGGCTCTCGCGCTCTACGGGTGCGGGCTGGAGCGTATGGCCGTAGAGATACGCCACCTACAGCGGACGGAGGTCATGGAGGCGCTGGAGCCGTTCGGCAAGGGGCAGAAGGGTTCCAGCGCCATGCCGCACAAGAAGAACCCCATACTGTCCGAGCGGGTGAGCGGGATGGCGCGTCTGCTGCGCGCCTACGCGTCAGCCGCGCTGGAGGACGTGGCGCTCTGGCACGAGAGGGACATCAGCCACTCGTCCGTAGAGCGCGTCATCTGGCCGGACGCGTTCCACGTCGCGCACTACATGACGAACACGGCGAAAAGGGTGATCGACGGCCTCGTAGTCGACGAGGCTCGGATGAAGAAAAACCTAGAGATGACGCGGGGGCTGCTCTTCAGCGGGCGTGTGCTGCTGGCCCTGGTGGAGTCGGGTTTCTCCAGGGAGGACGCCTACGCTGTCGTGCAGGAGTGCGCCATGCGTTGCTGGGAGGGCGTGACGAACGGGGACTCAGGGCCGTCGCTCAGGGACGCCCTGGCCTCCCACCCGCGCCTGGCGCCCTTTATGGAGGGCGGCGGCGCGCGGCTCGACGAGCTTTTCGACATAAACTTTTATTTCAGGCACGTAGACGACATTTTCTCACGTTTCAAAATATCTGTTAACGACTGAGGGGAGGCTTTCAAGTGGATAGTCCGGACAGAAATATCGCTCTTGAGATGGTTCGCGCGACGGAAGCCGCCGCAATGTCCGCCAGCAGGTGGATGGGGCGCGGCGACAAGAACGGCGTGGACGGGGCCGCCGTCCATGCCATGCGGACGGTGCTGAACACGGTCCGCATGGATGGCGTAGTCGTGATAGGGGAGGGGGAGAAGGACGAGGCGCCGATGCTCTTCAACGGCGAAAAGCTCGGGCGCGGCGGTGAGCCAAGGGTGGACATCGCAGTCGACCCGATAGACGGGACGCGGCTCACGGCGCTGGGCCTTCCGAACGCCGTGAGCGTGGTTGCCTTCGCCGAGCGCGGCACGATGTTCAACCCCAAGCACATTTTTTACATGGACAAGATAGCCACGGGGCCGATGGCGGCGGATGCCATAGACATCAACGCTACGATAGGGGACAACATACGCGCGGTCGCCCGCGCCCTCGGGAAGCGCGTCGAGGACGTCACGGTGATCGTCCT
Source organism: Synergistaceae bacterium (assembly GCA_031258255.1). Taxonomy (GTDB): domain Bacteria; phylum Synergistota; class Synergistia; order Synergistales; family Synergistaceae; genus JAIRNC01. The sequence continues at coordinate 29,094 of JAIRNC010000083.1, forward strand.
GGACAGGCCGAGGCACGAGAAATTGATCAGGGAGATCAGGGATGTCAGCGCCCGCATCAGGCTCATCATGGACGGCGACGTGGCGGGGGCGCTCGCCACGTGCAAGGCCGGGTCTGGGATAGACATCCTGGCCGGGATCGGCGGCTCGCCGGAGGCCGTAATCACCGCCTGCGCGATCAAGTGCGTCGGCGGGAACATGCAGTGCAAGCTCTGGCCCAGGAACGAGGAGGAGGCGAACCGCTGCAAGGACGAGGGCATTGACCTGAACAGGGTCCTCATGCTGAACGACCTCGTGTCCAGCGACAACGTCTACTTCGCCGCGACAGGGGTGACGGAGGGAGACTGGCTCGGCGGCGTCAAGTACGTGGGAGACACGATAAAGACCTCGTCGCTCGTGATGCGCTCCAAAAGCGGCACGATACGCTATATCAACGCGGAGCACAAGTACATGAAGCTCGACATGCTGGGAGACGTGAACTACTGAGACAGGCCGTCGCGTCATGGGCTGGTCCCTGCGCGATTGGCTTATTGACGGCGGGCTTTTCTGTGCGTAAGATAGATATGGTAAATATTGTTAAGGGGTGATAGAGATGAGCGTTACAGTTTATTCGACGAAGAGCTGCCCGTGGTGCGTGAAGGCCAAACAGTACCTTGATAGCTTGAAGGTCGCCTACGAATCGATCGACGTGGGCGCCGACAGGGAGGCCGCGAAGGAGATCGTGGAGAAGACGAAGCAGCGTGGCGTCCCGGTGGTAAAGGTCGGTGACCGGTACATCGTCGGCTTTGACCAGGACGCGATTCAGTCAGCGCTTAAGGGAGCGGGGCTATTGTAGGAGCGGGGTGAATGCCATGAAGGTAAAGTGTGTCGTACATGGGATGAGCTTCCACGCTTTCCACGGCGCGATGGAGGTTGAGAGGGAACTGGGACAGATGTTTTACGTGGATGTGGCGCTTGCCATGGAGATGACGGAGGCAGACGCGTCGCCCTCCGTGAACACGGACGTCAGGGGTTCCGAGATCTACGAGGTCACCAAGAACATAATGATGGGCACGAAGTTCAACTCCCACGCCAGCCTGGCCTTGGCTATCGCGAGGGATCTGTTTGCCCGCTTCAAGCACGTGACGGACGTGGATGTCACGGTGGGGCGCAGACAGCTCTTTATCGCCGGGGACGTGAAGGAGATAATGGCCACGGCATCCTGCGTCCGTTCCGACTTCGAGGAGAAGGGCTAGCGTCGTGCCAGACGGGCTTGGAATCTCGTTTTATTTCGGAGCGTCCGGGGGCAGTGGTGACGGAGACGCCAAGCTGAATCGCTTCATATCTGATTCAGGTGACTCGCTCCGGGAGGCCGCAAGCTGGATATCGAAAGGGGCCGGCGCCGGCGAGGCCGGATTTGGGTGGTATAACCTCCCTGACCAGGACATAGGCTCCGTCCTCGATACGGCGGAATGGCTCAGGGGCTATGACGCCGTAATACACGTCGGGATCGGCGGCTCGTCTCTGGGCAACCTAATGCTGCACCAGGCCATCCTCCCGATGTATTTCAACGAGGCCACTGGTGCCGGGATCCCGAGATTTTACCTGGCCGACAACCCTGACCCGGAAAAGGCAGGGGCCATCTGGCAGCGCGTCAAGGGTTCTCGCGTCGCGCTGGTCGGGGTGAGCAAGTCCGGCGCCACCGCCGAGACGATGTCGCAGTTCCTCTGGTTCCGCTCGAAGATCGCGGGAGACAACCCTTCGGACGATAACGTCCTCGTGATCACAGACCCGCAAGGTGGCGCCTTCCGCGCCTTCGCCCGCGAGGCGCGGTGCAGGTCGCTTGAGATACCGCCCTCCGTGGGCGGCAGGTACTCCGCGCTCTCGCCGTCCGGCCTCGTGACAGCCGCTGCGCTCGGTGGCGACGTAAAAAAGCTGCTGTCTGGCGCAAAGGCCATGCGCGGCCTTATCGCCGCCGACGGGGACGTCACGGCGAACCCGGCGCTCAGTTTGGCGGCGGTTCACAGGTTCCATGAGATAGGGCATCGGCCGATGGCCGTTTTGATGCCATACTCCAACAGGTTGGAGACGTTCGCGGAGTGGTTCGCGCAGCTCTGGGGCGAGAGCGTCGGCAAGGACGGGCTTGGCACGACGCCTGTGAGGGCATTGGGCGCCATAGACCAGCACTCCCAGGTTCAGCTCTACACCGCAGGGCCCGACGACAAGCTGTACACGCTCATAGGCGTCCGCGACAGAGGCGCCGACATAGAACTCCCGCCCGTGCGCGAGGAGTCCCTCTCTCAGCTCTCATACCTCAGCGGCCGCCGCCTAGGCGAGATGCTCGGCTACGAGGCAGTGAGCACGGCGGCGGCCCTGGTGAAGGCCGGGCGTCCCGTTGTGTGGATAGAGGTTGACCGGCTGGACGCCGAGACGACTGGCGCGCTTGTTTTCCTCTACGAGTACGTCACGGCTGCCACGGGCCGGCTGATGGGGGTAAACCCCTTTGACCAGCCCGGCGTGGAACAGGGCAAGCGCTACACATACGGCATGATGGGACGCGACGGCTATGCCGCCGACGCTGATGAGGCGTTCGCCTGTTTCGAGGGCATAAAGAAAAGATCTATCAGTTGTTAATATAACACAATTATTTTATTTCAATGTTCGCAGGCGACCACCCCGATGTTGTGGTCGCCATTCATGTACACGCTGAAATCGCCCTTGTAGAGCCTGATGGCCCTGTGTTCGCCGTACTCGAACGGCGTCTCCTCGAACCACCCTTCGTTGTACACGTTGTTGCCCTCGCCCTGGAACACGGGCATGTACATCACTTCGTCGGTCTCAAGGTCTGAGAAGAAGTGCGTCCCGTAGGAGAGCTCCGGCATCTGCCCCGTCCTCGGGATCCCCACCTCTATGATGCAGGCCGCCCCTGTGATCTCGTCGTAGCGGACCGGCACCCCCAGCTCCGGGCTGCTCGACCCGACCCGCCCGGGCGCCACCAGTATGTACCTCTCCGGGAGCAGTTTCTTGTTCATCTCGCCAAGAGACCGCGCGATGCTCTGAAAATCGCCGGACGAGGAGTATACCTTGTGGTCGACCAGCACGAGGTACTTGATGTCCTTGCGGGTTCCGTCAGTGACCATCCGGTCGGCGCTCAGGATCGTGACGCAGTTCTGGAAGGAGGGGGGGAGCGCTTCGGCCTGGGCCTCGTGGATCCAGAGCGGCCTGGCCTGAAGGAGCTCGAGCCTGTTTTCGAGAGGCTCGTAGGCGAACTCTATGTCGGCGTATGCGCCCATCTTCTCTTGCAGGAGAGGCATCAGTTTCGACATGGTGTCGAAAAATTTCCTGTGGGCTCTGGGGAACGACTCGAACGGCATACAGACCTTCCCGTCTGCGGGCGAGAATATGGAGGATTTGTCGAGGGGCGTGAAGTAGCCTTGGTTCTCGTCGTACATGTACAGGCTCGCGTATGTCGAAAAATCCGGGTGGTATCGGAATTTGTCCCGCCACACCTCCTTTATGTCCACGGTCACGAGATGGCCGCTCTCGCGCTCTATGGCGTGGAAGCGTTCCTGAGAGGTCTTCATCACGTTGTAGGCGTTGGATCCTTCGGGCCGCAGGAATGGGTTTGTGAGGGAGTACGTCCGCGCGTAGCCGCGTTTCGTGCTCATCGTGCCGAGGCCGAACACCATGCGGATCAGGCCGTCCTCTCGCTTGATCCTCGTCGTCCACCGTCTGCCGTTGTATGAGAGGGCCACCCCGGCCGTGGTGGGGTAGTAGCAGTCCCCTCGCCATCTGCCAGATATCCGCATGAGCACGATCCCCATCATGTCCTCCCCCAGCCCGTGCTTCTGCCTGTAGGACAGGGCCGCGGGGAAGTATATGCGGGAGTAGACGCGCTTTATCTCCGTCTCGACGGCGCGGACGCGCTCCTGGAGGGAGTCGCCCGAGTTCAGCAAAAAAGGCGACATGTACTTGCCGGCGAATGAGTATTTGAGTGAGTCCTCCAAGAGCGAGCTGCTCCGTACGATCACAGGGTCTCTCATCTCGGCCAGGTAGCCGCCCAAGGATTCCGTCACGCATTCCGGGAGGCTTGCCCTCAAGAACGCCGCTTCCAGCTCCTCCGGCGTCGCGTGTTGAACGAGATCCGAGAGGCCGTCGATCCCGGAGGTAAATTCCCTGAACACGTCCGTGCCTATGTAGCGCGACATCGGCAGGACCACGGCGCGGAGGTCATCGTCGTCCGAATCCCTGAACGCGCGCATGGCGAAGAGCAGTGACCGCCCCTTGCCGCCTACCGGTCCTGACCCTATGATAAGAGGTTTGAACTCAGGATCCTCCGAGGGATCCCAGGAGAAATAGTCCTTCCTCACGTCCTCGATAGATGCCATAACCTTCCTCCTCGCATATGAGCGACACAGTCCGCGCCTACCGCGACCGGCGCAGCCACACCCTACCGATATTATCACATAAACCTCAGCGTAGCCCATACCCGCGACACAATACCGCCCGGTGGCTCAGGCAAATATCGTCCCATTGCCATCACGTTTCTAGTATAATATAATTAGTCAATTATGGGGAGGTAGGACTCGGCATTATGGGCGATGAGTCGTTTAGACAAAAGCTCCAGAACGTCCTGGACAGGACGAACGAGTTCCTTGGCTACAGCATCGACAATGTCGGGGGGATCCGGGACGACGTCGTGCACGGCCTCCGTGACCTGTATGACGAACTCAACCAAGTGCGCAAAGAGGTAAGCGAGGTCATGAGCGCGTATGACTCCGTCACACAGGCATATAAGGAGGCGCGGCGGTCGCTCGTCAGCGCCGAGATGACGGACGACTACGATCTGCAGGCCAGGATATACGCGGAGGCGGAGCGATACATGCACCTGCGCGCGACGTTCGAGGAGCGAGAGCGCTATCTCAGAAAGCGCAGGGATGACCTGGAGCGTGAGAAAATCCGCATGGAGCGGATAATGGCCCATAGCACGAACACCATGGGGAAGCTCCGCCTCGCGGTCGAGATACTGCGGAACCGGCTCGACTCCACGATGGCCGCGAGTTCAGCGGGCAACGCCGCTAACATCGCAAAGGCGCTCCAGTTCGTGGAGCGGGAGAACAAGCGTCTCGCGCGCGAGATACACGACGGCCCGATACAGCAGTTCGCCGCATCGATACTGTCGCTCGAATACCTGGAGCGGATCGCGGGCAAGGGCGACATGGAAGCGGTAAAGGAAGAGATTCAGAGGGTCAAGGATCAGCAGCGCGAGGCGCTGGCCGATTTCAGGGGCTTTTTGATTCAGCTCCAGCCCCTTGGCCTGGAAAAGGGGCTCGGCAGCGCCATCAAGCGCCTGGCTGACAGCTACAAAGAGAGGCACGGCGTGGATTTTCGCGCCGAGCTGTCCCAGGAGGACGACCTTTTCCCCGCCGTGCTGCGGAGCAACCTCTTCCGAGTCATACAGGAGGCGGCCTCCAACGCCCTCCGGCACGGCGGCGCGAAGAGGATAACGGTGAAATACGAGTACACGAATAAGGAGCTGCTCCTCTCCATCCAGGACGACGGGAGCGGCTTTGACATAGAGACGGAGCGCGCGGCGGCGGCCGAGAGAGGTTCGTTCGGGCTGTCGAACATAGCGGAGCGCGTACAGTTCGCGAGGGGAAATCTGAATATCGAAAGCGGCAAGGGCAATGGGACGCGGATAATGATCAGGGTTCCGACAGGAGGGGATGGCAGTGAATAAGATCAGGGTAGCGATAGCCGACGACCACCGTTTGTTCCGGGAGGGGCTGAGGAGGCTCCTCGAGCTGGAGGGCGACATCGAGGTCGTGGGCGAGGCCAAGGACGGCGCCGAGGCCGTCGACATGGTCCTCTCCACGGCGCCCGACATAGTGCTCCTGGACATCAACATGCCGAAGATGGACGGCGGCCAGGTCGTGAAGCAGCTGAAAGGCGCCAAGCTCAACACCAAGTTCGTCGCCATAACCGCATACGACGACGAGGAACACCTGGCGTCCCTCTCCGCGATCGGTATAAACGGATATATCCTCAAGTCCTCCAGTATGCCTGATCTCATCTCAGCCCTCCACGCCGTGTACGGCGGCGAGTCATACGTGGACCCGAAGGTGGCGGGCAAGCTCCTCTCCAGCTTCCAGAAGCGGAAGGAGGAGCAGGACGTGACGTTCCTCCTGACCCAGCGCGAAAAAGAGGTGCTGTTCTGGCTGTCGCAGGGCTTCAACAACGCGGAGATCTCTGCCAAGATGGTGCTTTCTGAGAAGACGGTCAAAAACCACGTGAGCCATCTGCTGAAAAAGCTCGGCCTGAACGACCGCACCCAGGCCGCCGTGCTGGCATGGCGCATGGGCTTGGTGCAGAGCTCGTCTGACACGATGAATTTCTAGCGATTCGGATCCCTTTTTCGATATGACTCCGATTCTAAGGAATCGCTGATTAAATGTTCTCCCGCGCTCATTGCAGCCAAAGGTTATTTAGTGTCTACTGCACAGCCCTAAATTTTCTTGAATTGATAAACTTTGAAAGCAAAAAAAGAGACAAGACGTTTACGGCAAAACAGAACCTTGTTCAGGTTCATCAATAGTATCGACAGGGCCACGCTGCACATCGTTGTCTCCTCAAGACGCGTGTACAACATGCCCATCCCGTATTTTCTCTTTGCCAGGCTGAATCTTCT
>JAIRNC010000034.1 GCA_031258255.1 Synergistaceae bacterium
TGGCATTGTCTCCACTCCTTGCGGCAAGAATCTTCCCAGGCTTAATTCTACCTCACAAAACGGCCCACACTAAGTTCCATCGCCTCATCCACTATGGAATTTACTTTGGGAATTTACCTCTCTTGTTTTAATGGAGAACCAAGCGAAAGCATGTTGACGCCCCGGCAAAATATGATAGAATTGCCAAGTGAAAAATGACAGTGGATATTCTGCGTGGCTATCCTGTGACGCTTTGGATTTCTGCTGGAAGTAAAGTGTAAGGGAAAAAGGTGACGGGCGTTATTTTTTAGCGTATGCCGGGGAAGACTCCGTCGGGGCGTAGCGCAGTCTGGTTAGCGCACCTGCTTTGGGAGCAGGGGGTCGAAGGTTCGAATCCTTTCGCCCCGACCAATGCGCAGAATGCGCGTATGCGGGAATAGCTCAGTTGGCTAGAGCGATGGCCTTCCAAGCCGTAGGTCGCGGGTTCGAATCCCGTTTCCCGCTCCAACATTACGATCTGCCGGGTGTCAGCCGCCCGCCCCTGTAGCTCAATGGATAGAGCAACTGCCTTCTAAGCAGTAGGTCACAGGTTCGAGTCCTGTCGGGGGCGCCATTTAACGAAGTACCGGCAGGCGAGGGTATCGGTTTATGGTGAGCGTAGCTCAGTTGGTTAGAGCTCTGGATTGTGGTTCCAGAGGCCGGGGGTTCGAGTCCCCTCGCTCACCCCACAGTTACAAACGCGGACTTCCGCGCACATTTGGATCGTTAGCTCAACTGGCAGAGCACCTGACTCTTAATCAGGGGGTTATAGGTTCGATTCCTATACGATCCACCAGAGATAATCAGCCTCCAGGGGTTTTTGACCTGGAGGCTTTTCTTTGCTTTGCGCCGTATTTGCGCCAGCCAAGGCAAAACCCCTTCCCCTCACCAGAACTATCTCGAATTCTTGAATTCTTTTTGCTATTGTGATAATCTGATCCTGTTAATTTAGTAAGGGGGTATCTGTATGGCACCACCAAGGAAATATTCTGCTCAGCCTAATCTATTCAGCTTTCGATGTGAAAGGGATAAGTGGGGTGCTTTCACGCTGGTCGCAAAGGTGAACGGTACTTCCCCAACAGAAATTTTTTCAGATGTTGTGGATAGATATATTGAAAATAATCAAGAAATATTGTCAGCTTTACCCTCGCACGATGATAACGCTTCTGCGGAAGGCGCGTAATGGGGTTTACGATAACGGCGGCGGAATTGAGGCGTTTCCTTGAGTCTCATGGTTTTACGCTGTCAGCCAGAGCGGATCACATTTGAAAATGTCCAATGGAACCAGAACAACGGTTGTGCCAATGCACACCGGAGACATGAAGCAGAAGACGGTACGCGGGATTCTCGTCCAGGCTGGTTTTACTGTGAACGACGTTATGAACTGGAGACAGGAAAGCAATGTCAAAATACAATGTTACGGCTGTCGTGTACCCGCAGAGCGAAGGCGGCTATTCGGTCGTGTGTCCTGATATTAGCGGTTGCGCGACGCAGGGGAATACACTCGATGAAGCTCTGAAGAATATCAAAGAGGCTGTCGAACTGCGCCTTGAAGGAGATTCCGACGCGTTGGAAGAACTCAAAGCCTCCAGTATGCCTGGCAGGATTGTCGCCGAGGTTGAAATTGACGCTTAAACCACTACTCGCCCGGCAGGCGCGGCCCGAGGACGAACAAGGAGAAGCTGGCGACGGAAATAAAGTCCATACGCGAAGAGATAGCCGCCGCCAAGGAGGAGTGAGCACATGAAGAAGCTTAGGGTCTACCTCGACGCGTCGGTAATCAGCCACCTCGACGCGCCAGACGTGCCGGACAAGGAAGCGGACACGAAAAGGCTGTGGGAGGATATCAAGGCGGGGAAATATGAGGTGGTTATCTCTGACCTTACGCTTGTTGAAATGCAGAATTGCCCTGAACCCAAACGCTCTTTTATGCGGGAAGCTATTACCCAAATCGCAAGCGTTCAAGTTGAGCGGGACGATGAATCGCGACATCTGAGCGATTTATATGTCGAGATAGGCGGCCTTCCGCCAAAGAGCAGAGACGACGCCGCGCACATAGCCGTAGCTACAATAAGCTCATGCGATATCATCTTGTCGTGGAATTTTCGCCATATCGTCAACTTGAGGGCTATGACAGCGGTGGAAGCAGTCAACATCAAAGAGGGATATAAGCCGATTCGCATCCTATCCCCGGCAATGATACTGGAAGAGAGGGAATGAGCATGATTTTTGATTGTGAGGACATTCACAGGGTAAGGCTTGAAATGGCTGAACGATACTCGAAAATGTCAAAGGAAGAAGCAGAAGCGGATTTCAAGGCTAGCGCGGAGGAAGCCCGCCGCGCCATCGAGGAGATACGCCGCAAGAACGCCTTGAAGGCGGGATAGGAAACGGACACAAAGGAGGAATGAGCATGAATACATCGACTGTGACCACAGAGCGGCAGGACATACACAAGATCATCGACACGCTGTCGGATGACGCCATAAAAAAGCTGATCGGACAGGCGAAGCTATTGCGGGACGAGCAGGAGGTAGCCGCCCTCAAGGCGAAGTATGGGACGACGCCGAACGCCGAGACGGTAGCGGCCATGATGGAAGCCGAATCAGGCGGCGGGGAAGAATTTTCAAGCATTGAAGAATTAATGGCTGATTTGCATGATGAAAACGACGATTAAACTTTTTCAAATCCCTGTGTTCCTTGATATAGGCGGCTGCATGAAGAAATTCGGATAAATCGGATAAATCGAACACGGACATTTTTTATTTGGGGTTTTGGGCCAATGAGAAGCGCCAGCGCCGAGCGCGAGATCGGGGATTGTCCGGCAATCCCCGGCCTGTCACGGGCTTACCGCGTCTCGCGTATGCGGCCTATGATCTTATCACCCTTGGTGCGGCGGTTGAGAACCTGGACGGCGTTCAGCTTGTTTTCTGGCGCGAGGTGCGCGTAACGTATGGTCATTGCCATGCTCTTGTGACACATCAGTTCCCGAACAAAGAGATAACCCCCACTCTGATCGGCGCATGCCCCGTCGTTGTTGGCGCCGACGCGTTATGTTCGGCGTACGACGGGGACGTGGGGTAAAATGTGGGTGATAGGATTGACCAATTTAGTCATTCTTTCGAAAAAATAAATCCTAGGGCTATTTTTACGATCGTGGCCAGACGATCCAGTGAGGACTGCCGGTAAGGAGCGTGGACGCCGCAAGCGCCGAGCGCCACGCCCACGGACGCGGCCAGCAATACCGACAGTATGGGGTGATCCTTGACGGCCGCGGGCAGGCTTACTCGCTCCATGGACCGCCGAAACCTCTCCTTTGCCTCAGGCAGGGTCGGATGCGTCTTTGTCTTGCGGCTCGGGCTCTTGGGATGGCTCGTCGTCCCCGCCCCCTTCTGGCGGATTTTTGTCGTTGACATACGTGAAGCCGAAAACGGCGACAGCGGCGATCAATACGGAAACAGCCCCTGCAGCGGCCAGGGAGGCCGTCTCGCCGAAACTAGGAGACATCGCGCGGTACAGGGCAGCGAGCAACGCCAGCATCCCTGCGACAGCCATGACGGCTGCCCAGAAAAAGAATGCCGCCGCCGCGAGCAAGGTGAGGACGTTTCGGCGAAGCTCGCGCCCCTCTGCCTCCGCCAGCTCGAAAAACGAGATTATTATTTCTGAAATTGCCTTCAATACCGCCCTCTACCCTCTATAACACCTGTCGGATGCAATGAAGCCCGCTGCCTTGCCGACGACAAAGCCAGCCACGAGGGCGATGCCCACAGACGCGAAGGGGTGCGCGGCGATTCGTTCTTCTACGGCGTTCACGGCATCCCCGGCTGGTTTGCCTATCTTGTCGCTTACCTTCTCGGCCACCGGGCGGAGCGCCTCGCCAGCGCGGGCGATACCGTCGTCAAGGATGGACTTTATGGAGGCCAGGTCCAGGCCGATGCGTTTGTTTTCACGCTCACCCTCCCCTATTGCCCCCTTCAGGCCCGCTATCTCCGCTTTGATGCTCTCCACAAGCGAGAAAAGCTCTTCGATCCTGGCGTCGCTCTCCATGTAAATCTCCCCCTGTCTTGTTTTTATAAACGAGATCGATCCTGTTGATGTGATTTTACTACGATTGTATCGTTTTACGTCCGTAATTCGCGTTATTAGGGGTTATAATCACGGGCAGAACGGTCAGTTTTGTCTGGAGGGCTGTGAATGGCTGTCGGAAAAACGCGAAAAATTTCCATCCTTTTGCTGGCGGCTGCGTTGCTGGCGCTTCTGGGCGCTTCCGTGTTCGCGGCTGGGAACGCGGAACTCCAGGCCGACTCCATGAACTACGACCCGAAGTCGCGCAGCGTCGTGGCCACTGGCAACGTCCGCTTCTCGTCGCCGGATGGCGAGGTCTCGGCTGACCGGGGGGTAGGCTACACGGACGGCGGTACGTTCGAGATGGAGGGCAGCGTGTCGGGGCGGTTCGCCGCGCAGTCGATGGACATCACGTGCGACTTTATAATGCTCGAAAGGGCGGCTTCCTCAGACAAGCGGATCGTCACGGCAAAAGGGCGCGTGAGGCTTTCCATGAGGGGCGGCACGGTCAGGGCGGGCAGCGTCGTGTGGGAGCACGGGAGCGACAACTACAGCGCGGAGGGAAATGTGCTGATGGATTTCGAAAACTATCTCGTCGATTCGGACGAGGCGTCCCGCAGCGGGAACCGCTTCCGCGCGCGGAACGTCCGCCGCTACTTGGATCGTTCCAGGAGGATGACGATAAGCGCCGGGGAAGCAGAGGGGCTGATGGAAAAGGACGACATCGTGGAGCTGACCGCCAGCGGCGGCGTTGTCATTAACGTCGCGAACCTGAACGGCGCGCCCACGAGGATCACCGGTGCCAGCGGCGTCTTCTCCAGTGAACGCGGTACGCTCGTGATATCGGGCAACGCTTCGGCCACGCAGGAGGGGCGGAGCGTGAGGGCCGCCAACATCGTGTACCATCTGGACGGCGGCCGCGTCGAGGCCCTAGGGGACAGGCCGACGATAGCCTTTGAGGTGCCGGACTAGCCGATGGCTGACAGCGGCAGGTCCGTCCTGAGCGGCACGGCCCTCAGCAAGAGCTTCAAGCGCCGCGAGGTCGTGAGCGGCGTGAGCGTATCCGTTGGCGCTGGCGAGGTCGTTGGCCTCTTGGGGCCTAACGGCGCGGGCAAGAGCACGACGTTCTACATGATGACTGGCAGGATAATGCCTGACTCAGGTAAGGTGTTCATCGGGGACGAGGACGTGACCAGGCTCCCGATGTACATGAGGGCGCGAAAGGGAGTAGGATACCTGCCGCAGGAGCCGTCCATATTCCGGCGCATAAGCGTGGGCGAGAACCTGGACCTGGTGCTCGCGTCAAGTGGCGTGGGCGAGTCCGAGCGCGCACAGCGCAGCGCGGCGCTCGCCCTGGAGTTCGGGCTGGGGCGTGTGATGGAAGCGCCGGGCTACGCCCTGTCGGGCGGTGAGCGGCGGCGCGTCGAGATAGCGAGGTGCCTTGCCGCGAACCCCGCCTTCATACTGCTGGACGAGCCGTTCAGCGGGATCGACCCAGTGGCGGTCTGCGACCTCCAGGATATAATACGCTCGCTTCGCGCGAAGGGCTTCGGGATACTGCTCACCGACCACAACGTGAGGGAGACGCTGGCGATTACGGACAGGACCTACATCATGCACCAGGGGAAGGTGGTCGTCAGCGGCCCGCCCGACAAGATAGCCAACGACCCCCTCGCCAAAAAATATTACCTCGGGGATCGCTTTGAATGGTAGACGGCATCGCCCCGGAGCGCGAGAGGCAGGGCGCTGGGATGTCGCGGATGGTTGGCAGCGCCCTGCGGATGATGCTCGGGACGCTGGCGAGCAGGGTGCTGGGGCTTCTCCGTGAGATACTGACCGCCAGTTTTTTCGGCGCGACCCGCAGCCTTGACGCTTTTTACGTCGCGTATACCCTCGCGAACCTGTCGCGGCAGCTCTTGGCGGAGGGGGCGCTCTCCGCGTCGTTCGTGCCAGCCTTCGCGAGGGTCCATAAGAGGGACGGCGCTGATGCAGCGTTGCGCCTCGCCCGTCAGGTGATGACGATTTTAACGGTGGCCTGTTCGCTCGTGGTGCTGGCCGGCATGCTGGTGTCGCCGCTCTTGGTTAGGCTGATCGCCCCTGGCTTCACGGGGGAGCAGGCCGTGCTGGCGGGCGCGATTACCCGTGTGCTCTTTCCCTTTCTGCTGCTGGTCTCGGTGGGCGCGCTCGCCATGGGCGTGCTGAACAGCATAGGGAGTTTCTTCGTCCCGGCGATAGCGCCGGCCGCCAGCAACCTGGCGTTCATCATCATCCTGCTCGCCTTTTGGGAGGGGGGGGCCATCTGGGTTCTCCCGGCTGCCGTCCTCACGGGCGGCGCTTGCAGCATGGCTATCCAGTGGGCGTGGGCTGGGAAGATGGGCATGTGTCTCATCCCGGCCAGGCCAGACCTCGCAAACCGCGATCTTCGGGAGACGCTAGCGCTCTTTTTGCCTTATGCGGCAGGGCTCTCGCTGAACCAGATAAACCCGGTCATCAGCAGGGTGCTGGGCTCCTTTTTGGAGGGTGGCGTCATCTCCGTTCTGAACTACGCGGACAGGATAATCCAGCTCCCGCTGGGCCTCTTCGTGATCGCCATATCGCAGGCCGTCCTGCCGATGCTCTCGCGCTTCGACCCGGACGACAGGGAGGGCTTTCGGATATTCATGAGGGACGCGCTTCGCTTCAACCTCTTTATCGTGACGCCAGCCGCGATTGGTCTCGTGATGGCCTCGCGCCCGATAGTCCACCTGCTGCTCGTCAGGGGCGCCTTCGGTGAGTGGGCGTGGGAGGCGGCGTCCGGCGCGCTTGCCTGTTACGCGGCTGGCTTGCCGGGCACAGCCTGCAACACCGTCCTCATGCGCGCCCTCTACGCCCGTAGGATGCCAAAGGCGGCGATGCTTGTCACGCTGTTTACCGTCTGCGCGAACCTCACCCTCGGCGCCGTCCTGATGCGCTTCATCTCGTACAGGGGGCTTGCCATTGGCACGTCCTGCGCCTTCACCGGCGCGGCCTTCTTGGGCGGGTGGCTCGTCTCCCGCAGCCTTGGCGTTAAGTTCGGCCTTTTCGACATCCGCTGGGCCGCGAGGTTCTCCTCGTCCTGCCTTTTGATGGCTGGTTCGATAGCGCTGGCACAGTCAGCGGTGCCGTATCCCGATGGAGCGGCCTTCTTCTTGCGCTTTTGCTGGCTTTTCGCTCTGGTCTTAGGGGCGGCGCTGATATATACTGGACTCACGGTTTTGTTCCGTTGCCCGGAGTGGGCATGGGTAAAAGGGGCGTTCGGGAAGAAGCGGGACTTGAAAACAGGAGTCCCTGAATGACGGGGAGGACAATAAATGCACGTGTATCTATGCGCTGAATGTGGGAAAAAATTTGAGACGGAGGGCTTCGCCAACCGCTGCCCCTCTTGCAGGTGCAAGGTGCTGGTACACCTGGAGGGCGAGCCGCGAAGGTCCAAAAGCTGCTCCGGCGGCTGCGCTCCAGGCTGTTCCTGCTCCTCGCACGGCTGCCACTGAGAAAGCCGTGAGGGACGGCAAGTTTATCACGCTCGGGATCGAGACGAGCTGCGACGACACGGCTCTGGCCCTTCTCGAAGGCCCTAGGGATACGATCTATGACGTGATATCGAGCCAGACAGCCGATCACTCGCCCTTCGGCGGCGTGGTGCCGGAACTCGCTTCCCGCAAGCACCAGGAGGCGTTTTTGCCGTTGCTGGGCGCGCTCTTCGATGGCGCGGGGATGACGCCTGCCGAAATTGACCTCATCGCAGTGACGGCTGGCCCGGGGCTGATGGGTTCGCTTTTGGTCGGCGTCATGGCGGCGAAAGCTCTGACACAGGCGTGGGAGAAGCCTATCGTTGGGGTGAACCACCTGGAGGGGCATATATTCGCCAACATCCTGGCTCACCCGCGCCTCGAACCGCCGTTTTTGTGTCTGATCGTTTCCGGGGGGCATACGGAGATCGTCCTGGCTCGCGGTGAGGGCAAGTATCTCCTTTTGGGCGCGACGCGGGACGACGCGGCGGGGGAGGCTTACGACAAAGCTGCAAAGGCCCTCGGGCTCGGTTACCCTGGAGGCCCCGTCATAGAGCGGCTGGCCAGGGACGGTGACTCTGGCGCGTTCGATTTTCCGATCGCGCTCAGGGACACCAAAGACGTGGAGTTTAGCTTCAGCGGTCTCAAAACGTCCCTGCGGACGACGGTGGGCAGACTGAGGGAGGAGCGGCCAGGAGACGAGCTGCCCGTCTCAGACATCTGCGCGTCGTTCCAGAGGGCCGTCACGGAGTCGCTCATGCGGAAGGTGCGGCTAGCGGTAAAGAAGACCAAGGTCACGCGCGTCGCGGTCTCCGGCGGCGTCGCAGCGAACTCGTCGCTCCGGGACGCTCTGTCATCCGAGGGCAGAAACAAGGGATGGGACGTATTCATCCCATCCCGCAAATACTGCACGGACAACGCCACGATGATCGCCGCCGTAGGCTACAGCGCCTTCATGAGGGGCGAGCGCTCGGATCTCTCGCTAACGCCAGACCCGTCATGGGAGATCTGGGAGGCTGCCGGCTAATGTCGGCGACGTATTTCTAAGACCGCCAACGCCAGCAGGGGTGCTAATGCCACGACGCCTGCCGAACAGCCGCCGCCGCTGGCGCCATCGCTGGTTTTGCCATCGTCGTCGGTTTTGTCGTCCTCGCCATCGCTGGCTTTGCCATCCTCGTTGCCCTTGCCTTCGTTCCCATCTGATTTTTCCCTTGACGTGAACGCCCGGACGCAGACGTTCACCTTTTGCGTTTCTTCCACAGTGTGTATCACGGCATCGTTCCAGTTGATCCCGTCCGTAGAGATAAAGCTCACGCCTGGCTCTATGATGGCGTTATCGGAGTAATTCGCGATGCGCATCTCAATGGCGGCGGGATATTCGTATCCGGGCGTCGTCACCTTGACTACGACTGAAAACCTGGTGCCTGGGTCGAGCGCCGCTCGCGGGATGGGAACCGTGTGGTAGCCGGCGAGTTCGAACTTCCCTGATTTTTGCGATACGAGGGTCCCGCTAATGGGGTCTGAGGAGTCGGCGAGCGCCTTGTAAACATAAATTTCGTAAGACGCGTTGTTTGACGTGGCGTAAAACGACACGGCTTCTATGTATTCCTCCTCCGTGCTGCGGAACACGTTCGAAAGCCATGCCGTATCCTCTCCCGCCTTGGCGTTGGCCGAGTTGCACCAGCCCAACTCGTCATAGCCGTAGTTTTTGTCATAGTTGTCGGCCTCTCCCGCCAGGAAGAGTACGCCGTCCACGAAGCCCACGTCTTCATACGATATCCAAAAATAACCATCCTTGCCGAAGCTGGTTCCCCAACTGTTCTTTATGAGCCACGCGCCGTCGCGTGGTGGCTGGTTTTGGGCGCTAAAATTCGTCCTGGGGTAGTCGTCATCCCACCCGACTATGAGCACGGAGTGATCAGGATGCCGCTCCTCGCCATTGTAGAACCACGCGCTGTTGGACTTGTCGTAATAACGCGTGTCCGTGTTCAAGCCGCCTGAGTACATCCCTGCCGATATGGCGCCGGACTCGTGCACGAGGCGCTTCTTCGTGTCATCGTCTGGCTTGAGGTACAGGTTGTCGTCGTCGATGAACTCGAGCCCCAGAAAGTAGGCGTTTTCCAGGTGCAGGGCGGCGGTGTAGTCGGACTCGTCATTCGAGAGACTGGATTTGCCGCTCGTGGCGCTCTCCAGCACCGGCCCGGTCCAGCGGGCCAGCAGCGAGACGGAGTTGTTGTCAAAGCCTCCGCCCTGTACCTTTCCAGTGAACGCGCCCGGCCCAGAAAAGGCAAACCATGAGAGGTGGGTCTCCGAGAGATCGAGGGTCTTGCCTTTTTCCTTCAGATACGTGGACTCCATCGAACCTGCCGCCGCGTAAGCCCAGCAGTCTTCTCCCTTTCCTTGATCCTTAACGGGAGTGACCAAGCCCTGGCTCCTCAGATCGTACTTCCGTGGCAGGCTGGCGCCTCTCGATGACGTCCTCTTGTCAGGCGAAAGCGGCCCTAGGTATGGGCGTCGGAGGTCCACCGGCGACGGACGCAGGCCCTCCCATGCCCCCGGGTCGCTGGCGTATTCGACGAACGCGGGCGAAAGGGGGGCTAGATTCAGGCTCGTGTCTCCGGTGGCGAAGCCGGCCCTGGCTGCCAGGAGCATTGCTGAAAGGGCGAGGGATACGATGCGCTGCTTTTTAGTCATAATGGATTGAACCTCCTGATTTCTAATCTGCCGTCCTAAACTGTATCGCGAAGGCGAATTAATCAGCTTGGGTCAGAGCGAAGCGCGTGTTGCGTCAAAAAAAGCACTCGAAGAGAGAAGCATTGATTATGCGCCACTCTTACTTCATAATTATAACCCCTTTACGAGGGGAAGAGGGAGTGTGTCATGCCATATTTTGTCGATTCGTTTCTTTCTGCCGCGTCGCTAGCCATGGACGCGCTCGCCGTCTCACTCTGCGTAGGCGCTCGCGGACACGGGGGGATGCGCCGCACCGCGCTTCGGATGAGCGCGGCCTGCGGGGCGTTCC
This sequence comes from Synergistaceae bacterium, assembly GCA_031258255.1. Lineage (GTDB taxonomy): Bacteria > Synergistota > Synergistia > Synergistales > Synergistaceae > JAIRNC01. The sequence continues at coordinate 10,633 of JAIRNC010000034.1, forward strand.
AGTTCCTCATGCCGCTGGGAGGCTGGCTTTTAGGTGTCTACGCGCTGGGCTTGATCTCGTCAGTTGACCACTGGGTGGCGTTCGGGCTGCTCGCTTTCGTCGGCGGGGACATGATCCGCAGCTCTTTTAGGGGCGAGAAGGGGGAGCAGTGCCAGTCGCAGGATCCGTCGGCGAAGCTGTCATCCCTTTTGCTGTTGGCGCTGGCCACGTCCATTGACGCGCTGGCGGTCGGGGCGAGCTTCGCGCTGGCGGGCCGCGGCGTCTTTTTCCTCGCCCTGTCGGCAGGTCTCGTTACCGCCGCGCTCTGCTGCGCGGGGGTGATGTTCGGCAGCAGGGCGGGCCCGAAGCTGGGCAGCCGCGCCGAGATGCTGGGCGGCGTCGTGCTGATTGCTATCGGACTCAATATCCTCCGTGCCCACATGCTGTAACAATAACAAAACGTACCGGGAGCCTCTTCACGACAAGAGGCTCCCGATAATCTATAAACGTCTCCTACAACGTCTCGCTATACACAATATCGGCTCTTTTCGCGGAGGCTTTAGGGCGTTTTTATATCCCGAACAACCCGGCTATGTCGGCGTCATCTATGATTCTTTTTGTCTTTTTGCCGGCGTTTTTCAGCATGTTCCTTATCTTTTCCTCGACGGATTTTTTTAAGAGGGCTGAGAAGTCGATGTCGCGCATCGTGAAAAAGAGGAGCGGGTCCTGGTCGAGCCGCGCGCCTACGCCGTAGAGGGCTGCCGCCACGTGCTTGCACATATAGGCCCAGTCAGGGCATGAGCAGGAAATGCTGATTTCCTTGGGGTGCGGGAACAGGCCCTGTCCCTGCCGCAGGAACACCTGGGACAGATCCTCCGGGAATTTGCCGCTGACGAGTTCTTCGACGCTGCCGATCCTGTGGCTGATCTGGCCTAGTATTGCGTCCCACTGGGTATCCGGCAGCCTGTCGATCCTTATCGAAACCTTGTAGGGTTCTCGTCGGGAACCTTGCACCAGCGCGTTTATCTCTCCCTTTGTGATCTGGAGGTCGAGCACCATGCCGTTTTTGACGTAGGCGCTACCGCGGCCTATGCGGTTGGCGTAGTCCGCGTAGCTTTCGAGGTTCTTGTTCCACGCCTCCCCCCACCACGTTTTGGCTATCTTCCTGCCCTCCACGATGACAGGGGAGATGTTCGGGTTTTTCTTCATCAGCCTTTCGAGCTGTTTTCGCGCCTCTGCCTTTTTTTGGGCGACAGGCTTATAGTCGTAATAACCCCACATCGTCAGTTTGTCCTCAGCCTGAGCATATCCATGAGTTCGGCGTCCCCCATCTCCGTGATCCACGTCTCCGGGCCGGAGGCGATCACGTCATTCGCCATCTTTTGCTTTTCCTCCAGCATGGCGTCGATCTTTTCCTCGATCGTGCCAGCGGTGACAAATTTGTGTACGATCACGTTTTTTTTCTGGCCTATGCGGAACGCCCTGTCCGTGGCTTGGTTCTCCACTGCGGGGTTCCACCAGCGGTCGAAGTGTATGACGTGGTTCGCCGCCGTGAGGTTCAGGCCGATGCCTCCGGCCTTGAGGGACAGCACCATGAACGGCACGTATTCCTCGCCGTTGAACCGCCCTACGAGCTCCCCGCGCTTTTTTATCTGCGTGCCGCCGTGGAGGACGATCCCCTCCCTGCCGAACACGGTCTTGAGGTAATCGGCTATGGGATCCGCCATTTCCTTGAACTGAGTGAACACGAGCGCCCTCTCGCGCTTTTCCGCTATCGTCTCGCAGAGTTCGCGGAGCTTTTCGAACTTGCCGCTGTGAGACGCGTCGAAGGACTTCTGTCCCAGGTACTGGTCAGGATGGTTGCAAATCTGCTTGAACTTCATTATGCTCGACAGTATCAGACCCTTACGGGCGATCCCCGACGCGCCAGTGATCGCCCTCTCGATATCCTTCACCAGCGCCCCGTACAGCACCGCCTGTTTTTTGGAGAGCGCCGTGAACGCTTTCATCTCAACCTTTTCCGGGAGGTCGGAGATCACGGCTTTGTCCGTCTTGAGGCGGCGAAGTATGAACGGGCTTATTATGTCGCGGAGCCTCGAATACCCCCTTATGTCCGCCTTCAACCCCTTCGCGAAATTTTCGAACTCCTTCGCGCTGCCCAACAGCCCCCTGTTGAGGAAGTCGAAGATGGACCACAGGTCGGACAGCCTGTTTTCGATAGGCGTACCAGTCATGGCTATTTTTTTCGACGATTTGAGAGATTTGATGGCTTTGGCCTGTTTCGTCCCAGAATTTTTAATAGCCTGCGCCTCGTCCAAGACGATCAGGTCCCACTCTGTCCCCTTCAGCGCGTCGACGCGCGAGACCATTCCGTAAGTCGTGATTACGAGGTCGGCCGAGCCGAAGTCCGGTTCCCTCCGGCCCGAGTGGACGACGGAATATTTCAGCTCTGGGGCGAACTTGTCAGCCTCGTCCTGCCAGTTGCGCAGCAGGGAGGCTGGGATGACCAAAAGCGTCCTGGCGCCGCCGTTGTTGCGGAGATATTCGAGCAGTGCCAAGATCTGGACTGTCTTGCCGAGTCCCATGTCGTCTGCGAGCAGCGACCCGAATCTGAGGGACGCCATCTGCCCGAGCCAGTTCAGGCCGATCTGCTGGTAACGGCGCAATGTGCCGCGGAAAGAGCCTCCGGCGGAGATTTCGCCCAGCCTGGCCGGATCGGCGAGCCGGCCCATCACGCCCTGCAGCCATTCGCCGTTTGTTATTTCCACTGTGACCGTCTCGCCGCCCGCTCTTTCGCCGCCCGCGTCCAGCTGCATCCTCATCGCGTCGGCAAAGGTGACGTTCCCCATGGACGCTGCCCTGTCGAACGCGTCCAGCGCCGCTCGGAGCTTGTCGTGGTCGACCTCTACCCATTTGCCCTTGATCAGCGACAGCCCGTCGGCCTGCTGGAGCAGGTTTTGTATCTCCTCTTTTGAGATTTGCAGGTCGTTTAGATAAATTTCTGGGTCAAACGCCAGGAGGGCTTCCGTGCCAACCATGGAGGGCGCCGTGTTCCCGATGGAGACCGAGACGGCGACGCTGCCTTTTTTCTTCCACCAGTCCGGGATGCGGCATATTATCCCGCACTCCTCGTATACAGGGACTTCCCGCAAGAACGTGTATGCCTCCTCCGCGTCGAACCTGAGCGGCGAGAAAAGCTCCCCGCTCTCGACCAGCCCTGAGATAAACTCGCTCCTGTCTGCGGCGCGGCTCACTGTGGCGAGCAGGGCGAGCAGTTTGTCCTGATCGCTGCCGTATTCCAGCAGGGCGTTTTTGAGCGGGAGGTGATCCGTTTTTTCCTCGGTGCCGGTGCTGTACGTGGACAGGAAGGCGAACGGGCTGTCGTCGCGCTTGTTTTCGACGAGGTGGAAAAAGACGCGCCCGACGACGTTCAGCGAGGAGTTCTTGCCTTTCAGGTAGTCGGCGATGGAATCCGTGCGGGCCTTGACGTCGCGCTCGAAGACGGCGCTGAGGCGGTTCCATATGTCCTCGGCCCACCGTCCGTCGATAAACTCTATGCCGGTTCCAAACGGCGCGGCGCGCAGTATGCCGTGCTTCGTCTCGTCCTGGAGTCTAGGCGCCCTTCTTGTTATCTCGATGTCGCTGTCGCGGGAAAGCGCCTTGGAAAATTCCCGTGAGATATACCTAAGGTACGCTAGAGAAGGTGAGAGAGGGTCGCTTTTCTCCGCAAAGCCAAAGTCGTACAGCGCCTTATATTTATCGCTGGCAAAGGCGTCTAGCATCGCCTGGTCGAAATAGCAGTCCTTAGTCGGAGCTGGTGCCGTGTCCAGTGCGAAGCCGTCCCTCGTAAAGACGGCGATGATCTCGTAAGCCAAGCTTGCCATTACCATTCCGCACCCTCTATTCGAAACATTAATATATCAGAGATTATACCCTAAAAGTTGCTTCAAGAGGATACCCTGGCTTTTTGGCTCTCTTCGCGAACCGGACCGCGACAAGCCTGTTAGTGCCGTTTGTCTCTGCCAGGTCAGGGTTTCATGGCTCGCATGGCGTTCAGGACGGCGATCACCGCGACGCCCACGTCGCCGAACACAGCTTCCCACATGGTGGCCATCCCCATCGCGCCGAGAGCGAGGACGACTGCCTTCACGGACAGCGCGAACGCTATGTTCTGCCAGACGATGCGCCGCGTCTTTTTCGCGATGAGTATGGCGTCGGCGATCTTCGACGGCTCGTCCGTCATCAGCACCACGTCGGCAGCCTCGATCGCCGCGTCGGAGCCAACGCCGCCCATAGCGATGCCCACGTCGGCGCGCGCGAGCACGGGGGCGTCGTTGATGCCGTCGCCCACGAAGGCGATGCTCCCCCTGCCCGATTTCGCCCTCTCCAGCTCCTCGAGCTTTTCCACTTTCTGGTGAGGCAGGAGTTCCGAGTATATCGAGTCGATCCCCAGCTCACTGCCGATTTTATTGCCCGTAGCGCCCGAGTCGCCGGTGAGCATGACGGTTTTTTTGACGCCTGTCGCCTTGATGCGCTTGATAGCGGACGCGCTGTCCGGCTTTATCTCGTCGGAGATGACGACGTATCCCGCGTATGTGCCGCCTACGGCGACATAAACGACGGTCCCTGTCACGTCGGGCAGATCGTGTGCGATCCCGTACGCGTCGAGCATTTTGGCGTTGCCGGCTATGACCTCCCTGCCGCCCACGCTGACGCGCACGCCGTGACCCGCGATTTCCTCGTAATCGGACACGCTCTCGCCTGGGATCGGTTTCCCCCATGCTTTCAGGATCGACGCCGCTATCGGGTGGTTAGACCCGGCCTCGGCGTGGGCGGCGAACGACATGAGGTCGCCGCGAGAGAACCCGTCAGTTGGCACGGTGTCCGAGACGGCGAAGATGCCCTTCGTCAGGGTGCCGGTCTTGTCAAACACGACGGTATCCACGCTGTTGAGCGCATCCAGGAAGTTGCTCCCCTTCACGAGTATGCCTTTGCGCGAAGCGCCGCCGATGCCGCCGAAAAAGCTCAACGGGATAGAGATGACGAGTGCGCAGGGGCAAGACACCACCAGGAACACTAACGCGCGCGCGAGCCAGTCGGAGAACGCCGCGCCCGGCAGGATCATTGGGGGGATCAGCGCGAGCGCGGCAGCCGCGGCGACGACGGCCGGCGTATAGTAGCGCGCGAACTTGGTGATAAAATTTTCCACTGGCGCTTTGGCGGCGCTGGCGCTCTGGACGAGGTCGAGTATCCTGGATACCGTGGACTCCCCGAACGCCTTTGTGACGCGGACAGAGAGAAGCCCGCTCTTGTTGATAGAGCCGGAGAGGACGTCGCAGCCCGGCTCTACGTCGCGGGGCAGTGACTCGCCTGTGAGGGCCGACGTGTCGAGGGCCGAGCGTCCCTCCAGCACCACGCCGTCAAGGGGGATTTTTTCGCCCGGTTTCACGATGATGACTTCGCCGATGCCCACCTCTTCCGGCGACACCTTTATGATCCCGTCGTCCGTTTTCAGGTTCGCGGAGTCGGGGCGGATATCCATCAGCGCCGTTATCGACTTCCTGCTTCGGCCGACGGCGTAACGCTGGAACGCCTCGCCGACCTGATAGAAGAGCATGACGGCCACTCCCTCCGGGTATTCGCCGATTGCGAACGCGCCTACGGTGGCGATGCTCATCAGGAAATTCTCATCCAGCACCTGCCCCCGGGAGACGTTCTTGAGCGCTGAGGAAATTACCTCGCCGCCTACGAGCAGATAGCTCGCGAGGAATACGGCCAGCTCGGCGCGCGGTTCGAAATCGAAAATCACCCCCGCCGCGAAGAGGGCTACGCCCAGAGCTATGCGTGTCCTCGCGAACCAATGCGTTTTCTCCTGACGTGTGCCCGCTGCTGGGGGGCGGGCTGTGAAAGACACGTCTATGCCGTCCTCGGACTCCGATGCGATACGGGCCGCCTGGCGCAGCAGGGGCGGGAGGCGCGCGGCGTCGCTCGCCGTGATCGTCAGCTTCTGCGCCATGATGTCAACAGACACGGCTTCGACGCCTTCCAACTCCGCCACGCGGCGTTCGATCTTTGCCGCGCAGTCCGCGCAGTCCAGCCCGTAGAGCCACAGGCACCTCGTGCCGAGGCCCTCAGGGGCTATTTCGGACATCGTTATGGAAGGCCCCGCGCTTTTCACCACCGCCCCAGCTTCCGTTATTATGCTGTCGATTTTGTCCCCGCGCCCGATTTCCACGGTGAGCCGCTGGCTTGCGAAATCGACGGCGGCGGAGCTCACGCCCGTGATAGCGCCGACGCCGCGCTCGATTTTAGCGGCGCACCCCGGGCAGCTGAGTCCTTCGAGAATATACGTTTTTATTGCCATCGCGCTTTCACTCCTCAAAAATTATCGATTGACGATATGAACAGTTGATAATATGTTCATATATTAGGGCAAAAAAAAATTATTTTTCGCGGACGTGCAGCATCCCCTGCTCGAAAATATTCCCCACATGCTCGTCGTCAAGCGAATAATAGACCTCCTTGCCGTCCCTGCGGTATTTGACGAGCCGCGTCTGGCGGAGCGTACGGAGCTGGTGCGAGATTGCTGATTTCGTCATGCCCAAGAGCGACGCGATGTCGCACACGCACATCTCGGAGTACTGCAATGCGCAGAGTATCTTCACGCGCGTCGAGTCGCTGAACACCTTGTACAGGTCGGCCAGGTTGAGCAGGACCTCGTCGTCCGGCATCTTTTCGCGCACCCGGGCGATAATGTCATCGTGTGTTACGTTGCCGTCGCATTTCTCTATTTCGTTACTTGCCCTTCTCATCGGCTGACCCCTCACAAACAAACAGTTGAGCGCTTAAACAACCGTATTCTAGGACGCCCCCGGATAATTGTCAAGGGGATTGGGTTTCGATTCATCCTCCTCAATCCCTTGCATTTTAATTTATGATATTTAACTTGTTTCAAGTCCGCGCGAGATGCCCAGGCTTTTCGAGCGAACGCAGCGAATATTCCGTTCATCGGGGGAGCCGGTGTAAGCGTCCACCACAAACGTCGGGAAGCCGAAAGCGTAGAGCAATATCGAGTCGGCGGTTTCCTGACCGACTCCCTTTGTCGAGAGCAGTTCGACATCCGTCAAGGCGGCCGAGCCTTTCTTATTCAGTTTCTCACGCGGCATATCCTGCTTGTTTTGCACAATGCACATCCTCGACGCTTCACTCGTTTATACCATCAGCTTAGGATGGCGTCCCAGTCGCACTCAAAGACCTATGGTGGTCGTATGCGTCGAGAATCTTGTCAGCCATCGACTTTATCTGCGGGGCTGTGTTTCCAGAATAGTGGTACATCAAATATCTGGTATCTACTACGATGCCTTGCACGGCTTCGTATGACAGACCAGTAGTCTTCCAATCACCATGGGCTTCGCCAATGAATTCGAACTCGCCACTTATCTCCAAGAAGTTACCGTGTGGGTTCTTTCCCTTGTCATAAGGCGTTCGGTTGTATGGCATTATAAAAGCGTTGAAGACCGTATCCATGCCGCCAAATTCGGGCAATGTACTCACATACTCGCCGTATGTAATTTGCTTGTTTATCGACGAAGATGGCGGCAAATGAGTCGGACTACCCGTAGCGCCAAAGCGATAGTATTTAGCATCAAGTACAAAAGCCCGCCGCTTCCCTCGCACATCCGTTATCATTATTGTGTCAGGCTCAAGTGCATCATTCTCGTGCGAGGATGTGCTGCTCTTGGGTAGATGTCTCCAGTAGGTACGTGGGAAGAAGTCCCGCTTGTTCTTGACACCGAATACCTTGTCAATCATCCGCTCCCACACATACTCAAAGTTGTCCGTGCCGAAATAGTAGCGGTTTTGTGGTGAACGCTCGTCAAGATAATTCAGCATATCAATCATACTATGAAATAGCTGTTTGTCGTTGTCGATGAAGGTTTGACCCATCTTGTCACGAACTACGCCGATGAACATATTCTTGTTGCCTTCCAGTTTTAGCTGTGGCTTTCGCGGCGTTTCGGTGGAGAATAGCCACCCCAGCTTTTGGAATGCTTCATAGACACAAAACTCGTGAACACGAGTGATGAGCGTTCGGTCATTCGGGGCTGAATTGCGGACTTCAAATTTCGTGTATATCGGTGAACCGTTTGATTGGATAATCGGCTGATGCCTACGCATCGTCTTTCTCCAGTCAATTTTGCCCGAATCGCTCGTTACATATTTCACTTCCGTTTCCATGTAGTACGAACGGGTCATATAATCCGAAATAACAGTCATATAGGCATTCACGGGAAAATCCACGCTTTGTGGGGCAAAGAACTTCTTCATCGCAAGGAGCTTGTCTTTCTGTTCGGTAAAAGCCGCAAGAACAAGAATAAGGTGAGTAATATCCCGCCGTAGGTCGCGCTCATTTTCAGTGATAGGAGGAAGCTGATAGCCTAATGGAAAATAGACGGCAACGCTATCAGCATCAGCTTTGATGCCGACAAAACGGTCACCGTCATCGTTTTTGCACACATGGCAAATATCCCGCAGGTTAAAGTCTGTCATCGTTACCGCACTCCATACACTTCTCAGTCCCCAATGTCCCCGAGAACGCTTTCTTTGAATATTTTGTTGAACCGTTCGTTACCACTGCTTGCCTTAAATGTTCGTATGACCTCTTCAAGGCTTTGATAATTGTCTATATCGAAGATGACCTCGCGTGAGAATTTGAAAGCGTCATCCCACAGATACTTCAACACTTTTTCGGGGAATCGGCTATTTTGCTTATCGGCTTCCTTTGTGTCACTAGACGTGGACAACTCCAAATCAAGTGGCGTAGCGAAATACGCGCCAAGACGCTTATCCTCAGACGAAGATAGTCGCGAGTTGGTTTCCAAAATAAGTTTGTTAATTGCTGTGTTGAACTGCTCCCAAGTAACCGTGGTGTCAAGGATGGTTTCCTTGGCGTGTACAGATGCGCCGATATTATTCTCAATCATCCTCATGCGCCAGCGACGCTGGAACGCCGTATCAAGCGTGAACACATTCTGGTCTGACGTGTTCATTGTAGCCACGATATTTAAGTTCGAAGGAACAAGCACCTGATGCTCAGCATCATCATAGACGATTTTTGCGACATAGGCGTTGGTTATGCCGTATGAACTTTCACCAACAGTACCTTCTTCTGCCCTTTCTTTCCGGTCGAGTAGCTGAAACACCTCTCCAAATATGGCAGGGGCATTGCCACGGTTTAACTCCTCTATAACGAGAAAAAACTCCCTGCCGGGGTTTGCGTACGCTTTCTTTAACATCCTCGTGAAGGGTCCCGGCGAGAAGTCGTAGTAAACACGCCGTTCTTCATCCAGCTTCGGCATTATCTGCCCAACGAAATCCGAGTAGGTGTAGTCAGGGTGGAACACAACACGTTCCATCCGTTCCTCATCGTCACAATATTCAGTCTTGACTGTATGGCTTTTGCCACTTCCAGGTACGCCATATAGCAGATAGTTCGCGCCGCCAGTTATGCGTGTAGCTTTGTTAATTCTTCTAAACGGCGGAGTCTCATCTTCGACTTCCGATGAATCGTCACCGCTTTCTGATTCTGGGGCAACTATAAGGCGTTTTACGCCCTGCAATGTTCCAACATTTATGTGCAGATAGTTGTCCACACGACCTTGATACGCTCGTAAGCTTTCGTCACCGAGAGACGAAACGCTTACCGATCCGCCATTTGAATATGATAGATATGGGTTCAACCCCTCTGACAGCGCAGACTTTAAGGTTCTCAGCGACCCTTTCGTCTCAACGTCCCCATCGATGTCTACTGGCGAGCCTTCGCTTGCAAGCAAAGTCAGGTATAGGCTGTTTGGGTTAAAGATAACCTCTTTGTCTCCATCCTCCAATCGATAGAAAGAACTCTCAGCAAGACAAGCAAGTAGTCGAACAAGCGTGCTTTCGAATTCGTTGTCCGCCGTCACGCCGCAACCAATCCATTTTAGGAGTACCTTTGCGTAGCTATCTTCATCTGACGTCAAAACAGCGTCAATCACATCAATGTTGCAGGTGTAAGCGAGAATCTTCGGGAAGCGCTCTCCGCCAGTACGTTCAGCGCCTTGCTGCCGTCCATCAGCAAATCTCAGCCGGGCTATTCGCCACACGAGTTCAATGCCCACAAGCAAAGGCTCAAGTTGAGACTTAAACAATTGATTCCCATTTACCGTAGTGACAAAGGAATCGTCGCTCACAGCCGAAGTTGAGTATACGGGGCTATATTTTCGAATTAGCTTTTCCTTCAAGCTGTCCGATACTATGATTTTACCACCATCGGCTTGCGAATAGCTTATCTCAGAGGGGCGGTCGGACGCTTTCCAGAGCATTATCAGCAACGCCAATGTCGCTTTGGCGTTCGGGAATGATGACTTGATGGCTAACTTCAAGTCGATGTCGCTGTACTGTTTTAGCGGTTGTGGACGTATCATTTCTTGTCCTCCTGCGATTCGATATCACTCGTTATTGTCTTGGCTATTGCGTATGCAAGCAGTGGCGGTACAGCATTTCCTACCTGCTTCATCTGAGAACTCTTTGTTCCAGTGAAATGAAAACTATCAGGAAATGACTGTATCCTCGCCGCTTCCCTCACTGTAATGGCTCTGTGCAGATAAGGGTGAGTAAACTTGCCGGACGACGGCGTGTCAAATCTCGTGGTTATGGTAACAGAGATTTCGTTCTTTCCCATCCGCGTCCACGTCCCGCTATATATAGATTTCGTTAAATGCTCTTCCGGTAGAACTTCCTTTCCTCTGTTCGGTGGAATCATCTGAAGACGCTCAAGAGCAAGTGCCGAGTGCCTTGTTGAAATATGGTTGTAAAGCGTTTTGCTCCCCTTGCGTAACTTCTTCTGGTAAGTGCTGTTGGCAGGCAGGCAGTACTCACTAACCTCAGAACCCTCGCCAGAGTTAAGATATGCTAAATCACCGATGGCTTCCCATATTGTCACCCGTTTGTCGAGCGGTCTTGGCAGAGATGGAGCAGGTTCATCGCGCTTGCCAATGATGACTGCACGACGGCGGTTTTGCGGAACGCCATAGTCAGCGGCATTTAACACGCCCGTCTCTAAATGGTAGTCATGTTTTTCAAATAGGTCTTCAATTTCCTTTTTGAAGCAACTCTTCTCGGTCGTCAGGAGATTTGGGACATTCTCCATAACGAAATATCGCGGACGGAGATATGTAACAACCGAAACAAAGTATTTGAACAAGAAGTTTCGTTCGTCACTTATCGTTTTGCGTTGCCCCTTCTGGGAGAAACCTTGGCACGGTGGTCCCCCAAAGACTATGTCAACCTTTCCTACATACTCCGAAAACGTTTCTTTAAGTGGTAACTCGCGGATGTCCTCGACGAGCATCTTGGTTTTAGGGTGGTTGAGTTTATAGGCTTCGGCTATGGATGCATCGTACTCTACGGCGAGTAGCACATCGAAACCAGCCATTTCAAAGCCCAGCGAGAGACCGCCGACTCCGGCGAATAAGTCGATTGCTTTTGGTCTCATGCCTTAACCTCCCTAATCCTTTTTTGCGCTATCTGGTGGTAAGTAGGGTTCAGTTCAATTCCTGTGAAATCCCTATGCAGTTTTGCTGCGGCAACCCCTGTGCTTCCGCTTCCCATAAAGGGGTCAAGTACCATATCGCCTTCATGAGTTAGCACCTTAATAAAGTGCGACATGAGTTGCTCCGGCTTCTGTGTCGGGTGATTCCCGTGCTTGCGCTCTCCCATAGGAGTCACAGAGGTCTCAATGAAGTCGTGTATGACCTTGCCATCGTTGTTGAACGTGCCGGTCTTTTTCTTATACATAAAATAAACCCAAGCCTCGGTTGAATTCACAAAATGCAAGTTCATATTTCGCGGCATAGGGTTCTGCTTGTGCCAAATCCCTGTGGTCTTGTAGTAAAGGCCGTGTCGTTCCGCTATTCGAATTAAGGACTCCACCTTGATGATGGACATAAACACTACCATCGCTCCGCCGCGCTTCAAGACCCTGACGGATTCCTCAAAGAACCCATCCATCGCCGTTTCCCAGTCAGCAAACGCTAAATCGTCCCACCCGGCGGCGCCAAAGTAGTTATCCCTCATCTTCTTGAGGTTGGTGTCGCGATCTTTCATAAACTTCCCAAGATTGTACGGAGGGTCGGTCAGAATCAAGTCGATGCTTGCTGCTGACAGTTTCCGCATTGCACTGACACAGTCCTCATTGTAGAAAAACGTATTTGCCATAATCTATTTGTCAACCGCGCTTGTTTCGGCGGTAACATTCTCCTTTTCAAACTCGATTTCGGCGACATCGCTTAATTGGCAATGCAGCGTGTTGCAAATTCTTACAAGGACATCGAGGGCTACGTACTCGTTGCGGTACATTTTAGCAAGGGTGCTACCGGCAATTCCCGCCGCAGTTCTTAGTTCGGATTTCTCCATCTCCTTATCAATGAGCAACTTCCACAACGGTTTATAATTAACTCCCATGGTGAACCTCCGCTTCGCTAACCCTTTTATGTAGTCCATCGAAACAACGTTTTTCTACTCAACAATCCCGATAATAAAGAGTATAGTACGCTCAATTTGAGATGTCAAGCATTTATTTGAGTTATCAAACGGATATTTTACTATTGAAATTTTCATTGCGTTTTTCACAAGCCAGATCCACAAGATAGGGTCTGCTCATTTGCTGCTTGCAGCGCCTTCATTTTGCGACGATGGTTTCGCTGCGCCATAGCATTGCACAGGCGGGCTGACAGTACTTCTGCTTCGAAGAAGCAGTGTCTGCTGAATAACTCGCAAAAGCAGTTTAAATCAATATTTGTACTGGTTTTGTGATAAAATGAGTGCAGACAAAAAAGCCACCCCGCCATCGTCGACCCCGACGAGTGGGACGCCGTGCAAGCCGAGACCCGCCGCCGAAGAAGTCTCGGCGCAATCGGGCGGTGCGGAAGCCTGTTCTCAGGCAAAGTCGTCTGCGACGAGTGCGGCGGGCTGTTCGGCAAAAAGGTCTGGGGCAGCTACAAATCCAACAAGACCTACCGCCGAGAAGTCTACCAGTGCAACGAGAAGTACAAGCGCCGAGGTTCGTGTCAAGTGTCCGCAGAAAAACGCCCTCGCCCCTTAACAACTATTCATACAGGCAAAAAAGGACGAAACCCGAAAGCGGCTTGTTTCAAGCACTTTCAGGCTATGTGCGAACCACCTGCCGACAAAATTCCTTTTATCAATAGATGGTAGATGTTCTGGTGCCGAGGGGGGGAATCGACAACACGCCGTTATCTCTTGATATTACAGAGCCGTTTATTTTTATGTAGTCCGTTTTGTAGTCCCCTTCTCTGGGGCGACCGCCCAGGGTTTACCTCCCCCTCACCCGCCCTTCTTCGCGCTCTCTATCGCCGCGCTGATCACGTCGGCTGGCATTCTTAGCTATTAGGGAACACTACCCGTACCATTGCTATCATCGGCCAAACATCGCCGTATCGCAAATTTACTGCACTCCTGTAAAAGCATCAAATCCCTGCAATCAACATCTTCACGAACTCTGCTTGGGTAAGCTCTCGAGTCTCTGCGTACACCACCTCAGTCTTTTGGGGATTTGGAACCATTATTTTGAATTTGACATATCCAGGGTTTGTTTTAATGATTTTCCGTTTGGTGTTTTTATCGTAGTCTGATTCTTTTGGTTCTTTTTCGGGTGCCGTTGCAGACATTGCGCTTTCAACCTGAAGAGAGTATGTCATTTCTTGAACGTATTCTCTCCATATACCCCACTGAGGTTTGCAGTGTATCACATCGCCACTTTTAAAGGCGAAATTTTGTCCCTGCGTCCAAATGGCATACGGGACGGTATTATATTTATTCTCGACTAGCCTGATATCAAGCGCGTCATTGAAACACTCCGGCACGCAAAAATACCACGAGTCCGTCGATAAGGCGTTATGGGGACGCAATATCTTGGTGCTACGTTTGGGAGAAGCCGTCGAGCCTACGGAAATGCCTTCGTAAAGTTCCTCAAACAGAGCCAACGGATTAACGCTTACATTGCACTGGAACAAGCTGATATGGGTTTTGGAATACTTTTTAAGTATTTTGCCCATATCATCAAGATTATCAGGTTGCTGTATACGTATGTTCCCTTCTATGTATGAAATAAGCCCTTTAGCATTTAAAAGGTCAAGAGTCTCTTCGTTCCACTGGAAGACATCCTTGCCAGTTTTCGATTTTAATACGTAGCGGCCCTCTTGCGTCTTATTGTTTTCCCCTTTGTTTATCGCGTTCTGGACGCCCCAATAAATGAAACGCACAATGTATACGTATGTTTTTTGAGCTATGAATGGCAGAGACTCAATCTTATCAAACAAAGCAGGGTTTTCATTTTCCGATGAAAAAATCTCAAGCTGTCGCATTAGGCCGTCTCCTGATTTGCATATTGCTCATGTAGCTCATAGTAATCATTCCAGAAAAACCTCCCGCGTTTGATTTCTGACACCCTTCCATCCGGAACTTCATCTAAATTAAATTTTCCCAATTCATGTGCTAGCCTATAAATATGTTTACATGGAAGGTGCCTCATGCCAAAATCTTGACATGTACAACTATCTAGCGTCGTGTAATAAGGTCTTTTACCCGAACCTCCGAAAATTGCCGTTTCGGCTTCTTTGTTTATATCGATAACGTGACACTTCTTAGCGTTGCGTTGCCTAACACGCTGTTCTTCGTGTTCATTTGGGTTATCCATCGCAAGTATTTCGTCCAAGTGTTTTCGTTTATAGCTGTTGCCGGTAGCTTGTTTTTCCGGCTTTTGCGTTAACTCGATTAATCCCATAATTGAAGCCAAGCGATACATATGCTTACAGGGCAATTTGCGTTCGATAAAATCTGGGTAACTACATTCACACAAATTGGTATTATAGGTTCCCCCATGAAATCTCTTGCTTTGGAAAATGGCCTCGCCCTTCAATACATTGATCGAAGAAGGTACGCAATCATGAGCATTTAGCTGCCGTTTTATCTGTTCTTCGCTATGGTGCAGCTTGATATAGTCGGGGGTGTCTTTGGCGAAATGACTCTTAATAAAATCCATAGCCCCTGCCCCTTACCCGCCCTTCCTGGCGCTCTCTATCGCCGCGCTGATCACGTCGGCGGGCGTGCCTTTCGGGAACTCCATGTGAAGGTCGCCAAGTTGTATGACTATATTCTCTGGCGGCATCTTTATCTGTAGCGACGCATTCGCAACGCCGTTGTTGTTGTTGCTTATGTTTTCGACTAGGCAGTTCTTCGAGTCGCCGTAGTTTATGGTTTCGATTGCGAGATCCCCGAGTCGCGGCGGCGCGGGGTCGTCGGTCTCGCCGAGGAGGTACGCGACGGAGGTGTTGAGGGAGGCGGCTATCCTAGCAGCTTCATCAGTGTCAGGTTTGCGTTCCCCGCTTTCCCAGCGCCCAACAGTCTTTGCTGACACCTTAACTAGTGTCGCAAGTTCAGGTTGCGTAAGCCTCGATACTTTTCTTCGTTCCTTCATCCTGGGAACTAAAAACATTGTCTACACCTCAGATGAATGATACCAAACGGTCTCATTTTAATAAACACCCAAAACGGACTATATTTTGGGACTAAACAGGGGGGAATATTTTTTTAGAGGGGTTGACAAGACCAAATAGTCTATTTATAATCGAGATATTGAGCCATTCTAAGGAGGAAGGACAGAATGGGGAGTAAGAATTTTATTCAGTTTTACAGAGAAAAAGCCGGGTACACACAGGCCACCTTAGCAAACTTGATTGGCGTTTCTATAAAAACAGTCTCGCGCTATGAATCTGGCCTTCGCGAACCGCGCACCTCCGAATTTCAAAGGCTCTGTTCTGCCCTTGGCACGACAGAGGCGGCGCTTCTCAACGGTCCCTCTGCGAAGGAAATGATAGTGCGAATCCTGATAAAAGAATCCCTTGATGAAATGGAGGTAATAGATTTGAGCAAGGACGCGCCATACATGGAAAACGTGACGCTTACTCCAAACAAAAGTTCAGTGCTCGTCGTGTTCGACGACGACAAGACGATCGACGACGCCATCGAGGCCATACGCGAGAAAAAGGAAAAGATCGAAAGGGCGCGCGCCGACTTATTCGGCACGAAGGACAACGCGGCGTAGCACACGCACTGAGCACCAGAGCCGCCGCACCATGACAATTCAATAGCGGCAACTTTAAATATCGACAAAGCGCGCAAGTTTTAAGCGGATCGCGGCCAATACTTCTGGTTTCAGCGTACATACTACTTGTTTGGCGTCAGTCATGGGGATATTTTCGCAACGCCGCAGGTTAACCCAGGAATCTTTCTGTATTTCGCCTCTGATCGTAGCGGAATCCCCACGCGCAAGCTTAAAAGCCCAGGAATATCGGAGTTCTGTTGTCGTGATCTTGGCGGCAAGAAAGCCGTCTTCCCGCGCCGAAAGGACAAGGCACGGCCTTAAATCAAACGTGTCCTGGTCTTCTTGCGGGAAGTAAGCGACGACGATATCTCCTTTAGTCAGAGAGTGCATCTTGTAGCATTTTTCTTTTCTCTGGAGACAGCGATTCCCGGAAAAAGGCAAGTTCATCTTCTTCATTGTCGAATGATGGCTCGTATTCGTCTTCTTCGTCGGATATCCAGAAGCGCTCGACAAAGAAGTCCTTTATCAGTTGAATCGGGATCTCGGCGTTGAGCGGCGTAGACGAGTACGGCAGTTCGGCGTGGGTAGCGTTTCTCAGTTCAGAGGCGGTCGCCCTCCCCTTTTCCGACACGATGACGTCTATAATGCCTGACGCGTCAGGGGGGATTTCCACACGCGCAGGGGGCGTGATCTTGTTCGCTCCGAAGCGCCTGTAATGATGGAACACTTCGCGGACGACAGGGCCATGCTCCCATGCGTAGATCGGCTCGCCAAAGAGTTTATCGCCTGTCATCCCAAGCGAGTACCCCTGCGCGTAGTAGAGGTGTTTTTGCAATTGCATGGGCGAGAGACGGATGCCCTTTTGGGCGGCAAGCCAAAGAATCCACTCGGCTACCTGCTTTGCGCTGTAGTTCACCGGGAATCCCTCCTTTGTAATAGTTCTTATCAAATTGTCGCAACGGGTATTATCACGCGGGTTTGTCAATGTCATCGGCAGAATCTGCCAAAAAGCCCCGCGCCCTGACTTGATCACGGGGGGGCCGCGCGGACACAGCCACGCGGGGATTAGCGATTTCTACGCCGCGAGTATAGCACTCGGCCGCCGGTCTGGCAAGACAATGCGCGACATTCAGCGACGCGCCGTGACGGAAGGAGGCGAGGGCGATGGCAAAGGCGTCGATCCAGATCAGGATCGATCAAGACCTTCTCGAATGGGTGGACGAGAAGGCATCAGAGAACGACAGGAGCCGGTCGTGGATGATTAACGATTATCTGCGCCAGGCTTCTCGGCAAGATAGCGAGACGCTGCGAGCCTTAACAGCCAGTCCGCACAGTTAGAGAACGTGCGGCTCTCAATGTCGGCGATTTTCTGAACCATTTCTTCGACATCTGGAGCAAGGCGTATTTGGCGCGTAACTTTTGACATTGTAATCACCTCAATCACATTTTAGCAACGCATTAGTAATTATTGGTAATTGACATGGTTGCCAACAAGTACTAAAATGTAATTGGAAGCATTACACAGCGAGGTGATCCCATGAAACCTGGATTCCCGGAATGTGTGACGAGGTAAAACCAGCCGTAACTACTGACTGATACTGTAATCTCCCTCGCGACATCACAAACTGGCTCGTTAATTTTTTGCTGTTTCTAATTGTTC
>JAIRNC010000037.1 GCA_031258255.1 Synergistaceae bacterium
GAAAGAGCGGCTGAACCGTGTCTGCCTAGTAGGAGCGGACATGGAGACGGAACGTGGGATAACGCGTGCGTTGGCAGGGCGACCGCATTCGGCCCGTCCTCGGCCCGCAGGGAAGGAGCAGTAAGCGTCGTGTCAAAACGCGAAACAGATCTGACATCAAAAGAAAAACCCGTACCCGCCGTCGCATATGCCCGCGTGTCCACGGAGGCGCAGGCCGACGACGAGCTGCCAATCTCCGCGCAGATAGACGAGATCAGGCGCTTCGCCGCCGCGCGGGGGTTCGAGATCGTAGACGAGTTCATAGACGCAGGGATCACGGGGAGGACGGAAGACCGCCCCGAGTTCGTCCGGCTTCGGAAGCTGGTTTCCTCGGGAAACGCCAATTTCTCTGCGGTGATCGTCTGGCGCTCCAACCGCTTCGCGAGGAGCGCGCGGATAGCGCAGGGGTTCAGGTTCTTGCTCGAACAGAAAAACATCCGGCTCTTCTCGGTCACCGAGCCTGAGATGAGCGGGCCTGTCGGCGTCCTGATGAACGGGATACTCGACGCGCTCAACGAGTTTTACTCGGCCCAGATGGGAGAGGACGTTTCCAGGGGGATGCACGCCGCCGCGAAGGCTGGCTACACGCTCGGGGGCAAGCCGCCCTATGGGCTGAAGAAAGTGCCGGTCATGCTGGAGAGCGGGGCCGTGAAGAAAAAATTCGCCGCGAACGAGGAAGAGGCGGCGGTGGTGCGGAAAATATACCAGTATTACGCCGACGGCATGGGGCTGTACGTGATAGCGAAAAAGCTGAACCGGCAAGGGATCAAGACGCAACAAGGCCGCGAGTGGGAGCAAACGACGATCCACCACGTACTCCACCGAAACCGGCAGTTCTACCTGGGGAACACGGTGTTCAACAGGACAAGGACGTGCATGAAAAAGACTGTCGGCGGCAAGGACGAATCAGAGTGGATCGTGACGAATGACACGCACGAGCCTATTATCACGCCAGAGATGGCCGCCGCAGTCGACCGGCGGCATGGCTCCGCCCCGAGGCCTTATTACACGCAGAGTTCGGAAGCAAGCAGAGGCAAAAACCTCCTCAACGGGCTGATGTTCTGCGGCCTGTGCGGCACCAGGGTATTAGGGAACCGGGCCCTCGTCACCAAGAAAATCAAAGACAAGTACAACTGGTATTACGGCTGCACGAGGAAGAAAAAGAGCACCAAAGCCGACAATTCCGTGCTCTGCACCAATGTATACGTGCGGCAGGAGGTCGTAGAGGGCGAGGTCATAAAAGAAATCAAAAAATACTTCTGCGACCCGGAGAGACTAAGGCTCGTCCTCATTGAGGCACAGAAGGAGACAGAAGGAGGCGCGGCTGACATAGACGCGCGCGTGAGGCAGCTGGAAGAAGAAAGGAAAGATCTGGAGAAGCGCAGAGCCAACCTCCTCGATGCCGTCGAGCAGGGCGTTTTGCCGCTCGCCGAGATTGCGGCGAGGCTAGAAAAGGCGCGTTCGCGCATCGGGGAGATCACGGCTCTGCTGAGGGATCTGCGTGCTGCCCCCCGAGAATCAGACATAGACCCAGACAACGACATAGACATAGCCGCAGAGGCGATAGAGGAGATGCTGGACGACCCGGAGAGGCGCAGGGAGGCGTTTATAACGTTCGTGGAGCGGATAGACTTGTTCCCTGAGCATTTAATGATCAAGTTCAGGGTGCCGGGGACAGATCCGGGGACAGATCCGGGGACAAAGAGAGGGACGGGTTCTAGGGCATGGAAAGGGGCAAGGGCAGGAGCTCCGGGAAATCTGGTTTATATACCCAATTCCCCGCAGTGAGCTAACGACACCTCCCCGGGGCGCATGGCCGAGCCGCCGCCGCAGATCGCGATGGCGCTGGCCGTATGGTGTACCGTGCGGAACGGCCTTGCCCGGCCAGACTCCAGCGACATCCCGGCCACGCTGCGCACCAGCAGGACGTCCATCATCTCCTCGTCCGAAAGGGGCGGGAGAATGCCCTTGAGGGCCTGTGCCAGCATGGTCTTTCCCGAGCCGGGCGAACCGGTCAGGAGGATGTTGTGGTGTCCCGCCGCCGCTATTTCGAGGGCGCGCTTGGCGGCGAACTGCCCCTTTACGTCCGCGAGATCGACCTCGGCCTCGAATTTTTCGGCCTCGAACCCCCTGCCCTCGATGGGGCTGAGGGGCTTTTCGCCCGTGAGGTGCAGCATGAGGTCCAGCAGCGTGTCCACAGGGTACGCCGTGACGCCGGCGACGAGCGCCACCTCGCGCTCGTTCTCGCGCGGGACGAAGAGCGGAATGCCCTGTTCCCGAGCCATCACCGCGGCAGGGACGGCGCCCCTGACCCAGCGGAGCCTCCCGTCCAGGGCGAGTTCGCCCATGAAGGCGGCCCCGTCCGGAAGGTCGACCCTCCCCGATGCCTTGGCCAGCCCGACAGCCATCGGCAGGTCTAGCAGCGCGCCCTCCTTGGGGAGGTCGGCCGGCGCGAGGTTTATCGCTATCCGCCCCTTGAGCGTCAGCCCTATCCCACGGAGCGCGGCGCGGACGCGCTCCCTCGCCTCCTTTACGGCGGCGTCCGGTAGGCCGACCACTGTGATCGAAAAAAGCCCCCCGGTGATCTCGACCTCTATTTCCACAGGGAGCGCCTGAGTTCCTTTCAATGTTACCCCGCTTATTCCCTTCATCGTATAAACCTTCGCCTTTGCTAAGAAATACATGCAAGTACAATGTATACCAAAGCTATGGCGACGCATCCGTAAAAAGGGCAAATTAATTCCGCCGCGAAGGTCTAAATCTCCACCCTTTAGGGCCTGGCCATAAATCGGCCTTCTCGATTCTACGACATCATCCCATGAACGGGCCGCCCATGCCCATCGTCGCGTCCTGGAAGAGCTCTATCCCTATGTTCCCTGATTCGTCCTCCGTAATGGCTATGACGTCTATTCTCCAGCAACCGTCGAATGAAATTTTCTCTACGTATTTCCTTGCCGTCTTTATCAGCGTCCTGAGCTTCATCGGCCCGACTGATGTCTCCGCCGGCATGAGCTTGCCGACGCGGCGCGACCGCACCTCCAGGATGACCAGATCGCGTCCGTCCATGGCGGTGATGTCTAGCTCGCCCTTGCCTATCCGGACGTTCCGGCCCAATATCCTCCAGCCCAGGCGCTCGACGTACCGGGCCGCTATCGCCTCGCCGCTTTGGCCGAACTCGCGCCGGTTCCACCCGATCATTTCCCTTCCCGTCCCCCGCGCGGCGATTGCCCAGCCAGCTTTGCGACATCGACGCCCTCGTACTTGTCCACGCTGTAGAGGAAGGAGAGGATCTTCGCGACCGCGCGGTACAGATCCGGCGGTATCTCCTCGCCTAGTTCCAGGGCCAAGAGCGCGCTTACGAGCGCGGCGTCCTCCACGATGGGGATCTCGGCCTGGGCGGCGACCTCGATGATCTTCTCAGCGACGCTGTTCCTGCCCTTTGCCAGGAGCTTCGGCGCGCTGTCCTTCCCGGCCTCGTACTTTAGCGCCGCCGCCTTGCTTTTCTTTGACCCCGTTCGCGATGTTTCAGCCACGTCTTAAGCCTCCACGTCCAGCTCGCGCCTCGTCTCCGCGGAGCGCCGGCCGCGCGACAGGGCGCCCACGCCCAGATGCTGGAGGGCGAAGGGCAGCTCGTCCAGGTCGTCGCGGAGGGCTTGCAGGTTGTCCTCCACAGCCTGGATCCTGGACGCGTCCTCCAGCTTTAAATTTACAGAAAGCGACTTGGAGTCGGTCATAACGCTGCCTTGGAGCGGCCCCAGGAAATTCCCGTCCATGTCGAAGGACACCCACCATATATGGCGATCCGCTGCCTTTTCGGACGAGAAGGACACCTTCGCCATGACCGGCCCGCCATCGTCCTGGCCCACCGGCCACCAGGCGGGCGCAAGGGACAACGACGGGTCCAGCCCGCGCCGCGCTGGTTTGCCCGCGAGGGCGTGTGCCTTGAGGAAGTCCAGGATCTCGCTGTCACCGTCCTCCTTAAGCGCGGCCAAGAGTTCCTTTGGCGAGTCGAATTTGCGTGAGCGGACACGGTCCTGGATTTTCTTCCATATCGACATCGCCCGCTCCGGCGACAGCTCCATGTACCACGCCAAAAGCGCCACGTTGGCCTCCGTCATGGCGGCGCCGCGCGCCCAGAGCTCCACGAGAGCGCCCATTTTCGACGGGTTCCCGCCGTTTTGCATCCACTGCTGGCGCAGCGTCCATATCACCTCGTCGTTTACGGGCAGCCCCCTTGAGATGAGCGCTGAGGCGATCTGCTGGTCACGGCCCGTGAAGCGCGACAGCAGCGCCATGTCGGCCCCCTGGAGACGCAAGAGGGGAGGGGTGGCGGAGGAGTCCCAGACGGCGCGGAAGCGCTGGCCTATGAACAGCGGTATGCTCGAACGCGCGTTCATGAGGTTTGCGCCGATGCGGACCTGGTACATCTCGCCGTCCTTCCCGAGGACAAGCCCCTCGACGGTCGCCCCGTTCGGTATTCTGGGAGCGCCCTCGGAGGACGGCCTTACCGCCCTCCCTTCCCCGACCGGCGGCCTGATGCCTCCGGCGTCGGGGTTTATCGCGTTACCTCCCAGCCCGCCTACGTGGGCCATTTTTTATACCCCCCGAACGACAGCCTGTGCACAGGGGACGGGCCAAGGAGATCCGTCGTGAGCCTGTGCGCCTTGGTGGGGTACCCCTTGTGCTTGGCGAACCCCCATTCCGGGTAGAGCCGGTCGAGGCTTTTCATCACGCGGTCGCGCAAGACCTTCGCCACGACCGAGGCCGCCATCACGGCCGGCACCTTCGCGTCTGCCTTCGGCATGGCTATCTGCATCGTCGGAGGAATGCCCGGGACGAGACAGGTTCCGTCGACTACGACGAGGCCAGGGTTTTGCGGCAGGGCCATCACTGCGCGGGACATCGCCCACAGCGCCGCGCGAAGGATGTTCGTGCTGTCTATCCTGGCGTGGGAAGCGGCCTGCGCCCTCCAGACGACCCCCAGCTCTGCCATTCGGAGGAACAGCCTCTCCCGTGCCCGCTCGCTGAGTTTTTTCGAGTCGTCCAGCCCCTCCCGCAGGAGGACGCGAAACTGGGGCGGCGTGAGTATCGCCGCGGCAGCCACGACAGGGCCGGCTATCGGCCCACGTCCCGCCTCGTCGACGCCGGCGACTGGCCCTCTCATGACAGCTCGTCCCAGGGCGGCGGGTCGCTGGGTCGCTCAAGGCTCAACCGACCGAATTTTCCGGCGGAGATCGCTTCGATGAGTGCCTTGCCGGATGACTCGATATCGACCAGCCCGCCTGGGAGGAGACGCCCCAAGCGCCTGCCTACCCTCTCCAGCACGTCTGAAGGGTCGCCCGAGGCGTCGATCCCCCACGTGCCCGCCAAGCCAGAGACGAGCCCGCGCCCTTGCAGGAAGGCGACGCACTCGCTGGCCAGGCCTGCCCATGAGCCTATCACCTGTCCCTTGGTGGAGGAAATCCACGAGAGCATCCTGTGAACCCTCGCGTCCGACCTCGGGTCGAGTATGCCGGGCGAGTCCGCCACGAGGCAACCGCGCCCAGCGTACCAGGACACGCCCTTCGTAACGCCCGGTATGCCGCCCACGGCGGCGGCCCTGCGGCCGACTAAGCCGTTCAACAGCATGGACTTGCCGACGTTCGGCGTACCCACGACCGCCAGGCGCACCTCGCGATATACCATCTTGGACGACGACGACGGGCGCATCTCGGCTATGGCTTTCTTTAAAGCGTTTGGTACGCCCTTTCTGAGGTCTACAGCCCAGGCCATCCGTCCCTGTCCTTTGAAATGGCGGATCCACTCCGCCGTAGCGTCCGGGTCCGCCAGGTCGGATTTGGAGAGGACGGCCCACACGGGAAGGGAGCGGCTGAACGAGTCAGTCGCCGGTGAGGCCGTCAGGCGGGGCGCCCTCGCGTCGCGGACCTCCAGCAGGAGGTCGAGGGCGGACGAAAGGGCGTCGAGCTGCCTTTGCCCCTTCGCCATATGGCCTGGGAACCAGACTGTCCTGCCCACTGCCGCTAGTCCAGGAGGCCGATGCGGCTGGGAGGCCAGTATCTGAAAATAGCGGGCCCCCTGATGAAGCCCTTCTTCACAAACGGCGCCGACCAGAACCTGCTGTCCTGCGAGTTGCCCCTGTTGTCACCCAGGAAGAAATACTCGCCCTTGGGCACGACTATGGCGGGCATGGTGTAGTTGTCGCCGTTCTGGACGTAGGGTTCCGATATCTCGCGCCTGTTGATGAAAACCCTGCCGTCCTTCATCTCGACGGTCTCGCCAGGCAGCCCGATCAGCCTCTTCACGAAGTCCCTCATGGGGTCGTCCGGGAACTTGAACACGATGATCTGTCCGCGCTTCGGCTCGACCTTCGGGAGCTTGTACCAGAACTTGGCCACGAGCACCTTGTCGTTCACGTTGAGGGTCGGTATCATCGAGCCGCTGGGTATCCAGAAAGCCTGGATGACGAAAGTCCGGAGCAGGAACGCGAGAACCAGGGCATATATGACTGTCTCTATCACCTCGCGCCACCACGGTTTGGGCATTTTTCAAAACCTCCATTCATTTATCGCACCTTGCAGAGTTTATATCCCAAGGAAAAACCCTTCAACCCCCAATGGCGTAAAAGCATATAAAGAGAATTATACTTCATGTATAATTGCGTACAATACGTGTTCGCGCTTGAAATTACAAACGGCGTCCGCCGGGGATGGGGTGTGTTTTATCGTGGACGGCAATAGCGGTGGGGTGAGACTTTTCCTGCTGAGGCACGGCAAGCCTCAGTTTCCTGACGAGAGGAGGTACATTTACGGGCAGACGGACTATCCGCTTTCCGACGTGGGCAAAAAGGAGGCTGCTGCCATAGGGAAGGCGCTTGCGGCTATCCCTATGGAGCGCATCATTTCGAGCGACCTGTCGCGCGCCGTGGAGACCGCGACGATCGTCTCAGGCCTCCAGAAGAAAAAGCTCTGCGCCGTCGAGCAGGATCCGTCCCTGCGGGAGATAGACATGGGGGAGTGGGACGGCCTCACGAAGGACGAGATCGCGGAGGGCTACGTCGACATATTCCGCGAAAGGGGCAAGGACGTGGAGAGCGTCGCGCCCCCCGGCGGCGAGTCGATGGGGCATCTCCAGGGACGTGGGATCGCTGCCTTCGAGAGGATAACCGAGGAGTCGAAGGAGCTGCGCAACGTCCTGATAGCCGCTCACGGGGCCATCATGTGGAGCATCGTCTCCGGGCTGTTCGGTATGCCGCTCGACAACCTCTTCTGCTTCGGCCTCGACTACTGCGGCGTCCACCTGATAGAACACTGCGGCGCCGCCGAGCGGCTGTGGGGCAAGTACAGGCTGATACGCTATAACTGGTCCCCCAAGGTCTCCCGCTACATGGACGATCTCGTGTGAGGTGCCGGCCGTGGCGCCGTAAAATAAAACAGGTTCAAAACAAGAGCTTGACATTTTATACATAGCATCATTAATATACCACGGTGAGAATACGTATTCGCGGCGAGGAAAACTTCGCCCAGGAGGAGTGTAAATGGGTGTTCTAAAACGGTACTGCGACAGGCTCCCGGTGACGGACAAAACCCCGGCGGTGAACCTGGAGGAGGGGAGTACGCCACTCGTCCGCCTCGACAGGATCGGAGGTGCGCTCGGCGTGGAGCTATGGGCGAAGCTGGAGGGATGCAACCCGTCGGGGTCGTTCAAGGACAGAGGGATGGTCCTTGCCGTGGCGAAAGCTCTGGAAGATGGCGCTCGGGCGCTCGTGTGCGCGTCCACGGGCAACACGTCGGCGTCCGCCGCTGCCTACGCGGCGCACGTCGGAGTGCCCTGCTACGTCCTCCTGCCGTCCGGCAAGGTCGCGCTGGGCAAGCTCGCCCAGGCGCTCATATACGGCGCTAAGGTCATAGCCATAGACGGCAACTTCGACAGGGCCCTCGAAATGGCGAGGGAGGCAGCCGCGGCGCGCTCCTTCGCGATGGTGAACTCAGTAAACCCCTACAGGCTGATTGCCCAGAAGACCGGTGCCTGGGAGATATGCGAGTCCTTGGGGAGGGTGCCGGACATACATGCCATCCCCGTGGGCAACGCCTGCAATATCAGCGCGTACTGGGCCGGCTACCGCGATTTCAGGGAGCAGGGGAGGATCTCGTCCCTGCCCAGGATGTTCGGCTTCCAGGCCGAGGGCGCGGCGCCCCTTGTGACGAACGAGCCATGCCCGAACCCGGAGACGGTAGCTACCGCCATCCGCATAGGCAACCCGGTGAGCGCTGATCTGGCGCGGGAGGCTGTCCGCGACTCCGGCGGCGAGTTCAACTCCGTCACGGACGACGAGATCTTAAAAGCGCAGCTCGCCCTCGCGAAGGACGGCGGCATTTTCGCCGAGCCGGCGTCCTGCGCGCCGCTGGCTGGCCTGATCAAGCTCAAGGCGGCTGGGAGGCTCCCGGAGGGCGCCACGGTCGTCATGATACTCACAGGCAATGGCCTGAAGGATCCCGACACGGCGCTAGCTCAGGCCGGGCGCCCTGTAAAGATCGGCAGCTCCTTCGATGAGCTGATGGAGGCGCTGGTTTAATGCCAGAACCCATACTGCGGGTCAGGACGCCGGCCACGAGCGCTAACCTGGGGGCCGGTTTCGACACCATCGGCATGGCGCTGTCCCTCTACAATATATTTTCCATCACGGAAACCCTGCCTAGCGGCGAATTTCGCAGCGACACGGTGGGGGAGGGCGCTCGTGAGCTGTCCGACATGAAATCGAACATGGTCATCCAGAGCTACCTCGCCGCCTGTGGCCATTGGGGCGTGGAGGGGAAGGGATTTGGGCTTGTCTCAAACAACGCCATACCGTTCAGCAGGGGGCTGGGCAGCTCCGCCGCCGCCGTGGTCGCGGGGGTTCTCATAGCGGACGCGCTGAACGGTATAAACGCCCCGGAGGACGAGCTGCTCCGCGCGATGACGCGGATAGAGGGGCATCCCGACAACGTAGCCCCCTGCTACCTAGGGGGGATGACGGTCAGCTGCTGGGACGGCGAAAACCTGCGTTACGTCCGTCTCCCCTCGTTGCCTGACGACATGTACGCGGTGGTCGCCGTTCCTGATGTCAAGGTGCGCACAAGTGACGCCCGCGACGCGCTCCCCGAGAAAGTAGAGTTCATGGACGCCGTGTTCAACCTCGGCAGGGCGGCGCTCTTGGCTGCTGCGTGGGCCACAGGCGAGTGGGATCTCCTCTCATGGGGGATGGACGACAGGCTGCATCAGCAGTACCGGGCCAAGCTGTTCCCAGGAGGGGACGTGATAATGGACAGGGTGCGATCCATACCAGGGTGCCTCGGCGTCGCGATCAGCGGGTCCGGCCCCAGCGTGTTGGCCCTCGTCCGGGGAAAACCGCGGAGGACAGCGGAGACGATGTGCCGCACGTTCTCGGAGCACGGGGTCGAGTCGCTCTTTTTCGTCCTGGAGTGCAACAAGGGCGGCGCCAGGGTCGAGCGTCCCTTGGAAAGTCTCCGGCAGACAGGAGGGTTAAATTGAGCGAAGGCGCGCGCATGACCGAGCCTCCAGAGCAAAAGGTCGCCGTCCTCAAATTCGGCGGGAGTTCCGTGGCCGACGCCCAGCGGATGAAGGAAGTAGCGAACATCATAATCAGCTACCAGAAGAGGGGCTATCTCCTTGCCGTCATCGTCTCCGCTATGGGCAACACCACGAACAACCTCCTGGCACTGGCCCAGGACGTGTCGGACGAACTCAGCGGCAGGGAGCTGGATCAGCTCCTGGCCACCGGCGAACAGCAGAGCGTGGCGCTGTTGGCCTTGGCGCTGAACAGGGAGGGAGTGCAGGCTCAGTCCTTCACAGCGGCCCAGGCCGGTTTTTACGCCAACGGCTTCCCCACGGAGGGGCGTATCTACCGCGTGGACCCGAAGGACGTCACAAAGGCTATGGAGAGCGGCAAGGTGGCGGTAGTCGCTGGGTTCCAGGCCATCACGGACGCGGGCGACGTGATAACGCTGGGGCGCGGCGGGTCGGATCTGTCGGCTGTCGCCTTAGCGGCCGCGATCGGCGGCGAGTGCCACATTCTAAAGGACGTGGCCGGCGTCATGTCCGCTGACCCGAAAATAGTCAAAGCGCCTGTAAAGCTCAAACATTTCACGTACCAGGAGTGCATGGAACTTTCCTCCTTAGGTGCTAAAATGTTACAAGCCAGGAGCGTCGAGGTCGCGGCGAGGTACGAGGTGCCGCTGTACGTGGCCTCTAGCTTCGTGGACGAGGAGGGGACCTGGATAGTGAAGAACAACCCTGTGAGCGAGGGCCTTGCCATAAAGGGGGTAGTCCACGACTCGAAGGTGGCGAAGGTCGTGATGATGGGCGTGCCGGATGTCCCCGGGGTGGCCGGGCGTCTCTTTTCCAGCCTGGCTGAGAACGGCATAGGCGCGGAGATGATCATACAGAACAACATGAGGGGCGGCATGAACGACATAGGCTTTCTCGTAAAAAAGGAGTTTTTGGACGGGGCGATAGACGTATGCCGCGATTTCAGCCGCGACATAGGCGCCCAGGGCGTGTCCTTCAACACGGAGATATCGCGGGTCTCCATCGTGGGCGCCGGAATAGCGAACCACCCAGACATCCCGTCGCGCATGTTCACCGTCCTCGCGGAGGAGGGAATCAACATAGACATGATAGCCTCCACGGCGCTGGCCGTGACGTGCGTGGTTGCGGCGCCGAGGGCAGAGGACGCCGTTCGCGCGCTCCACGAACATTTTATCGAAGAGGGGGCGGTTTAAATGCCCGATATGAACAAAGCACCGAAGAGGGTGGCCGTGCTTGGCGCCACCGGCCTTGTAGGACGCGAGATTTTAAAGGTACTGGAGCAGAGGGATTTCCCTGTCTCAGAGATAACGATGCTTGCGTCGGAGCGCTCCGCTGGCACTGAAATTGAGTTCGGCGGCGGGCAGTACACGGTAAAGGCCGTGGACGACTGCTCGTTCAAGGGCATCGACATAGCGCTCTTCTCGGCGGGCGCGACGACATCCAGGAGATGGGCGCCGGTGGCCGCAGCCTCCGGCGCGACAGTCATCGACAACAGCTCTGCCTGGCGGACGGACCCTTCCGTCCCGCTGGTGGTCCCGGAGGTCAACCCGCAGGATATAAAGCTGAACAACGGGATAATCGCCAACCCGAACTGCTCCACGATTCAGGCCGTCGTGGCCCTGTACCCGCTGCATAAGGCGGCGGGGCTGAATTACGTCGCTTTCTCCACGTACCAGTCCGTCTCGGGGACGGGGCACGAGGCGCTCAGGACGCTCGAAAGCGGCAGCCGCGAACTACTGGACGGCAAGGCGCCGTCATCGTCGCTCGTCTACCCGCACCCCATCGCCTTCGACCTGCTCCCACACATAGGGGCGTTCGACGACGACGGGTTCTCAGAGGAGGAGTGGAAGATGATACGCGAGTCCCGGAAGATAATGCACATACCGGAACTGCGCGTAAGCTGCACCACGGTCAGGGTGCCGGTGTTCCGCAGCCACGGCGAGGCCATAATAGCGAGGTTCGACAAGCCCATCACGCCCCAGGAGGCGAGAGAGATACTGGAGGCCTCCCCAGGGGTGGAGGTGCAGGACCGCCCCGGCAGCTCGATTTACCCTCGCCCGCGCTACGCCGAGGGCAAGGATCCGGTCTACGTGGGCAGGATACGCAAGGACTCCGGGCTCGATGGCGCCATCTCCATGTGGGTGGTGTCCGACAATCTGCGCAAGGGGGCGGCGCTGAACGCCGTCCAGATAGCGGAGCTGCTGTAGGGCGCTCAGGCGTTAGGCGTTTTTTTTCAAAAACGGAGGTGTCGAGATGAAGCGAATGTCTGTGTTTTTTTGCGCGGCGCTGTTGGTCTGCACGATAATGGCCCAGTCGGCGTTGGCTGATATCAGCCTGCCAAAACCCACGTCGACGGGCGGGGACGGGATATTCGCCCTGATCGAGAGACGGGCTTCCGGCACTCGCGGCAACTTCCCGAACGGCGACATCTCGGACGGGGAACTGGGCACGATCCTGTGGGCTACGACCGGCAGAAACCGGGGCGACACCGGCTGGACGGTGCCGCTCGCCGGCGGCCGCCCGCCATACGTCAAGGTCTACGCAGTGAGGCGGGACGGCGTATTCCTCTACGACTGGAAGAATCACGCCCTTGCCGAGATTTCGAAGAAGGACGCGCTGGCCGACATCACTGGCGACGGTTTCGTCAAGTCGTCGCCGGTCGTCTTGGTCCTGGTCTCCGATCCGTCCAACCTGGGTTCGATGGCACGGCTCAACGACGGGAACGCCCTTGCCTATACCGCGGCGGGCGCCATGAGCCAGAACGCCTACCTCGCCGCCGACGCGCTTGGGATATCGACACGGTACATGGTCTCCATGAACGTGGATGGCGTAAAGCGCGAGCTGAAGCTGAAAAACGACGAGGCGGCGCTTTGCATAATGCCGTTGGGCAAGAGGTAATTAATAAGGGAGATTGCTCCCCGGCGTGACATCGTCTCCGCTCTCCGTCATCACGCACGGTATATATGGCGTATTGCCACTCGTTTGGCTCGCAGCGACGTGAATAAACGCGCTCCGGGGCGCGGCAGATACCGCGTTCGGCGGAGCGCGTATTCAGCATAAACCACGATAGCGCTGGATCCCACAAAAACTTCATTTATTGTATTATATGTAAGGGGGGGATGGGCATGTGTGGCCGCAAATGCATACGTTGCCGGGAAACGGCCGCGCGGTGGCGTCCGGCGCTTTCAGCCTTTGCTCTGTCCCTTCTTATGTCTTGGATCTTCCCTGCCGCGGCGGGCGCCCTTGAACGCATGGAGGGCTACGCGCCCCCGAGCTGGGTGAGCGCGCACTTCAAGGCGCTATTCTCCCTGTCGTCGCTCTCGATAGTCCTCTGGTACGCCGGGAGCTGGCTTTTCTGCACAAAGGCCCGAAAACGCCGGGCGCCGTACCCGCTCTTCCACGTGCCGTATGGCCTCGAACCGGCTTACGTCGGCTACATAAAGAAGCTGAGGTTCGACGCGGATCTGTTATTGGCGGACCTGGTGGACTTGGCCGTTCGCGGGTTCTTGGCTATCTCGCCGCTTGACGCCGCCCTGTCGGTCTCGCGGACGCGCAAGCGATGGAGCGACCTTTCATCTCCCCACAGGGCGATGATGGAGAGCTTGTTCGAGGGCGGCAAGCCAAGCGTCATAATCTGCGGCGGGGACGGCGCGGGCAGCAAGGCAGACGTGGCGTTCACCAGGGCGAAGGTCGCGTTCCTGCCGTCATTCTACGGGATAAGGCGCATTGCCGCGCGCAGCGGCGCCACCGCCGCCAAGCACCCCAGGCTCTTCAGGTGGAACTACAAGCCCGTGATCTGCGGGCTGCCGCTCTTTGTCCCGTTCTTCCTGCTCATGAGGGACGGCGGCGCGGGGGCGGCGAATGGCCGCGTCCTTTCCATAGGGCTGGCCGCCCTCTTTTTCGCCCCGTTCTTCACCTCTGCCGTGAGCGCGGTAAAAAACCTCAGAAAGAACTGGGAGCGCAGGGCCGTGGCTGGCGGCGCGGATGGGAGCCGCCGCGCCGGGGACGCCAGGCACGCAAGAAAGCGGCGCGGCATCCCGCTCGTCTCGGTCTTGGCCGCCGGGGCGCTGCTGGCGCTCTTCTCGCTCGCGGTACCGTTTTTCATCATCAGCCGATTGATCGCCCTGTTCTTCGCCGCCCCGCCCTTCAAGGATCCCCAGATCGTCACGCAGGCCGGCGCCGCGATAGCATCCGCGCTGGTGTTCTCCGCCATCATCCCTGAGAGGACGCAGGAGGGCAAAAAGCTCCTCGCCCGAGTCGAGGGCTTTGAGACGTTCCTGAAAACCGAAAGGAACCGCGTGGAGACGCTGTACCCGTTCAAGGGGCAAAAAATACCGGAGCCCACTGTGGACCTGTTCGAGCGTTTTCTGCCATACGCCGTCGCCCTCGGCGCGGCTGAAACCTGGTCTGAGTCCTTTGAGGATCTGCTGGCGGAGTCCCATTACAGCCCCACATGGTACAGCGGCCCTTTCAGCGCGCGGGCCTTTTGCGCCGATGCACGGCAGATCTGCGAGTCAATAAACGCCCTAGGGCGAAACGCCCCGCGCGGGGAGGGCACTGAGCAGGGCGCCGCCCCGGCCCGCCGCCGGAGCAGAAAAGGTCGCTGAATTACGGATTCGATTCCCTCCGCCTTATGATAAGGTCTCGATATATTAAATTTATCAGGGGAGGGACAGTTTTATGACACAAAACGCAGCGGACAGGAAGCCTAAAATCTTAGCGCTCATAGGCGGGATCAGCAGGGGTTCGATCAACAAAAAGCTGTTTGTTTTTTTCAAAGAGGCCGCCGGTGGATCCTTGGAGTTTGACGAGTTCGACATTAAGTCCCTTCCGTTCTACTCACAGGATATCGAAGAGGCCCCGCCCTCTGAGGCCGTAGATTTCAAAGAGCGGATCAAGGTCTGCGACGGGGTGCTCATAATCACCCCGGAGTACAACAGGTCGTTCCCCGGCGTCCTTAAAAACGCGCTGGACTGGGGTTCCCGCCCCTACGGGCAAAATCTGTGGAGCGGCAAGCCCGCCGGGCTGATCGGCGCCAGCCCCGGGGCGATAGGCACGTTCGGGGCGCAAAACCAGCTGAGGCAGGTGCTGAACTTCCTCGACCTCCGCACGATGAATCAGCCGGAGTTCTACTTCTCCTTCCCCAGGGAACTAGAAAATGGCCGTCTTCCCCGCTCGTCCGACGAGTTCCTGAAAAGCTACGTGGCGAAGTTCAGGGAGTGGGTCGCGCGAGTTTAGGCATACATTTTTTATTTGACCATCCAGGATGGCAACGCGCGCACAGGCTGCAAGGGCCGCGGCAGCTTGTCTTGCGGGTTCATTTTCCGAACAGCTCAGAGTGGGAGCCGAGGCGTGCCAATTCTATCGTAAAATTCAGGCTTATATCAGGTTTCGGTACGTCATGAATCATTGCGTTCACCTCCGATAAGGATAGACGGCGTGTATATCAATAGGTCTTCGTAGCCTTCGAGCGCCGTCACTGCCTTGACTCCCATCATGGTCTTGTGATTTACGATGTGCTTGAAATTCCACGAGACTATAATATTGCAGTAACTTATTCTCATCAACCAAGCCCATCACGCCAAAGGAGGAAACGATGATGGGACAGCAGGAACTGATCACCACGGTACGCAACCTGAAAGGGTTCATGAACATGCGAGAGGAATTGGAAGCGGAGATAGCGGCGGCGCAGGATCAGGTCAAGGCGGAAATGACGGCGCGGGAAGTAGACACGATGACCGCGGACGGGTCGCGCAACACAAATCAATCGCTTTTAACCCCCTACTCTTTCGCGCCTCCAGCAATCTGGTCATGACATCACCTCCTTATCTTTATAAACCAATTGCTACTAAGACTGTCGTATCGCGTATGCCACGCCCCGTCAATAACTGGAGCCGGCCAGTGCGCCCGCTTGCGGAATAGGGTTTGGGTGTTGGCTGGAACACATACGGAACACAAAAAGAAAAAGGCCTCACGCTGGATCGCGTGAAGCCTTGGTATTTCTGGCGGTCCCAACGAGGTTCGAACTCGTGTCGCCGCCTTGAAAGGGCGGTGTCCTAGACCGCTGGACGATGGGACCGCGCGAGATTGGTTGTCACGGTGGTGAGCCGT